>NZ_JADDXT010000002.1:1845572-2153168 GCF_015330165.1 Zobellia roscoffensis
CCTTTAATGGAGTTGCTTTATGATGCGGCTACTATCCATAGAAAACATCATGATCCAAATACGGTTCAGGTGTCTACCTTACTTTCAATAAAAACAGGCGGTTGCCCTGAAGACTGTGGGTATTGTCCGCAAGCGGCACGGTACCACACAGATATTGAAGGGAATGATCTTATGAAAGTTTCGCACGTAAAAGCGCAGGCTTTAAGGGCAAAAGCTTCCGGTAGCTCGCGAGTTTGTATGGGTGCAGCATGGCGGAATGTAAAGGATGGTCCTGAGTTTGATCAGGTGTTGGAAATGGTGCGTACCATTAACAAGCTAGATATGGAGGTTTGTTGTACGTTGGGTATGTTAACCGAAAATCAAGCACACCGTTTAGCTGAAGCCGGTCTTTATGCTTATAACCACAATTTAGATACATCAGAAGATTATTATAAAGATGTTATTTCTACACGTGCTTTTGAGGATCGTCTAGAAACAATAGATAATGTTCGTAAGAGCAATGTAACAGTTTGTAGCGGTGGTATCATCGGTATGGGTGAGGCTATTGAAGATCGCGCCGGAATGTTGGTTGCTTTGGCAAGTTTGAATCCTCAGCCAGAATCTGTACCTATTAATTCATTAGTGGCCGTAGAAGGAACTCCAATGGAAGATATGGAGCCAGTTTCTATTTGGGATATGATTCGTATGGTAGCAACCACGCGTATTGTTATGCCGGAAACGCAAGTGCGTTTATCTGCTGGTCGTACGGAAATGAGTAGAGAAGGACAAGCCATGTGCTTCTTTGCAGGTGCTAATTCCATTTTCGCGGGAGACAAATTGTTGACCACTCCTAATCCAGATGTAAACGAGGATATGGAAATGTTCAAAATGTTAGGTCTTAATCCTCAAAAACCATTCACTAAAGTTTCACA
This sequence comes from Zobellia roscoffensis, assembly GCF_015330165.1. Classification (NCBI taxonomy): domain Bacteria; kingdom Pseudomonadati; phylum Bacteroidota; class Flavobacteriia; order Flavobacteriales; family Flavobacteriaceae; genus Zobellia; species Zobellia roscoffensis. The sequence continues at coordinate 1,846,484 of NZ_JADDXT010000002.1, forward strand.
ACCAAAAACGGTAGAAGCTGCTGAATCTAAGTTGCAACCTTTGGGTGAAAAACCAAAATGGACTCGACCTGGACATACTATCGAGAGAAACGAAGAGGCAAAGGCGAAAAGCAAAGTGATAGATTAATTTAATTTTAAGAAAATATTTACTTAAGGTTAATTAAATTTACCGCTTAAATAGAATCATAGTTCCATTGAAGCTAACAGCCATTCCAAGGGTATCTACAATCTCCAAGGAAGATTTTTTAGAACACTATTTTAAACCGCAGAAACCTGTGGTGATAGAACGTGCTATAGAAAATTGGCCTGCTTTTAAAAAGTGGAATCTTGATTATATTCGTGAAGTTGCAGGAGATAAAATTGTACCATTGTATGATGACCGTCCGGTTAACCATGAAGATGGTTTTAACGAGCCACATGCAAAAATGAAAATGTCCGAGTACGTAGATTTGTTAAAGGCAAAGCCTACTAAGTACCGTATTTTTCTTTGGAACGTTTTAAAGGAAGTGCCGCAGCTTCAAAAAGATTATGAGTTTCCTGATTTTGGACTCACGTTAAAAAAGAAGCTGCCCATGCTCTTTTTTGGGGGTAGGGATTCATTTACTTTCATGCACTATGATATTGATATGTCCAATATTTTCCATTTTCATTTCGAAGGTAAAAAGGAGTGTATTCTATTCGCGCCATCTGAAACTAAGTACTTGTACAAAGTCCCTAATTCACTTATTACGCACGAAAGTATAGATTTTGAAAATCCTGATTTTGAAAAATGGCCTGCGCTACAGCAAGCCAGCGGTTTCAAAACCGATCTGAACCATGGAGAAGTGCTGTTCATGCCAGAAGGTTATTGGCATTATATGAAGTATAAAACCCCAGGATTTTCTATGAGCCTTAGGTCTTGGCCAAAGAACCCGATAAATTTTGCAGAGGGGCTTTATAATGTTTTCATAATGCGTAATTTTGATATTTTAATGAGAAAAATTCGAGGCCAGAAATGGATAGATCAAAAGAATCGAAGGGCAATAGAGCGAACATCTAAAATAGCCTCCAAATAATTTTTTGATTATCCGTTTCCATAAAAAACACTATAAATGAAATTTTACGTTTTATCCCTTTGCTTACTTCTTACAACTACTTTTTTATCGGCACAGGCCTATGAAGGTAGAGATGATCAAAAGTTTCAAGTAGGGGCAAATTTACAGAGTAACGGCACGGGAATCATGACTTCATATGATTTTGGTTTGGGTGAAAATATATCTATTGGAGCTACGGCAACGTATCTTTTAGGTATTGATGAGGGTATATCTGCAAGTACTTGGGAGCGTTTTGATACAAAGGCACGCTTTAGTGCACATTTGGGAAATATTATCGGTCTTAGTGATGAGGTTGATATTTACCCTGGATTAGATTTAGGTTTGAAAAACTTCGGTTTTCATATGGGAGCGCGTTATTTTTTTTCTGATGGGTTGGGTATTTACACCGAACTTGGTTTTCCCATTGCTAAATATAAAATTGAAGATTTAGAGCCAGCTGAAAAACTACACAACCAATTTACCGTGAATATTGGTGCGGTTTTTAATTTTTTATAGGTCTATTTTTTTTCTAAGTGGGTTACGGCACAAGTTCTTTGAGCTTTTCATAGACCAAATGGCTCTCCCAACCTCTATATAAAAGGTAATCGGCCAACTTTTTCTTTCGCCTTAAAGGATTTCGTTCCGTAATTTGGGAAAGTCTTTTCTCGGCAAGGATGTCTAACGTCCGTAGATAGTCTTCAGCGTCTATTTCTTTGAGGGCTGTGGTGATATTGTATTTTGAGATATTGCGTTGCTTCAGTTCGTTTACAATACGTTTTTTACCCCATTTCTTTATAGAGAATTTACCTCTGGCAAAACTCTGGGCAAATCGCTCTTCGTTTAAAAAGTTCTCGTGGATTAAATGAACCACAATCTGGTCTATGGCTTCAGGAATCATTCGCATTTCACGAAGCTTTGTAACCACTTCTTTATGACAACGATCTTGATAGGCGCAATACCCTTCTAATTTTCTCTTTGCTTCTTCAATGGAATAAGCGCGTTGTTCGTGCATAAATATATTCTGGTTTTGCCAATGGCTCGTGAAGCAAAAATACAATTTGAGGTGGTAAGAAGACGAACTTAAAATTTAAATGTAAAGCATAAAAAAAGCGACCATCGTTGCCGAAGGTCGCTTTAAAACTTTTAATATATGGTTTTACCGTCTTTGTCTTTAAAACGGTATTCAAGATACGTATACGCGTCTCTAGGTTGTATTTTAATCCATTTTTTGTGTTCTAAGAACCACTTAGAACGCATGGAAGGAAAGCCTTTAGTAATGTAGGCCGCGATAAACGGATGAATGTTAAGTGTAATTCCGTTATCTTTCTTAGGACCTTTTAAGAGCTTTTCAAGGTCGGCGTTAATTTTGTCTATCAAAACAATTGGGGCTTCAATTTCTTTCCCATTACCATTCGGATTTACCTCGGTAGTTTTGATATTCATTTCGGGCCGTACCCGTTGCCTTGTAATCTGTATAAGTCCAAATTTACTTGGAGGTAATATTTTGTGTTTTGCACGATCATCTTTCATCTCATCCCTAAGATGATCAAAAAGCTTTTTACGGTGCGGCGCTTTTACCATGTCAATAAAATCAACAACAATAATACCGCCCATATCACGCAAACGCAATTGTCGGGCTATTTCTGAAGCTGCCAGTAAATTCACCTCTAAAGCGGTGTCTTCTTGATTTTTGGCCTTGTTAGAACGGTTACCACTGTTTACATCTACAACGTGTAGTGCTTCCGTATGTTCTATAATAAGATAAGCGCCTTTACTCATACTGGCGGTTCGGCCAAAAGAAGTTTTTATTTGTCGCTCAATTCCAAATTTTTCAAAAATAGGAACAGAAGAATTATACAGTTTAACTATGGATTCCTTTCCAGGTGCAATTTCTAGCAAGTAATCTTTGATTTGCTCATAAAGGGTTTCATCATCAACATTGATTCCTGTGAAAGAATCATTGAAAATATCCCTAAGGATGGAAGATGCCCTGTTGAGTTCAACCAACACTTTTGAAGGTGTGTGAGCCTTGTACAATTTTTTACACATTGTTGACCATTTAGCCAACAAATTTTCTAGGTCTTTGTCTAGTTCCGCTACTTTTTTGCCTTCGGCAACTGTTCTTATAATGACGCCGAATCCTTTAGGTTTAATACTTCTTACGAGTATTTTTAACCTTTCTTTTTCTTCGCTACTTCCTATTTTTTGAGATACGGAAACACGATCAGAAAAAGGTACCATTACCAAATAACGCCCAGCTATAGAAAGCTCGGAGCTAATTCTTGGTCCTTTGGTTGAGATAGGTTCTTTAACGATTTGAACCAATAACGACTGATTTGCTTTGATGACGTCTGTGATTACGCCATTCTTGTCAATATCTTTTTCGAATGGAAAGTTGGCAAGTGAGTAATCTGTAATCTTATTGGTACTCACGCCCTTTATGAATTTAAGCATAGTGGCCAATTGTGGGCCAAGGTCATGATAGTGCAGAAACGCATCTTTTTCATAACCAACATTTACAAAAGCTGCGTTTAGACCGGTGACCGGTTTACGAACCTTTGCTAAGAAAATATCACCAACGGAAAAATCGTTGTTGTCTTCTTCTTTATGCAATTCAGTGAGCTTTCCATCTTTTAGGAGTGCAAAATCGACGGCATCAGAACTAGATCTTACGATTAATTCTCTATTCACCTGAATGTATTTGTATTTGCCAACACTTAATATTAAGTAGGCAAACAGATTAAACAATAATTGAAGCGAATTACCTGAATTCGCCGAGATTTTCTGTAATCTCTATGTCAATGAACATATGGGGTGAAAAAACAAGCAAAGGGGTTGAAAAATTTCAACCCCTAGCAATTATTTTTTCTTGTGTCGGTTAGCTCTCCTGCGCTTCTTGCGCTTATGGGTAGCTACCTTATGTCTCTTTCTTTTCTTACCACTCGGCATAAAATTCTACTTTAAGTTAGTATATTTATTTTACTTGTACGTTGCTTTTGACACCTTCTACAAAAACCTTGGCAGGCTTAAATGCAGGAATATTGTGTGCCGGTATTTTAATTGTAGTGTTCTTACTAATGTTCCTTCCGGTTTTTTCGGCTCTTGTTTTAATGATAAAACTACCAAAACCGCGAAGATAAACATTGTCACCACTTTCCAAAGAAGATTTCACCTCTTCCATAAAACTTTCAACTGTGGCCTGCACATCACCTTTTTCAATTCCCAGCTTGTCTGAGATCTTCGATACAATTTCTGCTTTCGTCATCTTTCGTGTTAAATTTTCAGTATAATTTTTTTGGGATGCAAATATATAAATTAAAATTAATCTTTCGTGCTAAAGGGTTAATTTTAAGTCGTTCACCTTCACTTTTCAATTTATGCCTATTCTTGGGTATGCATATCATTTAATAAACAATTAATTTCGTGCCATAGCAGTTACAAAAATGACATTTTCAGAGCGAATTCTTGTTTGGTATAAAGTAAATAAAAGAACCTTGCCGTGGAGGAGCACAAGGGACCCATATAAGATATGGCTTTCTGAGATTATGTTGCAGCAAACACGGGTGGTTCAAGGTACTCCGTACTACTTAAAGTTCATTCATAATTACCCTAAAGTACATGATCTTGCAAGCGCTTCCGAGGAGGAAGTTTTAAAGCTTTGGCAGGGTTTGGGCTATTATTCAAGAGCACGAAACTTACATGCTACGGCTAAGATGGTAGTTGGTGAATATGGGGGTAAATTTCCTGATACCTATAAAGAATTACTGTTGCTCAAAGGAGTGGGGGACTATACGGCAAGTGCAATTTCATCTATTTGTTTTGATAGGCCTGAAGCAGTGGTAGATGGTAATGTTTATAGGGTTTTGTCACGTTATTTTGGAGTTGATTTACCCATTAATAGTACCGAAGGTGTTAAATATTTCAAAAAGTTAGCCAAGGAGGTCATGAATGTGCAAAACATTCGTGATTATAACCAAGGAATTATGGAATTTGGTGCCATTCAGTGTTCGCCAAAAAGTCCAGATTGCAACATATGCCCTTTGAATGAAAGTTGTGTAGCGCTACAAACTAATAAGGTGGCAGAGCTCCCGGTAAAGTTGAAAAAGACTAAAGTCCGCAATAGATACTTCAATTATGTGGTTTTTATATCGGAACGAGGGGAAACAATACTCGAACAACGAAAAGGTAAAGGAATATGGCAAAATCTTTGGCAATTTCCACTTGTGGAGTCAGATAGTGAACTTTCAAAACCTGCTTTGGAGCGGGAATTAAGTACTTTATATTGTAATACTGAAGTGGTTTCTGTGGATAAGTTTAATACAGATGCTATTGTTCATAAGCTATCGCATCAACATTTATATACTACATTTTGGATCGTGCATACAAAAGGTGGTCTCAAAGAGAGTATTTCGTTTGAAGACGTTGAGAACTACCCTGTACCCGTTCTTATTGCTGAGTTTTTAGATCGGTTTGGAAAGAAGTAGTTTTTGGTAGCATGCCTTACCTTTTCCATTTTCTGTTGACCTTTGCATAAATTATAAAAATCGTAACAGAATCACTTGGTACTGAAGGCTAAAAAACAAGTATATTTGTAGATTCAAATTGCAAAAAAAAAAGGAGACTATGAGTGGTACGTTGAATAAAGTAATGTTAATTGGCCATTTAGGTGATGAGGTGAAGATGCATTATTTTGAAGGAGGAGGATGTATTGGTCGGTTTCCTATTGCTACTAATGAAAGCTATACCAACAAGCAAACCGGAGAGCGCGTTACAAATACAGATTGGCATAATGTTGTAGTGCGAAATAAAGCTGCTGAAATATGTGAAAAGTATTTGAGTAAAGGCGATAAGGTGTATGTGGAAGGCCGTTTGAAAAACCGTCAATGGCAAGGTGAAGATGGTAATACACGTTACAGTACGGAAATTCATGTTCAAGAGTTTACATTTCTCTCTACGAAGAAAGAAAGTATGTCAAATCAACAATCTGGAGGACAACAACCACAGCAAAATACCGTTTCAAATACAGCCAGTAGCGCTAAGGCAGCTCCAGAAGTTAGATCAGAGGAAGATGATGACCTTCCTTTTTAAGAAAAATTATGTATTTTTAGTAAACCCCTAGAGATACAATTAAATGCTATGAAGCAAGTATATTTAGACAATTGTAGTTTTATAGAATCTTTGGACTCTGCCAGTTTGCATATTGGGCAGAAGTTAGGGGTTAAGTTGTATTCACAAACCACTGTTTATTTCTAAATTTTTGGCCGTTGGACCCTGACCCCCTTAGTTTAGTACCTTATTTCATTACTCTAGTAGGTGCTTTTGCATTTGAGATTACAATTCTTGTTGTATTATTAATGTCATCTGCGCTTGTTTCTGGTGCAGAAGTTGCTTTTTTTGGACTTTCACCTACAGATGTAAATGAGATTTCGGAAGAGAAAAGTGTACGTGGAAATATAATAGTTAAACTTCTTGATCGCCCTAAAAAACTACTGGCTACTATTCTTATCGCTAATAATGCCATTAATATTGGTGTAGTTCTACTATTCAGTACTATTGGCAACTCTCTTTTTGCAAATGTTGAGTTAGAATGGGTACGGTTTCTCTTAGAAGTTGTAGTAGCTACTTTTTTGATATTAATGTTCGGTGAGATTTTACCAAAAGTTTATGCAAACCGAAATAGAAAAGCATTTGCCCACCTTATGTCATACCCGCTTAATGTGCTAGATTTTTTGTTTAGTCCGTTGAGTCTTCCTATGCGGGCGGGAACTCTATTTTTATATGATAAATTGGGTAAGCAAAAATCCAATTTAAGCGTAGATCATCTTTCTCAAGCTTTAGAATTAACTTCGGACGGAGATACAACCAAAGAAGAACAAAAGATACTACAAGGTATAGTAACCTTTGGGAATACAGATACCAAACAGGTAATGCGTCCGCGTATAGACATCTTTGCAGTGAGCGAGGATATGAAATTTCTTGAAATTTTTGCAGAAATTAAAAAACACGGGTATTCTAGAATTCCGGTTTTTTCAGAGAATATGGACAATGTTCTGGGAGTGCTCTACGTTAAAGATTTGTTACCTTATATAGATAGGAAGACCTTTAACTGGATGACGCTTATCCGTGAGCCCTATTTTGTTCCGGAAAACAAAAAGCTAGATGACTTATTATTAGAGTTCCAGGAGAAAAAAAATCACCTGGCTGTAGTTGTAGATGAGTATGGAGGTACTTCAGGTATTGTTACTTTAGAAGATATTATTGAGGAAATAGTTGGTGATATTAGCGATGAATTTGATGATGAAGACCTTATTTTTTCAAAACTAGATGATTTTAATTTTGTTTTTGATGGGAAGACTGCGCTTAAGGATTTTTATCGCGTAGCCAAAATTGAAAATGAAATCGATTTTGAAGAACACAAGGGAGAGTCTGAGACTATTGCTGGTTTTGTTCTTGAAATAGCGGGAAGTTTTCCTAAAAGAGGAGAGATAATTGTATTTAATGAATATCAGTTTATAGTAGAAAGCTTAGACAAAAAGAGGTTGAAGCAAATAAAAATAACGTTGCCCCAAGATGTACAGATATAGTTTTTTTCTTTTGATGGTATTCATATTAGCTATTGGCTGTAAAGAGGAGGTCTTGCCAAAGCCTAAAGCGCAATTACGTTTGGAATATGGGGCACCAAAGCAAGGAAAATTGCAGACAGAACATTTTATGTTCGACTACAATATCAAGGCTAAAATAAAAAGTAAAACAAAGACTTCTCTAGTTTTAGGATACCCAGAGATGAAGGGTGAGATTTATATCAACTATAAAAAGGTAGAGGACAATGTTGAAAAGTTGCTTGCTGATGCCCAAAGACTAAGTTATGAGCATTCTGTGAAAGCAGATGGTATATTGGAGCAACCTTTTGTAAATGAAAAAAACGGTGTTTACGGTATGTTTTATGAGGTTACTGGTAATGCTGCATCACAAGCACAATTTTATGTTACTGATAGTACTGATAACTTTGTAACGGGGTCATTATATTTCTACACGAGACCCAACTATGATTCAATATATCCAGCGGCGGCCTATCTTCAGAATGATATTCGAGGGATTATGGAAACCTTAAAGTGGAAAGAGTAAAAAGGCGCCTAGAGTATGAGCTTTGATTTGGTCTTTTCTTTTAAAAACCTTAAGTTTTGTGCTAAATTTAGGTGTCTATAAATCTAAATCAGGCTGATTGAATTGTGTATTCATCAAAAATGAAAGTAATATTTACTTCCATGTGAAATATTTGTTCTTTTGTTATTAAAAAAGTTAACGGTTTTGAAGTTTATTATAATAAATTTGTATTATTATACTTACAAAGCGCACCCTATTTTTAATTTTCAATAATACTTAATGTCTTTACTCCAGATAATCCATCGACTAAAAGAAGTAAATAGCTTGACCAAGCACGAACAATTGGTGCATGGTGTTATAGAAGCTTTGGATTCTGGGGAGCTTTTGGTTGGTGATAAATTACCATCAATAAATAAAATGGTATCAGATATTGGCTATGCTAGAAAGACCATAGTTAAGGCTTATGAGGAGTTAAAAGAGAGAGGGCTGGTAGAGTCTAAAAAATTAAAAGGGTACTTTATTATAAGTGATGAGACTAAAGTGACGTTGAGGATAGCCTTGCTTTTATTTTCTTTTCAACGTTTCCAAGAAGACTTTTATAACTCTTTCAGAAAAGAACTAGGAAATAAGTATCAGATAGATGTTTTTTTTCATCACAACAACATTTCGATTTTTGAGACCATTTTCAATAATATTCGAGGTAAATATGGAATGTATGTGGTAGCTCCAATTCCAGATAAGGTAATTAGGCCTCTTCTTTTGACGATCGAACCTCAAAAGTTACTGATAGTTGACCGGTATTTGCCAATGCCAGATGAGTATTCGTATATAGCTCAGGAATTTGAGGCAACCACATTTGATAAGTTAATAGAGTTGCTTCCAGAAATTAGAAAATATAAGAAGCTAGTTCTTTTTTATGCTGAAAATAGAGACTACCCACGTGGAATTTTATTGGCCTTCCATAGGTTCATTGCTGATTATGGTATAAATGGAGTTGTGTTAGAGGATTATGTTGAAGGTTCTCTTGAAAAAGAATCCATTTACTTTTTCATTAATGACGCTTCTCTTTGGGAATTACTTAAGGACTGCCATAATTCTAATTTGGAAGTGGGCGAAGATGTGGGGGTGCTATCTCATAATGACCACATAATTAAAGAAATTGCCTTTGGAGGTATTACTACAATCTCTACGGATTTTAAAGATATGGCTACAATGGCTGCCCAACACATTAAAAATAACATGGTTTCTCAGACCATTGTTACTTCAAAACTGTTTAAGCGTAACTCTTTGTGATATTAGCGTAATAGCTGAATTTGCTGTAAAATTCATCCTTATAAATTTTAGAATATCTATTTTTTAGCGCTTAAAATGATTAATTCTCATTTTTGGCAGCGAAAATTGTTTTTGGTATGGAAAAAATTCTTATTTTTGCTTTGTAGCATAGTGTAGCATAGATTCTTTTCGTGATGTTAAATATTTTGTTGTTCAATGCCTTTAAATTTTGTTTTTTTCAAAAAAAAGGGGGTAACTTGTATTATAATACCGTTAAAGTGCATTTATGTAACGCTCGGCTTAATTTTGTTTTTAGTCTTTTTTAACGTTCTGATGAGCGTTACGTGTGGTGAAAACAAAAATACTAACTCAATTTATTACTAACTTAAACTACTCATTATGAACCAGAACTTTAAGAGATTAAATAGAGTTCGATCACATGGTTTTGTGCTCGCAGCTTTGTTTTTCTTCAGTGTTGCATCTTTGTGCGCACAAACCACAATTTCAGGTACTACTTCTGACGACCAGGGCGTATTGCCTGGCGTAAACGTATTGGTGAAAGGTACTACCGTTGGAAGCGTTTCGGATTTTGATGGAAATTACAGTATAGAGGTGCCGGAAGGCAGCTCTGCTTTGGTCTTCTCCTATGTGGGGTATTCCAAACAAGAAGTGGCTATAGATGGCCGCACAACAATTAATGTTACTTTGGCCGAAGATGCACAGGCACTTAGCGAAGTAGTTGTCGTTGGGTACGGTACCCAACGAAAAGCAGATTTAACAGGTGCTGTTGGATCTATTAGTTCTGCGGATATTGTTTCCAAACCTATTACTAGCCCTGATCAAGCGTTGGCGGGTACTATTTCTGGGGTAAATATTACAAATCGTAGTGGTGATCCAGGTGCCCCTATTAGTGTGTTGATTAGAGGTGTAGGTACTGCGGGAAATACAGACCCATTATGGGTAATTGATGGTATTCCTATTGTACAGACAACCAATATAACTGTAAACACCTCTTCTACTACAGATTCTAACCCATTAGCTGGTTTAAATGCTAATGATATTGAATCTATAGATGTTTTAAAGGATGCTGCCTCAACGGCAATTTATGGGTCTAGAGCTGCAAACGGTGTTATTATCGTTACGACCAAAAGAGGAAAGAGCGGAGACGCTAAGGTAACTTATAACGGTTATGTTTCAACTTCTACGGCTAGAGATAGAATAGATGTTCTAGATGTAGAGCAGTTTATTGATATTCAAGGTCAATTAGGTAGGGACCTTTCAGAGTTTTCTGGAAGCCCATATGTTGATTGGCAAGATTTAATTTTTCAAACAGGATTCATTCAAAACCACAATGTAAGTGTTAGTGGTGGAAATGATAAGGCCAAATATTTTATTTCCGGAGGATTGTTAGATCAGGATGGTATTGAATTAGCTCAAGGTTTTAAAAGGTATTCTTTGAAAGCTAATTCAGAAATTAACGTTGGTAAATATTTAAAATTTGGTGAATCCATTCTTTTAAGTCAAACGGATAGACAAGTGCAAAGTGAACAAGGTATTTATGCAGGTTTTAATTCTGCATTGAATGCACCATATTACCAGCCTTATGGTAATGGAGCTTTTGGTTATAATGATTCTACTCCGGAAACTAGGGGTAACGGTATAACAGCGAACAACTACCTGTTTAATACCGATGATAGATACACAACCACAAATTTACAGACACGCAAAATCTTAGCTAGTTTCTACGGGGAATTACAGATTTTAGACGGGTTAAGATTTAGACCTTCTTTAGGTATAGATTACAACGTGGGTGTTGGTGATTATTTTACATCTGATGCCGTTCTGAATAATTCTACTGGGTCATCTCTTTTGGTTTCTTCCAGACCTATTGAATTAACGTTAACATCAGCTGCTACTTTGCAGTACGATAAGACTTTTGGCGATCATAATATAGGAGCATTGTTCGGTTTTGAGCAAACAAAATTTAGATTTGACAAGTTACGTGTACAAGGTAGAAGTTTATTTAATGAGAACTTTGCATCAACCGGAGAGGTTGGCACGGTAGGGGCGGCCAATGAGGCGGATTTATGGACCTTACAAGGATGGTTGGGTAGACTCACCTATAACTATCAAGGAAAATATTTAGCTACATTTAATATTCGACGTGATGCAACTTCAAGATTTTCTCCTGATAACAGAACAGATGTGTTTCCTTCTGTATCTTTAGGTTGGAGAGTTTCAGATGAGGAATTTTTTCCAAAGGATGGAGCTTTTGATGATTTAAAGATTCGTGCAGGATGGGGTCAGTCTGGTAACCAGGCCTCGCCAACGAATTTCCCATATTTAAGTGCTGTAGATAGTAATATAAGATATGTGATCGGTGATGATCAGGGGACAGTTACAGCTCCTGCACCTACCACTTTTGCCAATCAAGATTTGTTTTGGGAAACGAGTACTCAATTTGATGTAGGTCTTGATTTTAGTTTATTCAATTACAAGTTGACCGGTAGCTTTGATTATTACAATAAAGTTAATGACGGCGTTCTTATCGGGTTACCATTACCATACGTTTCTGGCTTTTTCTTAGCTCCTGATGCTAATATCGGTTCTATTAAAAACTCTGGACTTGAATTATCACTTAACTACGCAGGTGAAGCTGGGGATTTTACATATTCTATTGGTGGTAATTTCACAACAAACAATAATGAGGTTACTGATTTAGGAGAGGTTACTCAAATCATAACAGGAATTGGAGGTGCAAGTACGCACAGAACTATAGAAGGTGAAAGCCTTGGCCATTTTTATGGCTATAAGACTGATGGTTTGTATCAAAATGATGCTGAGGTTGCGGCTGCCGTACCAGATGCTAACGGAACGCCTTCTCCTGGAGACATACGTTTTGTAGATGTAAATGGTGATGGTATTGTTGACGCTGATGATAGAACTGAACTAGGAAGTCCTTTTCCTGGATTCTACTACGGTATGAATTTTAATGCAGCATATAAAGGGTTTGATTTCTCAATCAATTTTAGAGGGGTAGGAAACAAGCAAGTTTATAATTCTGCTAGAATAGCATTGGAAGATTTAAGTTCTGGTAACAACTTTAGTACGCAGGTTTTAGACCGGTGGACGGGTGAAGGAACTGCTACTTCTAGTTCAAATCCAAGATTGACGTTGAACGATCCTAACGGGAACAACAGATATTCAGATAGATGGATTGAAGATGCAGGTTATTTAAGAATTCAGAATGCACAAATAGGCTATAACCTTCCTCAAGATTTATTAACTTCTTGGACAAACGATATGATTTCTAATTTTAGAATTTATGTTGGTGCTCAAAACTTAGCAACATTTACTAAGTATTCTGGTTATGATCCAGAAGTTGGTAGAACGCAGAGTTTTCAAAAGGGTGAGTTTACATTGGCTACAGGTCAAGATGGTGGAGCTTCACCAACACCTAGAATCTTTCAGTTAGGGTTATCCGTAACGTTCAATTAAGTTTAAAAAATTATAAAATATTATGAAAAAAATAATTGTATTTTTTGCATGTGCATCACTGTTAGGAGTTCTCTCCTGTGGTGACCAGCTAGACCTTGAGCCTCTGGACCGTGTGACTACGGATCAGTTTTACAAAACAAGAACGGATTTTGATGGAGCTGTTTTTGCTTCCTATTCATCTATCCAAGATTTTTGGGGAACTAGTACTGAGACGTTGGGTGAAAGAGGTGAGTTTTGGAAAATCTCCTTGGCAATAACCGATGATGTAGCAGCCGATGAAGTAAACGGAACTTCTTCTAGAGATATAGATAACCTCTTACTTCGTTCTAATGATGTTCCTTTCGGAGCAGTTTACACTCAGATTTATGAAGGTATATATAGAGCAAATATTGTACTTGAAAATCTTGAAAAAGAGAATGAGTTAACTGCAGAAGATAAGACCATAATTAATGCCGAAGCTAAATTTTTAAGAGCTTGGTTTCATTTTCAGGCTATGAAGATGTTTGGTACGCCACCTTTAGCCCTAGATATTAGAACAGATATTAATGATCAGGCCAGACCAAATGCAACACAAGAAGAATTATATGCCGCAATATTGGCAGATTTGGCTGAAGCTGAGGCAGGTCTTCCTGCTGATTGGGATGGCTCTAATACAGGTAGAGTTACCTTATGGACTGCTAAAGCGTATATTGGTAAAGTAAATGTTTGGAAAGAAGATTGGCCAACAGCTATTACGGCACTAGAAGAGGTTGTTAATTCGGGACCTTATGTTTTGGTTCCAGACTATGAGCAGTTATTTGCTTACACGAATGAGAATAATTCAGAATCTATTTTTGAAATCCAGTATGGTGGTCCGTTTTCTGATGATAACCTTTGGGTTTTTGATGATACACACTCAGAAGATTTTAAAGCTTCTCAAGGAACGGCGCGAGGAAATTATTGGGATGCAGGTGGTGATGCACCGGGCGGAAAACAAGGTCAGTGGGTTCCTACTCAAGATTTAGTGGATGCTTATGAGGCAGGTGATGAAAGATTAGCGGTTACTGTATATCAAGATGGTGATATGTATTATTCTTTTGATGGAACGCGTTATGAAATTCCTTATGATCCTGCTTGGTCTTCGTCAGGGTATACTTTGAAGAAGTATAGAGGAACTTTAAATGCTGTAGTAGGTAACTCTTCTGCTAACGGACAAGTAGATTTTAACAATGAGCGTTGGTTTAGATTTGCAGAAGCTAAATTACTTTATGCGGAAGCTTTGATTCAAGGTGGAGGTGATGTTGGACTTGCTTTTGACGAAATAGATGATATTCGTGATAGAGCTGGTCTAGGTCTTGTTGACCGTTCGTTAGACCCTATGGACGCGTTAATGCAGGAAAAAAGAGTAGAGCTGGCCTTAGAACCACACAGGTACTTTGATATTACTAGATGGGGAATTGGAGCTGAGATTTTTGGAGCTGCTTGGGACGATAAATACAATGTATTTCCGTTTCCACTTACAGAAATTGATAGGTCTAAAGGTTTGCTAATCCAGAACTCAGGATATTAATAATCTTCTTTTAGGGTTTCCCTAAAAAGTATAGTAATTTTACTGAAAGGAATCCAATTTTGAATAACCCCTAGATTGGATTCCTTTCTATTTATAGACGTTTTTAATTTCTTTCATGTTCGCTACGTATAAAATCAGTTTGTTTTATTACTCGCTCTTCTCCTGCGTGGTATTATGTATTTTATCATGCTCTAAGAATGAAAAAACACTTTTTAAAGAAATAACATCTTCTGAATCTGGTCTAACGTTTCAAAATAAACTAAACCTAACAGATACACTTACCATACTAGATTTTGAGTATATGTACAATGGCGCTGGTGTTGCTGTGGCCGATTTTGATTTGGACGGCCTTCAGGATGTCTATTTTACGGGAAATATGGTGAGCAACCGCCTGTATCGTAACCAAGGTAATTTTAAGTTTGAAGATATTACTGAGTCGGCAAATGTGGGTTCTACGCATTGGTCTAATGGTGTGGCTATAGTTGATATTAATCAAGATGGTTTTCCTGATATTTATGTTTGTAGAGCAGGGCCAAGAAATGCAAAAAGTGAAAACAAAGCGAACCTATTGTTTGTAAATAATGGTTTAAAGGATGGTAAGTTGTCTTTTACTGAAGAAGCTCAAAAATGGGGGTTGGCAGACACAAGTTATTCAGTGCAATCGGTTTTCTTTGATTATGATGGAGATGGCGATTTAGATATGTACCTTTTGAACAATGCATTGGTAGATTTTAATAGAAATACGGCAAAACCTAAAGAAGGTCGAGAAAAAGTTCCTTCTGTAGATAAACTCTTTAGAAATGACAGTGGCGAGAACGAAGCTGGGAATCCAGTTTTTACCGATGTTTCGGCCGAATCAGGTATTTCTATTGAAGGGTATGGTCTTGGTATTGAAGTATGTGATATGAATTCAGATGGTTGGCCAGATATCTATGTGTCCAATGATTTCCTTACGGATGATTTGCTCTATATCAATCAAAAAAATGGTACGTTCAAAAATGAAATAGCCTCTTATTTTAAACATCTTACTTTTAATGGTATGGGCAATGATATTGCTGATATTAATAATGACGGGAATATGGATGTTGTTGTTTTGGATATGCTTCCGCCAGACAATAAACGGTGGAAACTCACCATGATGGGCAATAATTATGATCAGTTTAGAAATAGACTAGATTACGGTTATCAACCTCAATATATTAGAAACACACTGCAGCTCAACAATGGCAATGGTTCTTTTAGTGAAGTGGGACAGCTTGCAGGAATTGATGCAACGGAATGGAGCTGGAGTGCCTTGTTTGCAGATTTTGACCAAGACGGACTTAATGATCTTTGCATTACTAATGGTTACCGACAAGATATTACCAATCTGGACTTTATGGTCTACGGGGATCGGGTATTAACCATGGGTACAGCAGAGGCCAATCGTAAAAAACGTATTGAAGAACTCAATAAACTACCGGGAATAAAAGAAAACAACTACTTCTTCAAGAATACTGGTAACCTAACATTTGAAGATGCTTCTACAGAAGTAGGTTTTGATAAACCAACATACTCTAATGGCATGGCATACGCCGATTTGGATAATGATGGCGATTTGGATTTGGTAATGAACAATATTGATGATCCCGCTGGTTTATTTGAAAACACACTTTCTTCAGAGGAAAACAGATACATTAGGTTCAAGTTTAAAGGTTCTGAAAAGAACAAACAAGCGTTAGGAAGCAAGGTCGAAATCTTCTATGGGGGTAGTGTACAAAAAAAATATTTCACGCCTTATCGTGGGTATTTATCTACGGTAGAACAAGCGTTGCATTTTGGAGTGGGCCAATCCAAAGAATTGGATAGCATAAAAGTCATATGGCCCGATGGGAAAACTCAGAATCTTCAAGGCGTTGCTGTCAATCAGGAGTTGGTACTTCAGTATGAGAATGCTGTAGAAGGAAAACAAACCAAAAAAAGCGAAACACTTAAAACATGGCTTCAGCCAATAGATAGTATTGGTCTTAATCGGTTACACGTTGAGAATGAATTTGTAGATTTTAAGGTTCAGGCATTGTTGCCACATATGCATTCTAAAAATGGACCGGGAATGGCGGTGGCAGATGTAAATGGCGATGGTTTGGAAGATTTATACGTTGGTGGGGCAACTGGTCAAGCCGGTGCAATACTACTTCAAAAAGTAGATGGTTCTTTTATAACTTCCGAATTTGAGGAAATGAAAAATGAAGACATGGGTGCGTTGTTTTTTGATGTCGACAATGATGGTGACCAAGATTTGTATGTTGTAAGTGGTGGCTCTTCATATCAGGTGGGTGATAAGGCCTACCAAGATAGACTTTATGAAAATGATGGGTTGGGTAACTTTACTCAAACCAATGCACTTCCAAATATGTTGGTCAGTGGTTCTGTGGTTACGGCGGCAGATTATGATAAAGATGGTGATTTAGACCTTTTTGTAGGTGGTAGAATAAGACCTGGTGAATACCCATTATCGCCGGAGAGTTTTCTCTTGAAAAATAACGGTACAGGAACCGGAATAAAGTTTGTAAAAGATGAACAGTCTGCCAATTTAGACCTTACCAATTTGGGGATGGTAACTTCGGCCTTATGGACGGATTTTAATAATGATGGCTGGGAAGATTTAATTGTTGTTGGGGAATTTATGGCGGCTCGTTTCTTTCAGAATAATAAAGGAGAATTGTCCGATGTTACCGAAATAACAGGTCTTTCGCACACTAATGGTTGGTGGAATAGCATTACATCAGGTGATTTTGATAAGGATGGAGATACAGATTATGTTTTAGGAAATCTTGGACTCAATAGTAAATTCAAGGCCAGTACAAAAGAACCTTTGTGCGTCTACGCTAGCGACTATGATAAGAACGGCCAAATAGACCCGGTTATGTGTCATTATGTAGATGGAGAAAACTATGTGGCACACTCACGTAATGATTTAATTAGTCAGGTCAATGCTATGCGCTCACGCTTCAGGACTTTTTCTGATTATGCAGATGCTACTTTTGAGGAGTCTTTTTTAAAGGAAGAAATAGAGCAAGCGCACGTGGTACGAAGTGAAACTTTTGCTAATTCGTATCTTGAGAATTTGGGAAATGGAAAATTCAGGCTTTCAGAATTGCCAAGAGCTGCCCAAATTGCGCCTATGTATGGCATGATGGTTGGCGATTATAATAATGATCAAAATTTAGATGTTTTGGCAGTTGGTAATTTCTACAGTGGGGAAGTGTTTTCAGGCAGGTATGATGCCGCTATAGGATGGTTGTTGCTTGGTGATGGTATAGGAGGTTTTAGTAAAGCCGATGTCTCTCAAAGCGGATTTTTCGTAGATGGGGATGCAAAAAGCCTAGTTAGCTTAAATGCTGGTGATAGAGAATTACTTATAGCGGGAATGAATAATGCCGGTTTAAAAAGCTTTTATCGACCTATAAAAAATAGAATTTATAAACCGAAGCCCAATGAGGTATCAGCTTTGGTCACTTTTGATAATGGAACGAAACAAAAAGTAGAATTCCATTATGGGGCGGGTTATCTTTCAAGCTCAAGCCGAAATTTTAATGTTCCAGATTCTGCAGTTTCCCTAAAGGTTATAGATGTAAATGGTGTTGAAACTGAAATCTTGAAAAAACCATGAAAATGTTGAAACCTTTAATATTTGTGTTGGGTCTCACATTTCTATTTGTGGGTTGTGGTGAGAAAGAAACGCATCGTTTCAGGTTGCTTGATGCGTCAAAAACGGGCATCGATTTTCAAAATACGATTACGGAAAACGATAGCATTAATGTTTTTGAATTCATGAATGTGTATACCGGTGCTGGTGTTGCGGTAGGAGATATTGATAATGATGGCCTCACGGATGTGTATTTTAGCGGGAACATGGTTTCAGGTAGGTTGTATCGGAATAAAGGAAATTTTCAGTTTGAGGATATTACTGAAAAATCAGGACTGCTCAATACCCGTTGGGGAACAGGGGTAAGTATGGTAGATATTAACCAAGATGGATTTTTAGATATTTATGTGTGCGTTTCAGGAAGTGCAGAGGTTTCCGAGCGAGCCAATATGCTTTATATTAATAACGGTGATATGACCTTTACCGAAATGGCCGAGGAGTATGGTCTTGCGGATACGCGGCAAAGCATGCATGCTGCTTTTATGGATTACGATAAGGATGGCGATTTGGATATGTATCTTTTGGTAAACCCTGCGGCATACGAATACAATGTAAATGTGAGCAAACCACGTGAAGTAGAAGGGCAATCTGTCAGTAATGACCGCTTATATGAAAACATGGGTAACGGTAAGTTTCAGGATATTTCCGATAAAGCAGGAATTGTACTGGAGGGCTATGGACTTGGTGTAGGCATCTCAGACATTAATGGTGATAACTGGCCGGATATTTATGTATCCAATGATTTTATTGGGAATGATATTCTCTATATCAACCAAAAAGATGGCACGTTCAAAGACCAGATTACAGAGCAAATAAAGCATACCTCATATGCGGGAATGGGTAACGATGTTGCAGATGTGGATAATAATGGTGAGCCCGATATTATGGTATTGGATATGCGCCCAGAAGATAATGAACGTCAAAAATTGATTATTTCCTCAACGGGTTATGACCGTTTTCAAATTATGTTAGATGCAGGTTACAATGCACAATACAGTCGCAATACGCTGCAGTTAAACCAAGGCCGGGATAAGTTTAGTGAAGTAGGTTTTATGGCAGGCATTAGTAGTACGGATTGGAGTTGGAGCCCGTTATTAGCAGATTATGATAATGATGGCCGTAAAGATTTATACGTTACCAATGGTTTTTTAAGGGATTTGGGAGATTTAGATTATATCCATTATCAGAAGGCCTATGATAATCCCGTAGGTGATGTGGATACAAAAATCCAAATGAAATTGAAATCCATAAGTGAACTGCCCATGGCAGATTTACCAAACTACGCCTATCGTAATAAAGGGGATATGACTTTTGAAAAAGTTTCCGATAGTTGGGGGATTGATAAAGCCAGTTGTTCCCATGGTGCGGCATATGCCGATCTGGATAATGATGGGGATTTGGATTTACTGGTGAACAATATGGATCAACCTGCTTTTGTATATGAAAACGTGGGCCTTCCAGAGAAAAAAAATCACTATTTAAAAATTAAGCTGAAAGGTGAAAAAGGCAATCTTCAAGGGATAGGAGCAAAATTGAAGCTGACAACCACAGATTCGGAACAATTTTACCAACATTATTTGAGTCGGGGATATGAGTCTAGCGTAGATCCTACAGTACATTTTGGTTTGGGTAAATCCAAAGAGATAGAGAGTATTGAGGTTTGGTGGCCAAACGGTACATATCAGATTTTGAATAATCAGGCAGTAGATACGGTCTTGGTGTTGCAACAGTCAAATGCAACCAAAGATATTCCACAGAAAAAAGAATTTAAAAAACAATTTTTCTCTGATGTAACGGATAGTTTAGGTGTAAGCTTTAAGCATCAAGAAGACGACTTCGTAGATTTTAAACTACAGCCTATTTTACCGCACATGCATTCACGAAACGGACCAGGTTTAGCTGTTTCGGATGTAAATGGAGATGGCTTGGAAGATTTTTATATTGGCGGAGCAATTGGTCAACCAGGAGAATTACTTTTACAAAAAACTGACGGAAGTTTTGTTTCAAAGGAAGGTTTTGATGCCGATTTTGAGGACCTGGGTGTCCTATTGTTTGATGCTAATGGTGATGGGTATAATGACCTCTATGTGGTTAGTGGTGGTGTAAGTGCAAGTGTTGATGCTGGAAAATTTCAAGATAGGCTATACGTGAATGATGGTAAAGGTGGTTTTATGTTGTCTGATGCTTTGCCTGCCATTAGTGCAAGTGGATCGTGCGTAGTTGCTAATGATTATGACAAAGATGGAGACCTGGATTTGTTTGTAGGGGGTAGGGTTAATCCTGGTAAATATCCAATGCCTGCACAAAGTTATTTGCTCGAAAACCAATCATCCGGTAGTGATTTCAAGTTCGTTGATGCGAGCAATACAATAGAAGGTTGGAAAGAATTGACTATGGTTACTTCTGCTTTATGGACAGATTATGATAATGATGGGTGGACAGACCTTATTGCGGTAGGTGAATTTATGCCTATCAGTATTTTTCATAACGAAAAAGGAAAGCTTGTTCTGCAAAAGGAAGGCACTGGATTAACAAAAACTGAAGGTTGGTGGAACAGCATTAACGGAGGAGATTTTGACCAAGATGGCGATGTAGATTATATTCTTGGTAACCTTGGTCTTAACAGTAAGTACACTGTTACTGCAGATGAGCCACTTTGTATCTATGCTAAGGATTATGATAAAGACGGTCGGGTAGACCCTATAATGTGTTATTTTATTAATGGTGAAAACCATTTAGCGCATTCGCGTGATGAGATTATTGGTCAGGTTAATGCCATGCGGAGCAGATTTAAAACCTATAAATCATATGCCGAAACTAATTTTGAAAAATCATTTTTGCAGGAAGAATTGAAAGACGCTTATGTGGTAAAGAGTTATACTTTCTCAAGTAGTTATGTAGAAAATCAAGGGAATGGAAAATTTAAACTCCATGAGCTTCCATTGGAATTGCAAACAGCACCTATTCAGGGTGTGGTGGTCAGTGATTTTAATGAAGATGGAAATCTAGATGTGCTCATGACGGGTAACTCGTATGCTACAGAAGCGGCAACAGGACGTTATGATGCATTTGTTGGGGCTTTCTTAAAAGGAAACGGTAAAGGTTCTTTTGAAAATATTTCTATAGCTGAAAGCGGGTTTTTAAGTGATTGGGATGCGAGTGGTTTGGCTTTGATTCATATGGGTGACGGAAGACAAAATATATTGGCGGCAAATAATGATAATCAACTAAAAATATTTCAGCAGACAGAACTCGGAAATGGAAAGGTGATTAATGTAGGGGCAAATGCACTTTCGGCTGTTATTAAATTAAAGAACGGGCAGAAATACAAGAAGGAGTTTTACTTTGGTTCGGGATATTTATCTCAAAGTAGCAGAAGTATTGGCTTAAATAAGAATATTAGAGAGATTGAGGTTATAGATAAAAATGGAAATACAAAAACAGTGTATTTAGATGAAGCAGTTAAGTAGTATACTCATATTATGTTTGGTTTTATTGGTGTCCTGTGGCACCAAGCACAATCAAGAAGGGCTAGATGCTTATTTTGAAGGAGGTTTATCAAACTATAATCGTCAGCTTACAAATGTTATAGTTGCTGATATTTTTACCCCGCCAGTAGCAAGTAGAATTTATGCGTATTCCAACGTGGCCGCCTATGAGGGTATTCGTTTTGCAGATGCATCAAAGGAGTCTTTAGTGTCTAAGTTGAATGATTTAGATAAATTATCAGAACCGGAAGCTGGTAAAAAATATTATTACCCATTGGTTTCTGCGGTGGCTTTCATGAATGTGGGTAAAGCCTTGGTGTTTGATTTGGATAAAGTGGAAGCTATTAAGAGTAGTATGTTGACCGAAGTTAAGGATATCGGTATTGACGAAGCAGTTTACCAAAATTCAGTATCCTTTGGAGAAAAATTGGCAACTGAAATCTTGAGTTGGGCAGCAAAAGATGGATACTTGCGCCGTACTGCGCTTCCTAGATATTCGGTAAGTGATGATGCGGGTCGTTGGAGGCCAACCCCTCCAGATTATATGGAGGCCATAGAGCCACATTGGAACACCATTAGACCCTTTGTTTTAGAATCTGCTGGACAATTTGATCCTGGACTTCCTACTGCTTTTAATATTGAAAAAGATTCTAAGTTTTATGAGGAAGCTGTTGAGGTGTATGAAACCGTAAATAAATTAGATGATAAGCAATTGGAGGTCGCCAAGTTTTGGGACTGTAATCCTAATATATCTCATACCAAGGGGCATGTCATGTATTTTCAGCAGCAAATATCACCCGGAGGACATTGGATGCACATTGCAGCACAAGTATTGGAAGAAGAAAAAGCTGATGGCGTAACAGCTGCTGAAACCATGTCTTTGTTAGGAGTGACAATTGCAGATGCATTTATCAGTTGTTGGGATCAGAAGTATAAGAGTAGTTTAACCAGGCCAGAAACGTATATCAATAATTACATAGACCAAGATTGGGAGCCTATTCTTCAAACACCGGCTTTTCCTGAGCATACATCAGGACACAGTGTGGCTTCTAGTGCCGCAGCAACGGCCTTAACGGAGTTGTTTGGTGAGAACTATGCTTTTGTGGATGCAACCGAAGTTCCATACGGTCTTCCTCCAAGAAGTTTTCAGTCGTTTTGGCAAGCTGCAGAAGAAGCAGCTATTAGTCGCTTATATGGAGGAATACACTATAGACCTGCTATTGAACTTGGCGTTGCGCAGGGAAAGGCAGTAGGAGGGTTTGTTATAAAACGCCTTAAGTCTGACTAAGGGTTCAAGCTAAAAGTTATTGAGCGAAAGGATATGTTTTTGAGTCTAAGTATATTTTGGATAGTTGGCTGTCTTTTTAGATGAAGTATGTAGAAGGTTTACTAAAAATGAAAGATATTTCTTATGTTTTTATTAAATAATGGGTATATTTCGATGTGTTTTTGTCGAAAGAATATTTTTCTCTTAAATAAGATTCTAAGTAGGTTTTTAAAAAACGAATATTTCTATTCATTTGAAATAATGGTTGGTCTGTAAATCAGAGTTTTAGATAATGATAGCGATAAGTTTTTTTGGAGACCTTTAGAATACACTGTATATTTGAATAGTAGCATAGAATATCATAGTATAATAAAAAACAATTATATCTTGTTTTCCTATCATGAATGGAAGAAGGTTTTAGTTTTAAAGAATACTTTATTGCTCAATAGAAAATGATAATACCATCAGTTGTTAATTAATTTCCTCCCAATAAAAAAATCAGATGATTGTAAACACTACCCTAACAGCAACCTCCGACATAACGATTATCGGTGCAGAGCAAAATTTCCAAACGTCACTTAAAAAAGTACATGATCATGAAGGTACAGTGGTCTATGATTTTGAAGTAGCAGGAGATGAGAAACAGATACCGAAACCTATAACGCTACAATGGAAGGTTCCTGCGATTAATGTAAAGGGAGTTTGGAAGCCTACAACAGATTTTAACAAACGTATTCAGGCAGATTGGGAGTTAGATAATATGGAATCTAGAATTTCTATTGATTCTCCTGTGATTTCCCTTTTTGGTAATAGTGATGAGAATATTTTAACTTTTGCTTGTTCCAATGCCATTAATAAATTAGAAATGAATGCGCGTTTGCGTGAGGAGGACAATTGTTTTTATTGCTATATCACTTTTTTTATGGAACAACATTACCCTCTTAAAAATTTCAAAGCACAGATAAGACTTGATCATCAAAATCAGCATTTTTCTGATAGTCTCCGTGCCGTATCTTCTTGGTGGGAAACTTTTGAGCAGTTAAAACCAGCTTATGTTCCGGATATCGCTAAAAAACCATTGTATTCTACCTGGTATCAATTTCATCAAAACTTAGAAATACCACTACTTTTAGAGGAATGTAGATTGGCCAAGGATTTAGGTTACGAGGCAATTATTATTGATGACGGTTGGCAGACATTTGACTCTAATAGAGGGTATGATTTTACTGGAGATTGGCAGCCGGACCGTATTCCTGAAATGGCGGAATTCGTAAAAAGTGTGCATGAAACAGGAATGAAAGTAGCCCTTTGGTATTCCGTTCCGTTTTGTGGTGAAAAATCAAAAGCTTTCAAACGTTTTAAAGGGAAATTCTTGACGGAAGACCATAGATGGGCACCAGTTTTTGATCCGCGCTACCCAGATGTACGACAATATTTAATCGATATTTATTCAAGTGCTGCTAAAGACTGGAATCTAGATGGCTTTAAACTCGATTTTATAGACGATTTTAGATTTTATAAAGACACACCTACGAAATTAGGAGCAGATGCGGATTACGCTTCTATTAACGGTGCGGTTGACCGTTTGTTAACAGACGTAAAAAATGCTTTAACAGAAATAAACCCCGAAATCTTTATTGAGTTCAGACAAAAATATACTGGACCGGCAATGCGTAAGTATGGCAATATGTTCCGGGCTTTTGATTGCCCGGGAGATGCCACTATGAACCGTTTGCGAATTGCAGATATACGTATGCTTGCGGGTAACACAGCAGTGCATTCTGATATGGTTACCTGGCATGAAGATGAACCTTTGGAAATTGCAGCACTTCAGGTAATCAACACGCTTTTTGGGGTTCCTCAACTGTCAATTATGTTGAGTGAAACTCCTAAAGAGTATGTAAATATGATTGGGTTTTATACTAAATATTGGAATGAAAATGCCGATGTTCTTATGAACGGTGATTTTCTTCCTTCTAAACCTCTTGCCAACTATCCCACGAAGCGAGTTTCTAAAAATGGGCAAGTCATTATTGGAGTATATGATACTTGGATTATTGAACTTAACGAAGCACATAATTTAGTCGATATCTTAAATGCACAGATAGCGAATCAGGTTGTTATCAGAAATACGAAAGACTTAGGAGCGTATCGTTGTAAAATTTATGATTGCCAAGGAAGTTTGATACGGGAAGATAATGTAGTATTTTCGAAAGGCGTACTTGAAATTGAGGTTCCCGCTTGTGGAATCATCAAAGCCGAGAAAATATAACGAACTTCAAATGACCGAAAAAGAGAAAATGATTGGTGGAAAACCTTATAACCCTCATGATAAGGAGTTGGTTAGAGGTAGGTTGAACGCAAGAAGACTAATGCGTGAAATTGAAGCCATACCCATGGATAAGGAACGGCAACGTAAACATTTTTTCAAAGAGTTATTTGCTGAGACCGGTAAAAATTTTTACATAGAGAATCGTTTTACTTGCGATTATGGCTTCAATATTTATTGGGGGGAAAACTCATACGCTAATTTTGATTGTATTATTTTGGATGCAGCGCCAGTTTACATTGGTAAGAATGTTATGATAGCTCCTGCGGTAAAACTTCTTACGGCAACGCATCCTCTTGAATTTGAAGCACGCAATTCCGGCATTGAATACGCAAAACCTATAAGAATAGGTGATAACGTTTGGATTGGCGGCGGGGTAATCGTTAATCCAGGGGTTACAATAGGAAATAACAGTGTTATAGGTTCTGGTAGTGTTGTGGTAAAAGACATTCCTGAAAATGTAGTAGCTGTTGGTAATCCGTGTCGCGTACTAAAGAAAATTGATAACTCATAATTATAGCTCTTCACTCTCTCAACACCAACTTAAAACACTAAAAATATGCTCTCAATAGTTTCATTTGTAGGTTTTACGCTCTTAGTTGCGCTAATTGCGTGGTACGCTACACGAAGTACCAATGAAAAGTCTGCTGATGGCTATTTTTTAGCAGGTAGGAGTTTAGGAGCAATCACTATAGCGGGTTCATTACTCTTAACTAACCTTTCAGCTGAACAGATTGTCGGCCTTAACGGGCAGGCGTTTACGGAAGGTGTACTGGTAATGGCTTGGGAGACATTGGCGGCTATTGCTATGATTATTACCGCTGTATTTCTGCTTCCAAGGTATATGAGAGGCGGTATAACAACTATTCCGCAATTTGTGGCAGATAGGTTTGATCATGGAACAAAAGCTATTCTAACGGCGCTGTTTTTATCTGGTTATGTTATTGTGGTAATTCCATCCGTACTGTATTCAGGTTCATTGGCATTCAGTACCATGTTTGATTTACCTAGCCTTCTTGGACTTTCAGATACAGCCACTCTATGGATTTGCGTTTGGAGTATTGGTATCATTGGAATTATATATGCAATTTTTGGAGGATTAAAAGCAGTTGCGGTCTCTGACCTTATCAATTCTATAGGACTTTTAATTGGTGGACTTCTTATTCCGGTTTTTGGACTGTTGGCTATTGGAGATGGAAGTATTTCTGATGGGGTGAGTATACTTTGGGAGAGTCATCCAGAGAAATTCAACGTTAAAGGAGATGTAGATGCTTCTATTCCCTTTGGAACGATTTTTACAGGAATGATGTTGGTGCAGATGTTCTATTGGGGAACGAACCAAGTTATTTTGCAACGTGTTTTTGGAGCTAAGAATCTAAAGGAAGGTCAAAAAGGGGTGATTCTTGCCGCTTTAGTGAAGTTTTTAATACCCATAATAGTAGTGTTACCAGGTATTATTGCATGGCATATTTTTGAAGGTAACCTTGATAATCCAGATCAAGCCTATCCTAAATTAGTAGCAACGGTACTTCCTGCGGCATTTACAGGTCTTTTTGCGGCTGTACTTTTTGGTGCTATTCTTAGCTCTTTTAATAGTTTATTGAATAGTAGCGCCACTTTATTTGGTTTTGACCTTTATCGTCAATATTTCAAAAAGAATGCCACAGAGCTTGAAACCGTAAAAGCGGGTAAGATGTTTGGTCTTGTTCTGGGTATCCTAGGTATGTGTGTGGCTCCTTTAATAGCGAATGCTCCCCAAGGTTTGTTTGCGTGGTTGCAGGAGGCCAATGGTTGTTATAGTATTCCTATTTTAACGGTAATTGTTATTGGTTTCTTTACCAAGCGTGTGCCGGCCATAGCGGCGAAAATTGGTGTGATTTCAGGTGTTGTGCTGTATTCTATTAGTCAGTTTATCATTAAGCCTTATTTTGTAGATAATGCACTTACCGAGGCTGCACAAAATGGAATAACAGATGCCAAGGCTTTAAGTGTGATTCAGGCCGAGGCTTATCCTCACTTTTTACACGTAATGGCTATTTTATTCGCCTTGAATATTATTATCATGTTGGTTATAGGTAAACTTCACCCAAGAGAAACAGATTACCAACCTATGACAACAGATGCTGTAAGTGTGGAGCCATGGAAATATGCTTTTATAGCAGGAGCAGCTATTACAGCTTTAGTTTTAAGTACGTATTTGATATTCTAAAAGAAATACCTTTAAAATTGTAGAACAACGCCTAAAGTACCAGGCCCAAAGTTGAGGTTCCAACTCATCTTCTTGGCTTGGTCGTTGTATTTTTCATCGTATTTTTTGTCTAAATAACGGTCAATAGACTCTACTGTTGCTATACTAATCGCAACTGCGAATACAAAATCGCTCAAATAGTGCTGACCATCCCAAATACGGGAAATACCAGGTATAGCACCTAGGGTATAAACACCTGCTTTTATCCACGGACTTTTAAATTGCTTACCAATAGCATAGGCATTGGTAAATGCCAATAATGCGTGCCCAGATGGAAAAGAATGATAATTTCGGTTGGAATTGAAAGGGTCAAACGTATCTTTTCCTTTTTCTGCAACAGGTCTTGCCCTACCTACAGCAGATTTTAAAACTTGTTGTAAAAAGCCTGAAGAAGTTGCAGATGCGATCAATAAAACTCCTGTGCGGCGAAGTTTCTCGTTTTTTGTAATAAGTCCCGCCAAATACACACCTGAAGTTGCTAAGTAATTATTTTCCGGACTCCCGTAAAGTTCACCATACTCACGAATAACATGTGGTACACTTTCTTTTTGTCTTTGTATAAACTCAGAGGTTTGCTCATCAAAAAGATAAACAGCCCCGGTGCCAGCCACAACACCACCTAGTTGAGCCCATTGTTGTCCTTTCCAGTGAAACGGTCTGGCGTAGGAATATCCTACACCCTTAAACATATTCACAAAATCATATTTAAACATGTCCCATCTTTTTTCGGTAGGTGCTACAAGAGAGTCTTGTGCGTACGTGCCAATTGTAAAGCAAACAAAGAGTAGGGCTATGGTCTTTTTCATAATAAGTGCAAAACTAGATTTATTCTGTAAAGCTTCAAGGTTTAAAGACAAAAAAATAGAATTTGTTGGTTGTTCTAGTGAATAGGGGGTTGTTCCTGTTAATTTACGAAATAAATGAATAGAGTTGTAGATAACAGGATTAATGAAAAAGGAGAACTCTGTTTTAGAAATAAATTTCTTGTGCCAGTCTATATGTGTTGGCATGAGCATCTACAATAGTTCTAATTCCTGGGGAGTAACCACCGCCCATACTGCATTGAACAGGTATTTGAAGTTGATAACAAGTTTCCAGAACAAAAGCATCTCTTTTTTTGCACCCTTTGATGCTTAGTGCTAATGTGCCTAGTTTATCGGAAGAAATTACGTCAACTCCGCTTAAATAGAATATGAAATCGGGTTTTTCTTGTTGTATTAGTGTGGGGAGTATTTCCTTTAATCGAAATAAATATTCATCATCCTTAGTGTCTTTAGGAAGGGAGATGTCTAAATCTGATTGTTCTTTTTTAAACGGATAATTACTTTCTCCATGCATAGAAAACGTATAAACGGAAGCATCGTTTTGAAAAATTTCAGCTGTGCCGTTTCCTTGATGTACATCTAAGTCTACGATGAGTATTTTTTGCGCTAACTTTTTTGCTTGTAAATAACGTGCACCAATTGCCTGGTCGTTCAGCATACAAAAAGCTTCGCCTCGATCTGAGTAGGCATGGTGAGTTCCCCCGGCTATGTTCATAGAGATACCATAATCGAGTGCATAATGACAGCATTTCATTGTGCCGTCGGCAATGATGCGTTCCCTTTCTACTAAATCTTCTGTAAGTGGGAAGCCTATTTTTCTAGCTTCACGAGGTGGAATTTTAATGTTCAATAAATCATAGAAATACTCTGGGTCGTGAACAGCAACAATATATTTGTCATTGGGTATTTCTGGTTCAAAGAAATTTTCAGGAATACAAGTGCCTTCGTGTAAAAGTTGTTGGGATAACAGCTCATACTTTATCATAGGAAACCGATGGCCTTCAGGTAGTGGGTGATTATAAATTGGGTGATAGGCTATTTTGAGCATGCTACAAATATAGCTTTCTATTCTTGTTCAAATGAGATGTGGGAGGAAGGTAGGCAAGCAAAAAGTACTATGCTACTTTTTTCAATAAGTCAAAACAAGGGCATTTACCACACCTTTTATTTTCGCTTTTCTCGTATTTTTTACAACACTTACCTTTTAATTTGGCATTAGCGGCAAGGGCTTTCTCTACCTTATGCTTTAGAAGCTCGGTATTGACTTTTTTTTTGTCCTTCTTTTTAGACGATTTCTTTTTCTTCGACACTGGCCTGAATTCTAAATAGATGACAAATGTAATTATTTTAAGTAAATCTAAATAAGGTTTAAAAGTTAAAATTTAGGTTTGCAGTCTAATTATTTAAATTTTTAACCATTTGATAGTAAGTGTTTTGTTGGTTTTAGCTAGTAATTCCTAGTTGTATGATAGGAATAGTAGGGATTAATTTTTTGGAATCACAAGAGTTCTTATATCTTTGCGGATTCTTTGCGGAATCGAAAGGTAAATTGAATTGTAAAAAGAAGCATTTGCAATGAAAACAGGAAGCAAACTAAGTAAAAAAATTAACCGTAAAGCCCGTATTTCTAGGTACGTCATTTACAAAGAGACTTTAGTGGATTTTAAAGAGCAATTTTGGTCTTTTTTAGGAGCCTTTATTGGAATTGGGTTAATTGCGCTATTACAATCGTACTATCTTCCGAAAATGGAAAATGCCCTTTTAATAGGGTCGTTTGGGGCTTCTAGTGTATTAATTTATGGTGCTATTGAAAGTCCGTTGGCGCAACCTCGTAATTTCATTGGAGGGCAGTTGTTGTCCGCTTTTATTGGTGTTACCGTATATAAACTTATGCCGAATTTAATATGGCTTTCGGCACCATTGGCAGTTGCCACATCTATTGTGGTAATGCAGATGACGAAAACTTTACATCCACCAGGTGGTGCTACGGCACTAATTGCAGTAATCGGCACGGCAAAAATTAAATCTTTGGGGTATTTCTATGTTGTTTCTCCGGTATTGGCAGGTACGGTAATACTTTTTGTTACCGCCCTTATTTTTAATAATATGACCAAGCATAGAAGTTACCCAGTGAATAGTCGGTTTATACGCTCTATTAGGGACAGAGTTGGGAGACGTAAGCGCAGCTTTAATACGTAAGAGCTTGTACTATTTATGCAAAGCCAATTGAATACGTTTTCTAGGAATATCTACAGATAATACTTTTACGATTATTTGTTGCTGTAGATGTACGTGTTCATTTACGTCTTTCACGAAGGTATCAGATAAATTGGATAGATGAATGAGTCCGCTTTCTTTAATACCAATATCTACAAAACATCCAAAATTGGTAATGTTGTTGACGATTCCTGGCAATAATTGACCTTCCTGTAAATCTGTAATCGATTTTATATTTTGATTGAAGGTAAAGACTTTGGCCTTTTCCCGACGGTCAAGACCTGGTTTCTCCAATTCTTCTACAATATCCTTTAAGGTAGGTAAACCGATAGTTTCTGTGCAATATGCTTCTAGATTTACACTTTTTAGAGTACTACTATTGCCAATCAGTTCGGTTAGAGGAATTCCTTTGTCCTTTGCTATTTTCTGAACTATAGAGTAGCTTTCTGGGTGTACTGCAGAATCGTCAAGTGGATTCTTTGCGTCCTTTATCCGAAGAAAAGCCGCTCCCTGTTCAAAGGCTTTACCACCAAGGCGGGCTACTTTTTTAATTTCAGTACGGCTTGTAAAAGCTCCATTTTCATTTCGGTAGGTTACAATATTTTCTGCCAATTTCGGGCCAATACCAGAAACGTAGCTTAGTAAAGGCACACTTGCCGTATTGATGTTCACTCCAACGGAATTCACACAACTCTCTACAACACTATCTAATGAATTCTGAAGCTTACTTTGGTCCACATCATGCTGATATTGTCCTACACCAATAGATTTGGCGTCTATTTTTACGAGCTCTGCCAATGGATCGGCTAGTCGTCTTCCTATAGAAACGGAACCTCGTACGGTTACATCGTAATTGGGGAATTCATCACGGGCTATTTTTGAAGCGGAATAAATGGATGCTCCAGCTTCACTCACCACAAAAACTTCAACCGGATTTTTAAAGTGGATGCGTTTTACCAATTGCTCGGTTTCACGAGATGCCGTGCCGTTCCCAATGGCGATGGCTTCAATTTTGTAAGCGTCGCAAAGCGTACTTATTTTTTTAATGGCTTCTTTATCCTTGTTCTGGGGAGCATGCGGGTAAATGGTCTCATTGTGTTCTAAGTCTCCTTGTGCGCTCAAACAAACCACTTTACAGCCAGTTCTAAAACCGGGATCAATGGCTAGAATTCTCTTTTCACCTAAAGGAGCACCTAAAAGTAATTGCTTCAAGTTTTTTGAAAATACTTTTATAGCATCTTCATCTGCTTTTTCTTTAGCGTTTTTCAGGATTTCGTTCGATAATGAGGGGTAAAGCAAACGTTTGTAGGCATCTGCAATGGCCATTTCAATTTGAGGTGTACAAGAGTTGTTCGATTTTATAACACGGTCCTCAATACGGCGAAGCATTTCGTCATTGTCAATTTCAATTTTTACACGTATGAACCCCTCGTTTTCTGCACGTAAAATAGCCAACAATCTATGCGAAGGACATCGTTTTAAAGCTTCGCTCCAATCAAAATAATCTCTAAATTTCTGTGCTTTTTCATCGTCTTTCTTGGTGGAAATCACTTTAGTGACAATCAGAGCACTACGTTCCAATTGATTTCGCACCTGGTTACGAATGGAAATACGTTCATTGATCCATTCCGCAATAATATGTCTGGCTCCTTCTAGTGCTTCATCAATATTGGCAATTTCACTATTGGTATATTGATTGGCAGCCGCTTCAATATCATTATGGTTTTGGGCCATAATCATTTTAGCTAGAGGCTCCAATCCATTTTTACGGGCGGTTTCTGCTTTGGTCTTTCGTT
The DNA here is from genome assembly GCF_015330165.1 of Zobellia roscoffensis. Lineage (NCBI taxonomy): Bacteria > Pseudomonadati > Bacteroidota > Flavobacteriia > Flavobacteriales > Flavobacteriaceae > Zobellia > Zobellia roscoffensis. The sequence goes on from NZ_JADDXT010000002.1 coordinate 1,878,837, forward strand.
TTTTCTTGAATGGCAGGTATAAATCTTCAAGAGTAACAAGGTCATCGGTCTGTTGAATTTTAAGCAGAAGCTCATCAGTTAATCCGTTTTGCTCTTCTATAGCCTTTAAAACTGCAGTCTTTCGCTTTTCTAGTGTTTCAAATTGTGTTTTGAACTGAACGATACTTGAAATCTGAACCTCGTCTAAATTGCCCGTTTTTTCTTTTCTATAACGTGAAATAAAAGGAACGGTACAGTCTTGGTTTAAAAGTTCTACGGTATTCTCAATACTCTTTTGTGGGAGCTGAGTGTGCTTGGAAATATAAGAAATGAGTTGCATAAGACTGTATTAACGACTTTTGAACATAGTGGATGCAATTAAAAAGATAAGAGGTATGGGAGGTCTTAGCTTATACCTTCACCATTACCAACACCCTCTTCATCAGGATTCACGAAAACCAATTTGCCATCCGTATTTTCGGTCATCAAAATCATACCTTCACTTTCTACACCGCGTAATGCCCGTGGAGCAAGATTGATAAGAACGGTCACTTTTTTACCCACTATTTCTTCCGCTGTAAAACTCTCCGCAATACCGGAAACTATAGTTCTAGTGTCCAGTCCTGTGTCTACTTTCAATACCAATAATTTCTTGGCTTTAGGCATTTTTTCGGCCTCAATAATGGTGCCTACACGCATATCTAGTTTCGTAAAATCGTCAAAGTTGATAGTGTCTTTTTGTGGCATAAGTTCTTTGTTCGCGTTTTCGTTCGCCTTTTTCGTGGCTTCCAGTTTATCTAATTGGGCCTGTATTTCGCTGTCCTCAATTTTTCTAAAGAGCAGTTCGGCCTTATTTATTTTGTGATTTGCGGGTAACAGTATTTCTTTGGTAGAAACCTCTTTCCAAGAAGTCTTAGCTTCCCCTGAACCGACGGCCAATATATTTTTAAGTTTCTCAGAAGTGAACGGTAAGAAAGGTTCACTCAAAACAGATAGCGCAGAGGCGATTTGAAGTGCAACGAACATAATGGTCTTTACACGTTCTTCATCTTGCTTAATTACTTTCCAAGGTTCTTCGTCTGCCAAGTATTTGTTCCCTAAACGTGCTAAGTTCATCAATTCTTGGCCAGCTTCCCTAAAACGGTATCTCTCAATAGAGCTTGAAATAATCTCAGGATACTTCTGAAGCTGCTCTAATGTTTCCTTATCTACTTCGGAAAATTCAGAGGGAGCAGGAACTACACCTTCATAATATTTATTGGTCAAGACTACTACTCGGTTTATAAAGTTTCCAAGTATAGCAACCAGTTCACTGTTGTTTCTAGCTTGAAAATCTTTCCAGGTAAAGTCATTATCCTTGGTTTCAGGAGCATTCGCGGTTAAGGTATATCTAAGAACATCCTGCATGTCCGGGAATTCTTCTAGGTATTCGTGTAACCAAACCGCCCAGTTCTTTGAAGTAGAAAGTTTATTGCCTTCTAGGTTTAAGAACTCATTGGCAGGTACGTTTTCCGGTAGAATATAATCGCCATGTGCTTTTAAAATTGCAGGAAAAATGATACAATGAAAAACAATGTTGTCTTTTCCTATAAAGTGAACAAGTTTTGTGTTTTCGTCTTTCCAGTAGGGTTCCCAGTCTTTGCCCTCACGATCCGCCCATTCTTTGGTAGAAGAGATATAGCCGATAGGCGCATCAAACCACACATAAAGCACTTTGCCTTCGCCACCTTTTACAGGAACAGGAATACCCCAGTCTAAATCGCGGGTTACGGCACGAGGTTTTAATCCGTCATCTATCCAGCTCTTACACTGCCCATAAACGTTAGGTTTCCAGTCTGATTTATGTCCTTCTAAAATCCATTCTTTTAGGAAATCTTCATATCTATCCAAAGGTAAAAACCAGTGTTTGGTTTCTTTGGTAGTCGGAACCGAACCAGAAATAGTCGATTTCGGATTAATTAAATCCGTAGCGTTTAATGTAGAACCACAGTTTTCACATTGATCTCCATAGGCTTCTTCATGCCCACATTTAGGACAGGTGCCTACTACAAACCGATCGGCCAGAAATTGTTTGGCTTCTTCATCGTATAATTGAGCTGTGGTTTCTTCAATAAAATCACCTTGCTCGTATAGTTTTATGAAAAAATCAGATGCCGTTTTATGATGAATTTCTCTTGAAGTTCGCGAATAATTGTCAAAAGTAACTCCAAAATCTTCGAATGACTTACGAATGATTCCATCATATTTATCAATAACTTCCTTTGGCGTAATACCTTCTTTTTTAGCCTTCATCGAGATAGCCACACCATGTTCATCGCTTCCGCATACAAAAGCAACATCATTGCCATTTAGGCGTAAGTAACGCGCGTAAATATCTGCGGGTACGTAAACACCGGCCAAATGACCAATGTGGATAGGACCGTTTGTATATGGCAATGCAGCAGTAATAGTATATCTCTCGGGTTGTTTTAGCTTCTCGGCCATTGATTTCGAATTAGGGTGCAAAAGTACTGATTTTGCACAGCATTACGCAAGTGGATGTATACAGGTTTTCTTGAAAGTTGGAAGGAGGGGTTTTTAGCCAAGGAAATGCGGACCGTAGTACAACTAGGATGTATACGAATTTAAGAATGGTGCAGTTTTATATAAAGGACTCTTATTTAACCATTAATTTAAACAGATAAACCATGAGTGCAGGAACCCCCAAGAAATTTGATGTATTAGAAAGGATTAAAGAAGACGTGGAAACGACAGTGAAAAAAAACGGAAAGGATGATGTAGCCAGACTTTATAAGAACAAAGCATCTAGAATTGCGAAAGAACTATCGTTTAAAACAAAAAACAATAAGTCCAAATTGACGTAGTAGTACGGAAGATTAGAAAATGAAAAACCTTCGCCATTGATTATTCAATAGCGAAGGTTTTTTTATAGAGTCAATTTAGGGAGGGTTATGCAACCATAACCGATTTGCTCATTTTGTGCTGTTGTACTTGAATGCGATAGATATACTTGCCAGCCGCCAAATGTCCTGGTATTCTATCTTTAATATTAATCTCATTTACACCTTCGGACATGATGGCATTACTTATTGTACCTACTTTCTGTCCGATAATATTGAAAAGCTGAATATCTACATGGGCCGTAACGGGCATTTCCAAATAGATATGTGGCGAGTTTTCAGTAGGGTAAAATGGTTTATGAACAATAGAGTTTAATTGCTCATTATTCGGTATTACAGGTTTATCCGTAAGTCCACCATCTGGTGAGGTAGGAATTGTTGGTTCTCCATCACTATATACAATATCGGGGAAATCGGTTCCACTACAATTAAATCCTAGATTAACCGGAGCATAGGTATGGCCTAGTAAATGTTGTTCTACTAAGGGTATGGGTACACAGAGCCATTCTGCCAAAACGGTGGCGTATAAATCTCTAAAATCCATAGTGTATTCCAGGTTTCCTCTTCCATCCGGATTGTCTAGTGTAGGATGTTCGCCTACAAACGCACTGCCTTGTAAACCGGGCCCAAAAAATAGGGTAGGTGCCGCTTTACCGTGATCCGTACCGTTAGAACCATTCTCAAAAATTCGTCTTCCAAACTCGGAGAACGTCATGCTAAGTACATTGTTGTCTTGTTCTGTGTATGCTAAATCTTCGTAAAAATTGTCAATGGCAATAGAAAGGTTGCTCATTAAACGCTCATGTGCCAAAGGTTGGTTACCATGCGTATCAAAACCACCCATGGAAATCATATACACTTTTGTGCCCAAATTTCCTTTAATCAAACGGGCCAATAGGGCTAATTGTCTTGCAAAGCTGTTTTTCTGATATTCTACATCGTTTGAACCTCTTTCCCAAGCTTCGTGGATAACACCAGAATATTCGTAGGTGGTATTAGCTACTCCTCTTAAAAATCTTAATTGGTCACCATACATACAGTCGTTAAACAATTCTTGTTCAAGACCATAACGTACGCCGGACTCTGCTATTTCTTCAAGTTGCTCCACATTGGAGGTTACAAATGCATAATTAGTTTCGTCTCCTTGGAAAACCAAACTTCCGAACTGACCAATCTGAATGGCCGCTGGAGCGGGTGGTGGAGAAATTAAGTAATCTGGATAACATTCTTCAAAATGTCTTCCCATCCAACCTGTGTTAAGTCCGCTGAAACCAGTGGAAGTTAAATCTGTGTTGGCAAAAACGTCTGACCCTGTAAAATGAGATAGACTTTGGCCTTCGTAACCAACACCATGAACGGCTTTAAACTGACCTTCGGCCCACCGAGGTTCTAATGACTTCATGTAAGAAGGTATGCCGTATTCATCCGTTAGTTTTAAAACTTTGCTCTCGGGAACATAAATGTTAGGTCTAGCATTGGCATACGAATCGAATTGATTGATCGGTATAACCGTACTAAGTCCATCATTACCACCGGAAAGGCGGATTAATATTAAAATATTATCAGTTTCTGTACCGGCAATAGCTGCTGTTAAAGGGGATGGTGCAGATGCAGTAAGCATGTTACTGCCTAACATCATTGAACCAGAACCTGCTATGCCCAGTGCTTGTAAAAATGAGCGTCTGCTCCAAGATTTATGTTCTTGATCGTGACCTTCGTGTTCTAGGCCTTTATGGGGGTCTGTGGTGTGAGTATCGCACATAGTAGTAGGTTTACTTTAGTTGAAATTCTGGTTGTCTTGCTAGATATTGTAAGAGTAGGTATACTTGGGTAGGACCTTCCATAGAGGTTTGTAAGCTCCAGGTTGGGGTTGAGCCACCCTCATAATATTGTTCTTGAACGTCACTTCTGAAAATAACGTATGCTTTATCGTATTCTGAATCGTTCAGTAGACCTTTGGGTAAGATAAAATCAATAATTGCTTTTGCAATTACATCTGGATTACTCCCATTGCCTTCACTTAGGCTTACAAGCGATAGACCAAAGTTTCTAAATTGATCTTCATTGGCATTAAAAAAATCATCTAAGATGGTTTCTATAGTTAACCACCTGCCAATCATAAAATTGGTATTGATCCAAGAACGGTTTCGTTGCCAGCCTGCCACATCAAAAGGGTCGAACATACGCTGGCTTAAAAGTCCGCTATAGTTTATAAGACTTGCAATTGTGGTATCGTCATAACTAAAACTACTTTCTTTTAATAAGTTGAAATAGAAATCAAAAGGACTTTTAATGATTACACCAATGGCTTCATCGTCAAAAAAATGTTGACTTTTAAACAATTCGGAAAGTACGGGTGCAATCTCAAAATCATTAGCAACAAATATGGATGCCATACCAGATATTATTACCTGTGCGTTTCCGGCGTTGTCCTTGGAATCTGGATGTACAAAGAACTCGTATAGTTTTCTACAGATAAATTCTGCTATTTCCTCAGAACGCTGTTCAAAAAGAATATTGATTACATCATCATAACCCCAATTCCCTGTTTGACCTAGAATTGTTTTACTATCTGTATCGTGCTTTTCTGCATCAAAAGTTACATGTTCGCAACCTAATTCGCCACGTTCAACATATCCGGAAAGGGCACGTGCGGTTTCTATAATATCTTCTTCGGTATAATTGTTTCCTTCGCCTAAAGTAAATAACTCGTAAAGCTCTCGTGCGTAGTTCTCATTAGGGTTGTGGCCGTTATTGTAAACACCATCTAGGTAGTAGAGCATGGCGTCGGTAAGGCCAATTTCGCTCACAAAGGTTTTAAAATTTCCTAATGCGTTGCGTTGTAGACAATTAATGTAATGATAAAGAAATGGGGTACATTCGTAAATATCTAGTTCTGTAACAAAATGATTGCTCCAAAAGAAACTCATTCGGTCCCGGAGGTTGTTGTTTAGCATACTTTTGCCATAGGCTAAACTAAAGTCGTCTTCCTGGGTGCGTTTTAACTGATTGCGTAGCGTGTCATCTTCAGGATAATTGCTACCGTTCCAATCTGCCCATTCCGGTGCAGGTATGACAGGAGCACTCATAGCTTGCGATATAAGAGCGCTTACTATAGTTTCTGCCGTAGAACCAACAGCTTGATCTATAGTTTCAACGGAGGCACTAAACCCAAGTCTTCTGTACAGGTGAGCCGCCGTAGTTCTGTCTAAGGGGTTGGTATACAGTGCCAACGGCGCTGTATTACAGTTAACAAAATATTCCATAATTTTCGTAGGCTTTAAAGAACCGTTTCATGTGTTTGGGGCTAGTTCTTAACGCACAAAGATTTTGGATAGTATGTCTTTTCAGGTATTTTCGACATACTGTTCAATGATTTACGACTGCAATCCAATTTTTGATGTTGGTTTACGCGACTTTTCGATGAATTACACGTTTTATTAAGATTTAGATGAATTTCTATGGGAAAACATAACGAATTTGGCAAAGAAGGAGAGAAACTGGCTGCCGACTTTTTGCTTGAGAATGGATATGAAATTCATTGTAAAAATTATCGTTATTTAAAGGCAGAAATAGATATCATAGCTCAAAAGGAAGATATATTGGCTATTGTAGAAGTGCGTGCCAGAAGCAATGATCAAATTATACCTATTGCCGAAACAATAACTCCTAAAAAAATAAAGCTTTTGGTCAGTGCAGCGGATCAGTACATTACTGAAAATGACTTGGATATAGAGGTTCGTTTTGACGTAATAACTATCTTAAAAAATCGAAAAATATTTAAAATTGAACATTTAGAAAGTGCTTTTTATCATTTTTAATGGTGTATCTATAATTTGTTTGTAGTTAGATATGCCCATTTTTAGGGAGAAGGTGGGGTATTCTGAAAATTCACATAAAGATAATTATACACAATTTGTTTTATTTGTAACAATATGTTATTTTTGCTCAGCAATCAATACTTATGAACCCATGAAAACGATTTCGTCCGTAGTCGAACAGTACATTAAAAAGAAGCCTTTTTTGCAAAGTGCACTAGCACAAGGTATTATTAATTTAACTTCACTTTCTAGAATTGTAAAGCCTGAAATTGAAAATGAATTAGGAAAGGACATTCGCAATGGGGCAATTGTAATGGCCTTAAAACGCCTTTCGGATGATTTAGAGTTTAGGGCTACTCATAAGATTATTAAGGTTTTAAAGAATATTGGAGAGATAACTGTACGTTCATCACTCACAGATTTTACTTTTTTGGTTTCGGAGTCTATTTTAGAAAATCAAACACAACTACTTGAAGAGGTAAATAAGAACAAAGATGTTTTTTATACGTCTTCACGTGGAGTAAATGAATTGAATATTGTTGTTAGCAATAGTCTAGATGGTACGGTAGAGGAGCTTTTTAAGAATGAAAAGTGTACGCAAAAAGCAATGCATTTATCATCTATAACGGTAAAACTTCCTGCAGAAAACGTATCGGTTCCAGGCATTTATTACTTTATTTTTCAGCGTTTAGCTTGGGAAGGAATTGTGCTTTATGAGGTGATTTCAACAACTAACGAGTTTACCATCCTTGTAGATGATAAGCAGGTAGATGTTGCTTTTAAGACCATAAAAGATTTGAAAACCCTTTAAGAGACTACTTTTTCAGTAGCTCTACAACTTCTTTATCACTTTCTGGCTTAGCTATGATTCGCTTGTCAGAATCTAATAGAAAATATGTTGGGGTCTTGTGTATATCGTAGGTTTGGGCATACTTACTTTCCCATCTTCCTAGTGCAATGGCGTGTTCAAAATTAGGTAGTTTACTAGATTCTGGTAGCCATGTGGCGGTGTCATCTTCTAGGCCCACCGCAATTACTTTTACAGAAGAGTAAGCTTTTAGTTCTTTATGTAGTGCAGGAAGCTCTTTTAAGCAATGAGAACAAGTACTGCTCCAGAAAACAAGAAGGTAGTTTTCTGCACCTTGCAATGAGCTTAATTTTTTTTGAACGCTTCCGGTTTTCCACTCTAACTCAGGAGCTTTGGCTCCAATGCGCAAACGATGTTGAGAGGCTAATTCTTGTGCTTTATTAGGGTCACTAGATGCAGATGCAAGAGATTTTAAATAGGTATCATAAATGAAATCCGTAGTTGTGTTCAATCCACCACTAGTACTCATTTTCCATAATTTATAAAAGACATCAAATTTATAAGCGTCTACTGCTGGAGCAAGTTTTGTGTTTACCTTCTTAATGTTGTTTTGAATAATTTTTTCTGTTTCTTCAGAGGACACCGGTTCTGCTGGTAATGCTGTAAATACATAATTCTTTAGCTTATCCGTTAAAAAGTCGGAAGCTTGTAAAACGTTATTATCAACCTTTAGATGGTCAAAATAGTGTTCTTTTTTATGGGTAATGTAATCGTGAACCGCTTCATATTTAGACGGAATATAAGGTCTATTCGCTAAGATAAAATTTTGGACCATCAGGTTTTCTGACTGCTTTTCATATGCTTCCTGGGTCGTCCTTAGCTGGTCAGTACAATTTCTAAATTCATTTTTATCCGAGTTTCCTTCGATATAAAAATTAACCAGTTGCTCTACCAAGGAACCTATGGATTGAAAATAAGATGTCATTATTTTGTTCTCCTTAGAGGAGCTAAATGAAACTCCTTTTGCGGTGTCAAAAGCTAATACAACATCTTCTTTTCCGCTGTAAATGACATCAAAATAGAACTCATCTTGAGGAACAGCGTATACTAAACGGTACATACCTGTTTGGGCATTTTCCGGTATTTGCAATGTGAATTTTCCATCTTTAATCGTGGTGTTCGCCACAAAAGACTGTGAACCCGGCTTTAGTTTATAAGCCAATAAATACTTGTAATTGCTGGCAGGCGTAAAAGTACCGGAAATGCTATATTGTGCCTGTGCAAAAAATGCAAAAAGCAGGGTGAATACGACTAGAATTTTTTTCATGATATAAATGCTCCAAAAATGATACCACAAAAGTATCGGTTTTAGAGCGAAACCCTAATCTTTTATGACATTTTCACTTGTAGAACGAAATGGTTCAGGAGCACAGCAATCTTGCGTTCCACCCACTTCTACAGATGAAGAGCCAAAAACCTGAATGGTAGATTTAATAAAATCTTCTTCATCGGCTTTATAGATGTTGTCTACATACTTCTGCGGGTTTCTATCAATATACGGAAACCATGTGCTATGAATTTGAATCATAATGCGGTGACCCTTTTTAAACGTGTGTAGTATGTCTTGTAATCTAAAATTCACATCGCTTGGTTCACCAGGAACAAAAGGCTCTGGTTTTTCAAAACTGTTTCTAAAACGGCCTCTAAAAACTTCGGCACGAACAAGTTGCTGGTAACCACCCATAATAATGTTATCAGGGTTATGCTCATAACTCTCATGGTCATCTGGGTAAACATCAACTAGTTTTACAATAAAATCTCCGTCTGTTCCTGTCATGGCAACTTTAAGTTTTGCCATTATTTCGCCGGCTAAAACTCTATTGTCTTTAAGAGGTTCGGTTTCAAAAGTTAATACATCTGGACGTCTGGAAGCTTCTCGCTGGTCATCGGACATATATCTTCTAGGAGTGAAAGTCAATCCCTCTACTTGCGAAGTGTATGGAACAGGTTTTTGTGGGTCACTGGTATATTCAAACACAGCTTTTTCATCAATGGGTTTATTGATGCTCAATTGTCCGTTTTGACCAAAATAAAGGCTTATAGGTTCAATTTCTTTAGGAGGCCATGCATCAAAAGTCTCCCATTTTTTAATACCTGTATCAAACATATAGGCTTCTGGAAGCGTGTCTGGACCATCTTCTTTTAAATGGTGGGCGAAGAACTTACGCTCAATGTTTTTTAAGTAGAAAGATGAAATGCTATCTCCAAAATAAATATGGTTATGAACGGTTTTACCTTTTTCACGTGCCCATCCACCATGGTCCCAAGGCCCCATAACAATACTGTTCTTGGCTTTTGGACTTGTGGCTTCAACTGTTTTATAAATATTTAATGGGCCGTAGAGGTCTTCGGCATCAAACCAACCACCAACGGTCATGACTGCATGGTTAATATTTTTTAAATGCGGAAGAATGTTTCTCTTTTGCCAAAATTCATCATAGTTAGGGTGGTCTACAATTTGGTTCCAGAAAAAGTTATCGTGATGATAGTTTTTAGTTATGTTCTTTAGAGGCCCAAGTTTTAAAAAGAAATCATAGGCATCTGGAGCAGGATTTCCGTAAAAGCGCATCAACTTATCCATATACCATGAATCTCTAGTAAGACTATCTTTTTGGTAGCCGAAAACAGCGAAAGCAGCACTATAACTTTCTAAGTACGCCCCTTGATGGTGAAAATCATCAAAGAAAAAATCGGCAATGGGTGCCTGAGGAGAAGACGCTTTTAATGCAGGGTGCGCATCTATCATACCCGCCGCGGTATAATGTCCTGGATAGGAAATACCATACATTCCCACGCGACCATTATTCCCTTTTATTTTCTTTATCATCCAGTCTATGGTGTCATAGGTGTCTGAACTTTCGTCAATATCTTTTTTATTTTTTTTGTTATTTCCGGGGATGTTGGGACGCATATTATCAAATTCACCGTCGGACATATATCTTCCACGAACATCTTGAAAAGCCAAGATATAGCCATCTTCAATCAAATACTTTGATGGATAGCTACTGTAGTTATAATTAGAGTATTTACTAGCATTGTAACATGTACGATTCAGTAAAATCGGATAGTTTTTAGACTTGTCCTTTGGAGTGTAAACGGCTGTAAAAAGTTCAGCGCCATCACGCATAGGAATGCGATATTCTTTTAAATCGTAATGTTGTCTAAAGTAAAGTGAATCTGCATTTTGTGCTTGTAAAGACAAAGCACTCATGACTACAAGGAGGACTAGTAAAAACCTATATTTCATAGTAGTGTGTTTTCAGTGTGTTTAAAGATAGGAATTTGCCCGGTCTTGAGCTAGTTCCTTAACTTTGAAAAAAGCCATTCATTTTTTAGTTCGTGTTGCTCAGGAAAGGTCCAATGACGGGTTTCTTGAAAAATGTGCAATTCTTTTTTAGCGGGAATTAGGTTGTAAGCGGCATAAGTAGAGGCAGGCGGACAAACATTATCATTGTAACCCCAGCTGTACCAACCTTCCGCTTTAACAAAGCGTGAAAAATTAGCTACATCATAGTACTTTGATACTGCTATTTTCTCTGGTTTATTAGTGAAATCGTCAATAAATAGCTGTGGCCAACCTCCGGCACGACCATGTAGAAAACCAGTTAGGTCGCTCAAAGCAGGGTAGAACGCTGCTAAATAATCAATGCGGTCATCCAGTCCGGCAGTTACAATGGATAGCGCACCACCTTGACTGCCGCCTGTAACGGCAATGTCCTCGCCATTAAAATTGGATACACTTTCTAAAAAATCTACTGCGCGAATGCAACCAAGATATACCCTACGATAATACGCTTGGTCTTTATCATCCAGATTAATTGTATTGTAATTACTTAAGGCGCCCGCCCTTAGATCATCATAAACTTGTTGGTCAAGATTTACAGGAATACCATGGATGCCAATAGTGAAGGTTACGAAACCTTGAGCCGCTTCATCTACCTCTCCGTAATAAGGTCTGATACCTGCACCGGGCACATGTAAAATAGCGGGGTATTTCCCTTCTTTTTTGGGGGTGCAGAGTATGCCGTAGATTTTTCCTTTTATATTATCCAACCGTACGTGGTACACATCTACCTTGTCCGTGGAACGTTCCGGCATTAATGTCATAACCGCATTCATGGGTATAGCTGCAAGTTCTTCTTTTCCTTTATTCCAGAAAGTTTCAAAGTCAGAAGGTAATGTTGTAGTGACTTTTATTTTTTCGGGTGAAAAGCCTGCTGTTGCGTAGGAACTATATTCTTTGCCATCTATAATAACTTTTGCAGTACAGCGAAGAAAACCAGGTTTATTAAATTTATCTGATTTTACTTTTGCAACGCCATTTTTTAGAGTCAATTTTCCTTCGTCCCAAATTTTTACGGAACGGTAACCAGGGTCGGTTTCAACTGTATAGTTGATGCTGATATTCTCTATAGGAACGTTGTTGCGTAACACGGTAATTGAGAATTCAGCTCGTTCGCCAACCCTATAGGTCCAGTCGGTATGGTCGGGAGTTACGATTACATTTACGAGTTCTTTGCTGGGTTGAGCACTTAGATTTAAGCACAGAAGAATGGTAGCCGCTAGGCCAAAGCAGGTTTTCAGTTTCATTGTAATGTGTATTGTTTGGTCAACAAAAGGTTTCAGCTAAAAGACAGATAGCATTTTAGCTGAAACTAATATAGTTGAATAAAAACATTTTATGAAACTGGTTCTGCAGTTTGTGCAAACGGAGTCATGGCTTTTAAAGCTTTTTCTACAGATGTAATTCTCTCGAATACCAATAATAACCTAAGTCCGTTTCTAGTTTGTTTTTCTTTGATTTTGCAATGCTGCGGATGGCTCTGTACAAACCGCAAGACTTTAGTAAAAATGGTACTTTGGTAGAAAGCTGATTGCTGGTCCGAAATAAAGTAACCGATCAATTTTCCTTTTTTCATCACTACCTTTTCAATTCCAATACTATTGGCGATCCATTTAATACGAACTGAATTGAGTAAATCCTCGGCCTCAATAGGAATTGCCCCAAAACGGTCTACTAATTGAGCTTCAAATTTCTGCAGATTTTCTTCGTTTGTAATTTCGTTCAGGTCTGTGTAGAGCGTAAGGCGCTCTGTAATGTTATTGATGTAATCATCAGGAAAAAGTAATTGAAAGTCAGAATCAAGTTGAGTCTCTTTTACAAAGACCTTTTCTTTATGACCTTCCACCTCTTCATAGAGGTCTTTAAATTCATTTTCTTTTAGTTCATCTATGGCTTCACCTAATATTTTTTGATACGTCTCAAAACCAATTTCGTTGATAAATCCACTTTGTTCTCCTCCCAATAAATCTCCTGCACCACGAATTTCAAGATCTTTCATAGCAATATTGAAACCACTGCCTAGCTCTGTAAATTGCGCCAATGCCTCTATTCGTTTTCTAGCTTCAGCGGTCATAGACTCATAAGGCGGCGTAATGAAGTAACAAAAGGCTTTCTTATTACTACGCCCAACACGGCCTCGCATTTGGTGAAGGTCGCTCAGTCCAAAATTATTGGCGTTATTGATAAAAATAGTATTAGCATTGGTAACGTCTAGTCCACTTTCAATAATGGTTGTGGAAACTAGAACATCAAACTCGCCGTTCATAAAAGAAAGCATAAGGGTTTCCAATTTCTTACCGTCCATTTGGCCGTGACCAATACCTACTTTAGCATCTGGAACAAGCCGTTGAATCATTCCAGCCACTTCTTTTATGTTTTCAATGCGGTTGTGAATAAAGAATACTTGCCCTCCACGTTGTATTTCATAGCTAACAGCATCACGGATGGTTTCTTCTCCAAAACGAATTACCCTACTTTCAATAGGGTAGCGGTTTGGTGGTGGGGTTTTTATTACCGACAGATCGCGGGCAGCCATTAAGCTGAATTGCAGTGTTCTAGGTATAGGCGTTGCCGTTAATGTAAGAACATCTACATTCTCTTTTATGGACTTTAATTTGTCTTTTACAGCAACCCCGAATTTTTGTTCCTCATCTACTATGAGTAGGCCTAAATCTTTGAATTTAACATTTTTATTCACCAATTGATGAGTTCCAATGATGATATCTACTTGTCCGGCTTCCAGCTTTTCTAAGGTTTCCCTGCGTTCCTTCGCAGTCCTAAAACGGTTGAGGTAGTCAACGTTTACCGGCATTTCTTTTAACCTTTCGCTAAATGTGCGGTGGTGCTGAAACGCTAGAATTGTAGTAGGAACCAACACGGCTACTTGCTTGCCGTTATCCACGGCTTTAAAAGCGGCACGAATAGCAACTTCAGTCTTGCCAAAACCTACATCACCGCAAATAAGACGGTCCATAGGGCGTTCGCTTTCCATGTCCTTTTTAAAATCTTCGGTAGCCTTACTTTGGTCTGGGGTGTCTTCGTAAATGAACGAAGCTTCCAGTTCGGTTTGCAAATAGCTATCAAGGTCGTACTGAAACCCTTTTTCAAGCCGACGTTTGGCGTAGATTTTAATCAGGTCAAAAGCGATTTTTTTGACTCTGGTCTTGGTTTTCTGTTTTAGCTTTTTCCAAGCTGCGGAACCTAATTTAAAAATCTTGGGAACTGCACCATCTTTGCCGTTGAACTTGGATATTTTATGAAGCGAGTGAATACTTACGTAAAGAATATCGCGCTCACCATACATCAATTTAATGGCTTCTTGCTTTTTGCCTTCTACATCAATTTTCTGGAGTCCACCAAATTTTCCAATTCCGTGGTCTATATGGGTCACGTAATCACCAATTTCAAGCTTATTTAGCTCTTTAAGGGTAATAGCTTGTTTTTTAGCGTAGCCATTTTTTAGGTTGAATTTATGATAGCGCTCAAAAACTTGGTGGTCTGTATAACACACTAATTTCTGGTCATCATCAATAAAACCTTGATAAATTGGGGTAACCACCGTTTGGTAATCCACATGTTCGTTTACCTCTTCAAAAATGGCATGAAAGCGCTTAGCCTGTTGCTCACTCGCACAGAAAATATAATTGGTATACCCTCGGGCTTTGTAAGCGTTTAGGTTTTCGATTAGTAAATCGAATTTTTTATTGAAAGATGGCTGAGGATGGGTGTTAAATTGAATGGTTATAGCACTCTTCATCAGCTCCGCCGTAGTAGAAGCCTCCGTAGTAAGTAGTGCGAAAGCTTTTAGCTGCTTGCTGAAACTTTCTGAGTTCATGAATAGCGCTTCCGGTTCTACATGTTTTACATCTTTTGATAATTTTGAAAACGCTTCCTTTGCCTTTTTGAAAAAATCATCAAGACGGTCAAAAATATAATCTGTGTTTTTAGCGAAAATTATAGTGTCCGCCGAAACGTATTCTAGAAAATTTTGTCTATTTTCTTCTAAGAATTTATTCGCTACATTGGGTATGATATTAATCTTGTTGACCTTGTTTGTAGAGAGTTGGGTGTCTACATCAAACGTACGGATACTGTCTACCTCGTCACCAAAAAATTCAATGCGGTAGGGTTCGTCATTCGAGAACGAAAAGACATCTACAATCCCACCGCGCACTGAAAATTCACCAGGTTCCGTAACAAAATCTACTCTTTTAAATTTGTACTCAAAAAGTACCTCATTAAGAAAATCGAGTGAAATGGTATCGTTCAACTTTACCTTCAGCGTATTTTTTTCAAGTTCACGTCTGGTAACCACTTTCTCAAAAAGCGCATCAGGATAGGTGACTATAATGGCGGGTTTTTTACGAGAGTTGATACGGTTTAGCACTTCGGCACGTAAAAGAACATTTGCATTGTCCGTTTCTTCTATTTGGTAAGGTCTACGGTAGCTTCCGGGGTAGAACAGCACATCTTTCTCTCCAACAATTTGCTCAAGGTCGTTCAGGTAATAGGCGGCTTCCTCTTTGTCGTTGAAAATTAAGAGAAAGGGCCTGTCAGATTTCTGAAAAACTTCTGAAAAGACAAAGGATAGAGAAGAGCCTGTGAGCCCTTTTAAAACAATGGCCTGTTCTAGAATTTGATTTTTATCTGAATTTGCCGGGAACTTTTCGGCAATAGTGTCCCGCAGTTTTCGCGTTTGCGAAGACTGAGAAAACAGTTGTTGAATAGAAGATTGCGTCAACCGTTATATTTTTTAAGAACTCGAATGAAATGCTACTGCTATGCACCCGAGACGATATTACCTTGGCCTAAAAATGAAATCGGCCTTTAGATTTTGAGGTTACAAAGATAATGAACTCATTTAATGTTTTTGCTCTCTTTTGTGCGATATCGAATAATAATTAAGCTAATATGATTGGAGGAATTCGTCTAGCGTTAACAATTGATTGTGTAGCATTCATTTAATCCGCCTAAAAAATGCAAATTGACTACCTGAGAATTAGGCCCATACTTTACTTTTTGGGTCGAAACAATAGCTAAAGAAAGATGGAAGAACAAAAATATGATGTATTTGTAATAGGAAGTGGAATTGCAGGTCAGACCGTAGCGGAAACTTGTGTAAAAGAGGGACTCAAAGTGGCGATTGCCGATAAGCGGGAATATGGAGGAACATGTGCAAATAGGGGCTGTGACCCTAAAAAGGTGCTCTTGGGGGCTACGGAGGTAATTGAGGTAAGTACTAATCTTTTAGGAAAAGGAATCAAGGATACGCCAGCACTGAGTTGGAAAAAGTTAATGAAATACAAGAAGAATTTCACATCTCCCGTACCTGAGTCTACGGAAAAAGACCTGAAAGAACTGGGTGTTGATCTGTATTATAAATCTCCAGAGTTTTTGGATGAGCAAACACTTTCCGTAGAAGGGAAAACGATAAAGGCCGATAAAATTGTTATAGCCACTGGTTTTGAACCACGTAAATTAGATTTTAAAGGCAATAAATACCTTAAAACAAGTGATGATTTTTTGAGTCAAAAGAAGCTTCCAAAGAAAGTTACTTTTATAGGTGCAGGTTATGTAGGAATGGAATTTTCCCATATCGCGGCTAGGGCCGGAGCACAGGTTACGGTTATAGATTCTGGAAAAAGACCATTGAAACCTTTTGATGCCGATTTAGTGAAAGAGCTAACTAAATATTCCAAAGAAATGGGAATAGAATTTATTTTTGATGCTACCATTACGGGTATCAAAAGGGGGGCGAAAAATTTGAAGGTTTCCTACGATAGAAAAGGAAAGTCCGAGAAGCTAAAATCCAGAGTGGTTTTTAATACGGCAGGTCGTGTTCCGGCCATATCAAAATTGAATTTAGAAAAAGGTCAAGTAAATTTCACGGAGGATGGCATTGAAACGAATGATTATCTACAAAGCAAGACGAACGAAAATGTTTATGCTTGTGGAGATGTCTCCGATAAAGGTTTGCCGCTTACACCTCTATCCGGTAAGGAGGGGAATGTTGTTGCCATAAATATTATTGAAGGGAACAAGAAAAAACTAGAAGTGCCGGTTACGCCTTCCGTGGTATTTACTTTGCCCAATTTAGCTTCTGTAGGATACTCTGAGGAGGAAGCAAAAAATAGATACAAAAATGTGGTGGTCAATTTTGAAACGGCTTCAAGTTGGTTCAACGCCAAAAGAATCAATGCACCCTTGTATGCCTACAAAATTATTTTGAACGAGCGAACTAAAGAAATTGTGGGGGCACATCTATTGGGGCCAGAAGCCGGTGAGACTATAAACCTTTTTACTATGGCCATTAATCAAGGCATGACCGCAAAACAGCTGAAGCAAATCATTTTTACCTATCCATCATGGTCCAATGATATAAAGTCTATGGTTTAGACCATTTATAATTGTTCTTAACGGTCACCCTGCAATCGTTCCTTCAATTTCTGTCCTGGATTAGTTTCGCGGTTTCGCATGGCGTGCGCCATAGAGGAAACGAAAAGAATAACTCCCGCAGCAAGGGCAGAATAGGCAATAACTTCAAAATTATCTTTATGTCGAACAAAAATAGCGACTAAGGCCCATACGCCAACAAGTGCAAATTCCCTCATGTTACGGGTCCATGTAATAGCTAGGTTTATTCCTGCTGCAATGGCTATGAGAATTATAGTCCATGAGACTTCTGAAAGTGGAGCTCCGCTCCAACCTAATTTGGTCAAATATGCCGAAATATTGGCGATTGTGGCTACGGTAATCCATCCGCTGTACAAACAAATGGGCCACCATACAAAAGCGAGGACCTCAATGGGAGCGTCCCATTTTTCCATATTTGTATTTAGGATGATTTTTATCAGGGAAATAAGAATGCCCAGCATAATCAGAACCGATATGCCTGTATAATCATAAACAAATGCCAATACCCATACAGAATTCAGGAGGTTGGCCATTAGAAACCAATAACCCGTTTGTTCTATGAAATCACTTTTTTTAGTGCTAAAAAACGCGCGCTTTACCTGAAAGATAGAGTAGGCCAAGAGGCTTAAAAATATTAATCCCCAAATGGAAAATGCATAACCGGCGGGAGTAAAAAGATTATCATATCTGCCGCTTATTTCTCCAATAGTTGTATTGTTCAAACGGTACATTTGAGAAATATAATTGATTCCGATAACGAAAAGAACGGATAACAGGTTAAGTAGGGCCAGTCTCTTTTTCATAAGGTTAATTTTTTATAAAATTACAATAGCAAAAACAGTACGATTGATGCGAATTGATATAAAATGGACTGGTTTAATACCGTCTTTTGCGTTTCGTTTCCTTCATTTGTACTTGGAACACCTCTTCTTGGGTGACAGCAAATACTTCGTTGTTCGCTTTCGGTTCTAGAGTATAAGTGCCGGTAAAGGTCCCGAAAGCCGGTAAAATCAACTGATTTTCAGATTTAAAGAAACAGGATAAGCGTATGGATTGCCTTCCCATACCTTGCAAACGAACTGCGGGGTGAATATGGCCGGAAAAATTGAAGAATCCTTCGCGTTCTTCCGGATGATGGGTCAAAAGAAAACCATCTAGCTGTATTTCCGAAACTACCCGTATGCCCAGCTCTTCATATTTAAGCGGAGAAATAATATCATGGTTTCCGGCAACAAGAATAATGTCCGAGGTAATGGTACTTGCCCATGCTTCAAAAAGTTGCCATTCTTTATTGAGTGAAGAATGAAACAAGTCACCCATAAAAACAAGGACCTCAGGTTGAAAAAAATTGACCGCAACATCCATTAATTCAAAATTCTTCTGAATCGCAGCTTGAGGCACGGCCGCGCCAAATTTCCTAAAGTGTGAAATCTTTCCTAGGTGCACATCACTAATCAATAGCATCGATTTTTCCTTCCAAAACAAAACTCCGGAAGGATGCATAATAAAATGTTGATTATTAACTTTAGTTTCTAAAGTGCTCATTAATGCCAAAGGTATCTACTTTTTCATCAATAACGCGGACATACGCTTGATACGATCGGCTAATTTTTCACTGGATAATTTTTCGCGGCTTAAGCGATCAGTAATTAATGGAAATGCAAATGGAGTAGCTTTCTTACAAGGTTTCCAAACGATTTCTTGTTGAGCAATACGTTCTAGGGAAAGTCGTAAACGGCCTTCTTCTAACTGATGTTGAAAGGTTTCGGTAAAAGCTTGTTGAAAGAGTAGGTTTTCAGGCTCGTAATCTCTGAAAACCTCAAAAAGTAATTGGGAATTGCTCTGTAGGTGTTTCATCTTTATGCCCTTGTTGGGATAGCCAGTAAAGACCATACCACTAATAATTGCAATATCACGAAATTTACGACGTGCCATTTCCGTGGCATTCAGGCTTTTTTGTAAATCATCTAAAAGATATTCGGCAGTGAACAAATCATTATCAATGACTTGTTGCATATCTATTTCTTGATCGGACAGTAGTTCAAAACCATAATCATTGAATGCCAATGAAAAGGTAATGGGGGATAGCAAGCTAATACGATAGCCTAAAAGACTGCCCATAGCCTCGTGAACAAAACGTCCTTCAAATGGATAGAATACATGATGATACCCTTCACGTGTTTTAAAGGTTTCAATCAAGAATTCATTTGGGTTGGGAACAATGCTTTCCCGTCTCTGACGTGCAAAAATATGTGCCAAAGAACGTATTTCTACAGATTGGTATTTTTTATCTTCCGAGGAACTGTATAATTCTTCTCGCAGTAATTTCGACATCTGGGCCGATAGGGTCATACGGCTTCCGGACCAACTAGAAATTTTATTGGTCTTTTTAGTGGAGTTCCGAACGTGTACTTGCATGTCCTTTATTCTAATGAATTCAAGATTCCTGCCCGCAAACGTGAAAACATCGCCTCTATTCAACTTGGATACAAAAAACTCTTCTATAGAGCCAATATATCCTCCCTTCTGATAACGGACGGTAAGGTTTACATCACCCACAATGGTGCCAATCTGAAACCGATGGCGCATGGCTACCCCGCGATTGGTGACTTTAAATTTCCCGTCTTCTTCAACCTCTACTTTTTTATATTCATCGTAGGTTTGAAGACTTTGACTACCCATAACCAAAAAGTTCAATAGCCATTGCCATTGGTCCCTAGTCAAGGTTTGATAACAAAATGTCTGACTTATTTCTTTGTAGATTTCGTTGGGATAGAATCCATCGGAAATTGCAAGAGTTGTCAAATATTGTAGGAGTACATCATAACAATTTAGGTAAGGCATCCGGTCTTCTACGGCATTTTGTTTCACTGCTTTCTGTAGTGCTGAAGCCTCAATAAGTTCTATGGCGTGGGTGGGCAGAAAATGAATAACACTTTCTTCTCCAGGACGGTGTCCACTACGTCCTGCCCTTTGTAAAAAACGCGCCACACCCTTTGGTCCTCCAATCTGGACTACGGTTTCAACTGGGGCAAAATCTACTCCTAAATCTAAACTAGAGGTACAGACTACCGCTTTCAACTCTTCGTTCCTAATGGCATTCTCCACCCAGTTACGTGTGTCTTTGTTAATGCTGCCGTGGTGCATAGCCATATCGCCTGCAAACTCAGGGTGCTTTTCAAGAATTTTTTGAAACCAGATTTCGCATTGGCTGCGCGTATTGGTGAACAATAAAGTAGTTTTGCTATTATTGATAATGGGAATAACGTCTTCCAGTAAATGCAAGCCTAAATGTCCTCTCCACGGGAAAGTCTCCATTTTTTTTGGAATGACACTTTTGACCGTAATCTTCTTTTTAATATTGGCCCGTATCATCAGGGAATTTTCTAAAGCTTCTGTCTCCGGGCCAAGGAGTACATCTCTTGCCTGTTCCAAGTTACCGATGGTTGCAGAAATACCCCAAATACGAAGGTCTTTGGATACTGTTTTTAGTCTTGATAGGGCAAGTTCCATCTGAACGCCTCTCTTGGTACCCAACAGTTCATGCCATTCATCAACCACAATAGCGGAACAATCCTTAAAGATTTTATCATAGCCCTTGGTCGCTAGTAACAATTGCAGACTTTCAGGAGTAGTAATGAGCAAGTCCGGCATTTGCTTTTTTTGCCCTGCCCGTTCTTTTGTAGTAGTATCTCCGGTACGGATACCAACGGTCATTTGTGTTTCTAGATCTGCTGTGACCCGTTCCGCTGATTGCCGTATTTCTTGGGAAAGGGCACGTAAAGGAGTAATCCAGATTGCTTTAAGTCCTTTTTTGTGCTTTGTTTTGTATTGAGGGTTTTGTTTAATATAGTTCAGAACAATAGGGAACCAAAGGGCATAGGTCTTTCCGCTTCCGGTTGGCGCGTTCAATAGTCCGTTTTTACCTTGAAGGAAAGCCTTCCAAGTGTCTTTCTGAAACTTAAAAGGTTTCCAGTTTTGTTGTTGAAACCAATTCAGGGCAATATCGTATAGCTCTTCTCTATTCATGTTTCGGCTAAGGAATCATCAATTTTAAATCTTCTAAAGAATTGGCCTCGTGAATGGATTTGTCTTTTCTCCAGCGTAGAATTCGCGGAAATCTCGTAGCAACGCCACTTTTATGGCGTTTTGACAAAGCAATACCTTCAAAAGCAATTTCAAAAACATGTTGTGGTGTTACTGAGCGCACCGGTCCAAAGCGTTCTAGGGTATTTCTCTTTATCCAAGCATCTACCTTTCTAAATTCGGCATCTGTTAATCCGGAATAGGCCTTCGCAAAAGTAACCAGTTCTTTTTCGCCTTCGTCATTCTCTTTCCATAAGGCAAAAGTATAATCTGTAAATAAGTTGCTCCTACGGCCATGTCCACGCATAGCATAGGTAAGGACGGCATCAATGGTCAAAGGATCCACTTTCCATTTCCACCAATCCCCCTTCTTCCTGCCCACGAGGTAAGGAGAGTCTTTTCGTTTTAACATAAGCCCTTCGCTTGACATTTCACGAGAACGTGCCCTTTCTGTAGCAACTTCTTCCCAAGTTTTAAAATGCGTGGTTTCCGAGAGTTGAAAGGAAATTTCAAGATTAGTTAGCGTTTGATATAAATTCTCTAAAATCTCACGTCGTTCAGAAAAAGGGAGGTCTCTAACATCTTTTCCATTCCATTCCAAGATATCGTAAGCCTTTAGCATAACAGGTACTTTCTTAAGTAAAGCTTTTGAAACGCTCTTGCGCCCAATGCGGGTTTGCAGGTCATTAAAGGAGCCTATTTGCCCATTTATATAAGGGAGAATCTCCCCGTCTATAACCGTGCCATTCGGGATTTTGCCAATAAACTCATTAAATTCTGGGTACTTATCTGTTACGAGCTCTTCCCCGCGACTCCAAACAAATAGTTCATTATTTCTAAGAATCACTTGGGAACGTATTCCATCCCATTTATGCTCGGCGGACCATTGTGAGACATCGCCCAAATCCTCTGGCTCACCTTCTATTGCATAGGCTAAGTAAAAGGGATAAGGTTTTGAAAGGTAGTCACTTGCATTTTCTTCTAAAATAAGTTCCTGAAAGGATATCTCATTTGGATCCCAATTCCCCATAAGTTTATAGGCCAAAATATCCTCATCTATTTCTGTTGCTTTTGCCAAAGCGCGGGTCATTAATTTTTGGCTAACCCCAATGCGAAATCCGCCGGTGATCAGTTTGGTAAAAACGAACCGCCCGTAATAATCTAGGACTTTCCAGTTTTCGAAAAGATATTCCTTTTTTTCTTCGTCCGATTTTCTCTTCAGTGCAATCATTTCCTCAAGAAACTGAGTCAATGTTTTTTCAGTTGCTATTTTACTTGATGGAACAATTAACGCTATGGTTTCCGCCAAATCTCCTACAATATGATAGCTTTCTTCAAAAAGCCAAAGTGGAATGTTTGCCAATTCCGAGGCCCATTCTCTTAGCAAAGTAGTGTTTACAGGCCTTGGAGGTCTGCGATGAGATAGGATGGCAATGGTCCATACCTTGTCTTCGTCGGTAGCGGCCAAAAAGTAATCGGTTAGTGCTTGAACCTTAACATTGGTTTTATTGGTGCTGTCCAATGTCTTGATGAGCGCTGCAAAACCTCTCATGCCCAGTTCGCTTGAAGTAACTTCATCCTCATGGGCAACCTCGGATGTATTTTGTTGATGCTTCATGATGTTTGCTTTTCTAGGGTTGCTGTTTCATCAGGAACCGTATTGTCCTCTTCGTCTCCATACTGAGTTTCTTCAGTACGTGCGTCATAGCCTTGTTCGCGGAGATAACGTGAAAAAATTTCTGTATATCCGTGAGTACATATAATCTTTTCGGCTCCCGTAGTTTCAATACTGGATAAAAGTCCTTGCCAATCACAATGATCGCTCAAAACAAAACCTTTATCAATGGCCCTGCGTCTTCGCGCACCTCTAAAAGTCATCCATCCGCTGGCCGAAGCAGTTACGTAGGGCACCATTTTACGAATCCAAGTACTTCCGTGAGCACTTGGTGGGGCCAGAACAATGTTCCCTAGCAGTTCTTCTTTTTTAGTTTCCTTGGTAATCAGGGTCGTTTCAGGAAAATCCACTAAAGGACGCAATATATGGGTCATGTTTTCAATGGCGCCGTGGGTGTAGATTTTGCCTATATCCATGTTAAGGTATTTTAATAGGCGTTGTGCTTTTCCTAAACTATAACCGAATAAAATTGAAGTCTTTCCTTCTCTTTGGTTTTCTGCCCACCATTGGTTAATATTCTCGAAAACCTCTTGTTGCGGAGTCCACTTAAAAGCAGGGAGACCAAAAGTGCACTCGGTAATGAATGTATCACATTTAATAAGTTCATAGGGAGTTGATATACCGTCGTTTTCGGTTTTGTAATCGCCCGTAAAAACCCAAACTTCACCTTTATGTTCTACGCGTATCTGAGAAGAGCCGATAATATGACCTGCTGGATGCAGACTGAATTTCACATTGTTTATCACAAAAGATTCTCCCCACTCAACCCCGGTTACGGTAATTTCGCCCAACCTATGACTTATAATTGGAACATTTCTATGATGCGTAATGTATTGCTTGTGCCCCCAACGGCTATGATCTGCATGACCGTGAGATATGATGGCTTTTTCTACGGGCTTCCAAGGGTCTAAATAAACCTTTGCAACACTGCAATAAATACCTTTATCAGTAAATTCTAGAAGCGGATTCTTCATGGTTTTTTAAAGTTACTTAATATTATAAAATGATATCCTTGTGCATTGGTATAAGATAGGGTAGCCTATTAAGAGTCCAAAATAATCATTCAGTTAGAGGTGAATGACCTCTAAAAAAATTATATTTGCTGCCAATAAAATTGATAAATATGGCAATCGCAGATTTATATACTAGTGGTGAGCATAGGAGAAACCTAGCACACTTTGCAGCTATTGCAACTTTGGCTAGCATAGATGGTGAAATAAGCTCAGAAGAAAAAAGTATGTTGGACCGCTTTGCGGCGAAGTTTGATATTACAGAGTCTGAGTATAAAGAGGTCTTGAAGAAGGAGAATAAATATCCTATTGACCCACCGCATACTTCAGAGAAGAGATTAGAGCGGATTTATGACCTTTTCCGTATTATCTTTTCAGATCATTTTATAGATGACGAAGAAATGGTATTATTAAAGAAATATGCCATTGGTTTAGGTTTTTCAGGAGAACAAGCCGATAAAATAATTGAGAAATCTGTAGCTATTTTTAGCGGCCGAATAGATTTTGAAGATTATCTATACCTTTTAAAACACTGATCTATTAATTGAAAAGCCCGGAAAAATTATAATTTTTCCGGGCTTTTTTTATTGATTTCTATTGGGTTAATACCTCTAGGCTTGCCCCTGGGAAATTCACGTATTTTGCAAAAATCATTTACACCATTGTATCAATGGTATTTGTCTAAAAATTCCTGAAGCTTGTTTACCATATTTCTACTTCCACAAAAGAAAGGTACGCGTTGATGCAGTTCAGTAGGTTCAATATCCATAATTCGTGTTTTACCACCTGTAGCGAGCCCGTTGGCCTGTTCCGCTAAAAATGCCATTGGATTGCATTCGTACAACAAACGTAGTTTGCCCTCATGGGTTACACTACTCTTGGGATACATGTAGATACCGCCTTTAATCATGTTTCTATGGAAATCTGAAACCAAAGAGCCTATATATCTAGAAGTATAAGGTCTATCTCCTTCTTCTTCCTGGCAATACTTAATATAATCCTTTACCCCTTGGTGAAAATGTCTGTATTTCCCCTCGTTTACAGAATAAATAGTTCCGTCTTCTGGGAACTGCATATTGGGGTGTGATAAATAGAAAGTACCAATAGCGGGGTTTAATGTAAATCCGTTTACGCCATCACCAGTTGTATAAACAAGCATGGTTGAAGTTCCGTAAACTATATATCCGGCAGCTACCTGTTGGTTGCCAGGTTGCAGAAAATCCTCTAAGGTTACAGGCGTACCTACTGGAGTAACTCTTCTGTAAATTGAAAAAATAGTACCAACGGAAACATTTACATCTACGTTAGATGAACCGTCTAGTGGGTCAATAAGTACCACATATTTATTCTGGTGGCGCTCATCATTACTGTTTATAGTTATAAAATCATCTTCTTCTTCAGAAGCAATCCCACAAACAATCTCTCTGTTAGCAAGCGTATTGATGAATTTTTCATTAGCAAATACATCTAATTTCTGTTGGTCTTCGCCTTGAATATTGGTTTCCCCTGCTTTTCCAAGGATATCTACTAGACCAGCTTTGTTAACTTCATGGTTGACTACTTTTGCAGCCAGACGAATAGCATTAATTAATTTAGAAAGCTCGCCAGAAGAATATTGAAACGAATCTTGATTTTCGATAATAAACTCTCCGAGAGTTTGGTTTTTTTTGTACTGCATGGGTAGACTGTTTATTTGACCACAAATATCGGCTATTTTGTGAAACTATGGTTCAATGGTTTATATTTGAGCTTTTAAATTTATAACTTTGTGTTTTATTTGTAACAATTATGAACTATTCAATTCGCGAGGCTAAAGAGAGTGATATGTCGCAAGTCCTGACACTTGTTAAGGAACTGGCTGTTTTTGAAAAAGAATCCAATGCAGTAGAAGTAACTGTAGAGGATTTGAAAAATGATGGTTTTGGCAAAAAAAAACTTTTTCATTGCTTTGTTGGTGAAAATGAAGGGGATATCGTTGGTATGGCGTTGGTGTACCCAAGATATTCTACTTGGAAAGGGCCTGTTATTCATTTGGAAGACCTAATTGTTACCGAGAAAATGCGTGGTAGCGGACTTGGAAGCGCACTTTTAAAAGAAGTTGTAAAATACGGAAATGATCTTGGCGTAAGAAGAATTTGTTGGGAAGTGTTGGATTGGAATGAACCGGCTATCACATTCTACGAGAAAAAAGGAGCAAACGTAATGCGAGATTGGGATGTGGTGCAGTTAGATGAAAACGGAATCAAAGCATTTTTAGATCTATAATCAGTCTTTTTGATGAATTACAATGGTAAAAAGTTCCGGCCTGTTCAAAATTCTGAGAATGGTGAAACTACACAGGAAACTGTTTTTCATTATAAGCAAAATGGAAACATACTGACTTCCGAATATGCTGGAGGAAAAATAGAAAAAGGGCATCTTATAGGGTTGGTTGATGACCAAGGTTATATAGATATGCGCTATCATCAAGTGAATACAGATGGCGAGTTAATGACCGGTTTATGTTCGTCAATACCAGAGATTACAAAAGAAGGAAAAATAAGATTATATGAAACCTGGCAGTGGACTTCTGGAGACAGATCTAAGGGCACTTCTATTTTAGAAGAACTATAGCTAGGGATTAATAAAAAAATAAGAAATACTTTTTCCGTCAAGCGGAAATAAGAATAAATAGTATAAAAATATGCGAGTATTTAAGTTTGGTGGAGCATCTGTAAAAGATGCGGATGGGGTTAAAAATGTGGTGAACGTATTAAAGCAAACGGGGCATGAGAATACTATTGTAGTAGTATCTGCTATGGGTAAGACCACCAATGCAATGGAAGCCACCGTTAATGCTTATTTTGATGATAAGTCAGCTTTAAAAGCGGCTTTTCAGGAAACGATAGCGTATCATAATACAATTCTTAAAGACCTTTTCTCCAATACGAACCATGAGATTTTTACTCTAGTAAAAGGTTTGTTTGATGAGGTTCAGGGTTTTTTAGCTTGGAATAAATCGCCTAATTATAACTTTGTATATGACCAAGTGGTGGGTTATGGCGAGTTAATATCTACTACCGTACTTAATGCATACCTGAACGAGGTTGGTATTAAAAGTAACTGGGTAGATATTCGTGATTTTATTAAAACAAATGACAGCTATAGAGATGTATCGGTCAATTGGGAAAAAACTCAAGAGCGAATTTCTAAAGGCATCGATAAATCTAAACTGAATATTACACAAGGTTTTTTGGGTAGTGATGATAATAATTTCACCACTACCTTAGGAAGAGAAGGTTCTGATTATACTGCGGCTATATTGGCATACTGTCTTAATGCAGATTCAGTTACTATTTGGAAAGATGTGCCAGGTGTGCTAAATGCAGATCCAAGATATTTTTCAGAAACACAGTTGCTGAACAATATATCCTATCGTGAGGCCATTGAACTTGCGTTTTATGGAGCTTCAGTAATTCACCCTAAGACATTACAACCGTTACAGCAAAAAGAGATTCCACTTCACGTAAAATCTTTTTTGAACCCTGCTAATTCTGGTACTACCGTTGGCAAAGGAGTGGGTATCGAGCCAAAAGTTCCTTGTTTTATTGTTAAGAAAAACCAGGTGTTAATGAAGCTTTCCTCTTTGGATTTTTCATTTATAGTTGAGGATAGTATCAGCGAACTTTTTAAATTATTTCATGATCATAAAATGAAAGTTGACTTGATTCAGAACTCAGCAATTAGTTTTTCGGTCTGTGTAGATAACCGTTTTGGACGCTTGGAAGAGCTATTGAATCTATTGAAAAGTAGATTTAAAGTTGTTCATCATGAAGGGGTTTCGTTATATACTATACGTCATTTTAATGAAAAGGCAATTGAATCGCTTCAAAACGGACATGAAGTTCTTTTAGAGCAACGAGGCAAGGAGACCTTGCAATTGGTAGTGAAGTAATCTCTGTTTTGTAGGTCTAAATTTGTTAAAAAGGGGTGCTCCTTTAACGTTTTTCCTATCTTAGCGGTCACCTAATTGATAAATGAAACTATGGGTTTAGTGACCGCAAAAGAAGTGGCCAAAGCTACCAAACTTGATAAATACGGGTTTTTGGGTACGTTTTCGGCTTGGGTATTGCTTAGGGTCACTAAGATTTCTAATATGAATAGACGGTATGATAAAATGAGTCATTTAGATGGCCCGGATTTTCTTGATGCTGTGTTGGAAGAGTATGAAATTGATTACGAAATACCAGAAGAAGATTTAAAACGCTTACCTAAAGAAGGTGCTTATATTACGGTTAGTAATCATCCTTTAGGCGGTATGGATGGCATTGTTTTATTAAAGCTAATGCTGCGTCATAGATCTGATTATAAGGTAATGGCCAACTTTTTACTACAACGCTTTAAACCTTTAGCTCAATACATATTTCCGGTAAACCCTTTTGAAGATCGTAAAGAAGCCAAAAGTAGTATGGCGGGGTTTAAAAATGCCATGTTACATTTAAGAGAAGGCCATCCTGTGGGGATTTTTCCCGCCGGAGAAGTATCTACAAAAAAAGAAGGTAAAATAGCGGTAGATAAACCCTGGGAAGAAACGGCAATCAAACTTATTCGTAGGGCGGAAGTACCTGTTGTTCCAATTTATTTTCATGCTAAAAACAGTAAGTTGTTTTATCGCTTAGCTAAGATTAGCGGTGTTTTTCGTACGGCAAAGCTACCTTCTGAGGTGTATTCACAAAGACACAGACCCATTAAAATTAGGATTGGACAGCCTATTTCTGTGGCAACGCAAAAAGAGCATAAGACGTTAGAGGAGTATACAGAGCTTTTGCGTAGAAAAACGTATATATTGGCCAATGCCTATGAAAAAGAACGGTTAATAGATCAGATACCTACTTCTTTAAAACTGCCCAAACAACCTCGTAAAATAGCCCAACCTGTTAGTGGTAAGGTTATTGAAGCAGAAATAGAAAAACTTGTTGAGAATGATAGGCGAATGGTGCAAAGCAAGAACTATGAAGTGTTTTTGGCTCCGGCGAACGAAATACCGTTTACCTTACAGGAAATTGGCCGCCAACGTGAAATTACTTTTCGTGAAATTGGTGAAGGAACCAATAATTCCATAGATATAGATGAGTTTGATTCATACTATCATCATATGTTTTTATGGGACAATGAGGCAAAGGTAATTGCGGGTGCATACCGTATGGGTCTTGGGTCTGAGATTTTTGCTAAACACGGTATTGATGGTTTTTATCTTCAAGATCTCTTTCGTTTTGAACCTGAGCTTTTTGGTATGATGAGTCAGTCTATTGAAATGGGTAGGGCGTATATCGTCAAAGAATACCAACAAAAACCAATGCCTTTGTTTTTACTTTGGAAAGGTATTGTGCATACGACTTTACGCCATCCGGAGCATAAATATTTGATTGGTGGTGTGAGTATCAGTAATCAATTTTCTAACTTTTCGAAATCGCTGATGATTGAGTTTATGAAAAGTAATTATTGGGATCCCTATGTGGCTCAGTATGTGCGCCCAAAAAAGGAGTTTAAGGTAAAGTTAAAGGATGCAGATAAAGAGTTTGTTTTTGATGAAACTCAGGCAGATTTAAACAAATTTGATAAGTTGATAGATGAGGTGGAACCAGGTAATCTTCGTTTGCCAGTTCTCATTAAGAAATATATCAAGCAAAATGCAAAGGTGGTGGCCTTCAATGTTGATCCTTTGTTCAATAATGCCATAGATGGGTTGATGTACATCAAAATTGCCGATTTGCCAGAAAGTACCGTTAAACCGGTTATGGAAGAGTTTCAAGCCGAATTAGAGCGTAAATTTATGGAGTCCCAACAAAGTGTTTAGAAGTGGTTTCAGGTTAGTCTATGCCTACTACTTTGCTTCTTCTTTCAAACAATACGTTATCTTTCCAAACACCATCTCTTTTACCAATACGTTCGCGTTTTCCTATACGTCTGAATCCCATTTTTTCATGAAGTTTAATGCTTCCTGTATTTTCAGGAAATACACCGGATTGTAATGTCCATAGTCCGTTTTCTTCACTCTGTGTAATTAAGGCTTGCATGAGTTTAGAGCCTACCCCCTTTCCTCTGGCTTCTGTAGAAATATAGATGCTAACTTCTCCCACGCCACCATATACACATCTGCTAGATACTGGAGAAAGTGCGGCCCAGCCTAAGCATTGGTCTTCTTCAAAAGCCATTATTCTACAATTTGCAATATGGGAATTGTTCCAGGCGTCGTAAGAAGGGGTTTTATTTTCAAATGTGGCGTAGCCAGTTGCCATACCTTCGGCATATATTTTAGAAACGAAAGGCCAATCTTCGGGCAGCATGGGTCTTAGTTCTATGTGGTTCATTACGAAGATTAAAAATTATGTGGCTATAAACTTTTGAACCAATCTTGAAAATATTCGCCCACTAGCACAGTTGGATTCATGTTGTTACTAGCGGCATTAATAAGGCTCATAATTATTAATACAAGGCCTATTATAGCAGCAAAGCATCCTACAATGGGTATGATTCCTAAAACAATGGTCAGTAGCCAAATGCCCAGCGTCTGGCGGATGTAAAAGCTACCGAATTCTGTTCGATTTTGAGAATTCATTATTAAAGCTACAATCCAACCAATTACTGTAATATGGGCTATGATGGCCACAATTTTGCCATTGTCGGGATTATTTGGGTCAAAGGTTTGTTTTACTTCTTCTTGAAAGTCGTTCGCTGCTTTTTTTGCATTTTCCGAGAAATCATTTCCTTCTTCTGACATGGTGTGTGGGTTTGGTGGTTACCGTGTTCTAAATATAACTATATTTTCTAATTATAGGAATGCTTCGTCTATAGGTTCCCAAAGTTCTAGTTTGTTGCCTTCCGGGTCTAAGATCAATCCGAATTTGCCATAATCATATTCTTCGATTTCCCCAACGATGGTAACGCCTTCCTGTTTTAAAGCTTCTAAAAGCTCAACTAGGTTTTCTACCCTGAAATTCATCATGAATTGCTTTTGGCTGGGTTCAAAATATTTGGTGTCTTTGCTCATTGGGCTCCATTGAGTGGAGCAGTCGTTTCCTTCTTTGTCTTTCCACCAGAAGGTACATCCATAGCGGTCCGTATTTAATCCTAGCCGTTCTTTATACCATTCTTTCATACGGTCTGGGTCATTACTTTTAAAGAAGAATCCGCCTAGACCGGTAACTCTGTTTTTCATTCATTTTTGGTTTTGTGTGGTTCGTAGATGGTGTTTACTTACTTTTTTGGTCTTGTATTTTTCTCGTAAAGTTGAATCCAATCGGTTACGGTCATTTTTTGACATAGCGTAGCAATGAGTTCGTACGGTATGTGTGTCATTGATTTAAACCGAATGCAGCTTTTGCCCATATCTAATTTGCGCTTGCAATGTTTTGGGTATTCATTTACAAACCAGTCATATAATTCTGGGTTGGCATAAATACCCGAATGATAGAGCGCTATAAAATTCTTTTGAGAAGCCAAATTTATAAACGGAAGCGGAAGCTTTGGGTCGCAATGATACCCGTCAGGATAAATGGAATGTGGAACTACGTAGCCCAACATACCATAGTTTATTTGTTCGTGAAAGCCACTTGGTAAATTGCTAAGTATTGTATCTCTTATTTTAGAAATGACTTCTTGTCGCTCTGGCGGAAGCTGTTCAATATACCCTTCTGGTGAATCTGATTTATAGTTCATTTTTAAAGGTGTTGGTCTATTAAAATAGGATTGCCATCTGGGTC
Organism: Zobellia roscoffensis; assembly: GCF_015330165.1. Lineage (NCBI taxonomy): Bacteria > Pseudomonadati > Bacteroidota > Flavobacteriia > Flavobacteriales > Flavobacteriaceae > Zobellia > Zobellia roscoffensis. The sequence goes on from NZ_JADDXT010000002.1 coordinate 1,910,675, forward strand.
ATTGAGCATAAAACTAGCTGGTCCTGTTGTTTTTTCATTCGCCTCAAGATCTAGCTTAATTCCTTTCTTTTTAAGTTGATTTTGGAGTTCTCGTACATCGGTAAAAGAATCTAGCGCTTCTGCGTTTGAATTCCAACCCGGATTAAAAGTCAGGATATTTTTATCGAACATACCTTGAAAAAGACCAATGGTGGCATTGCCGTTTTTCAAGATTAGCCAATTTTGGTCAATTTCACCGGCAAAGACTGAAAAGCCCAAAGTTTCGTAAAATTGTTTGGAAGCCTGAATATCTTTGACATTTAAGCTCACGGAAAAGTTGCCTAGTTGCATCGTTTTAGATTTTAAGATGAACAAATTGTACAGCTCATAATCCGATGGGGGAGGCCTATGGTATTTGGACTATGGGTCCTCTAAGTTAACAAAATTTTGCTTTTACTTTGTCTACTACGGTCTGTGCCAGTTTTTCTAGACTTTCAATAGTCCATCCCGCTACATGGGGTGTAAGCAATACATTATTGGCCTGAATCAAATATTGAAAAGCTTCCGGCATTTTGGTCAAGTCTACCTCGCCATTTGCCGTTGTGGTAAACATATTTTCGAACGAAGCTTTTTCGTATTCTAGAACATCTAGACCAGCTCCCAAAATTTTACCCGATTTAAGGGCGGAAACTAAATCCTCGCTAACGACCGCTTTACCTCTTGCAGTATTTAATAACCAAAACGGATTATGGAATTTCTCTATAAACTCAGTATTGATCATGCCAATGGTAAGCTCCGTTTGGGGTACGTGCAAGCTCAAAACATCGGTACGTTGGTTCAGTTCCATAATGCCCACTTGGCGTGCATTTTCATCGCCTACACCACCTTGAATATCATAACAAATTACTTCCACATCAAAACCACGCAGTTTTTTGGCGAAAGCCTTGCCCATATTTCCATAACCGATAATGCCAACGGTTTTACCATCTAGTTCAATGCCACGGTTACCTTCACGGTCCCATTTTCCGGTACGCACTTCGGTATCGGCTTTTTGTAGTTTGTTGAACAGGGATAAAAGCATACCTAACGTATGTTCTCCTACTGCATTTCTATTGCCCTCTGGAGCGGCTGCCAGAAATATGCCATGGTCTTCGGCATGGCGAACATCAATATTTTCCAATCCGGCGCCTAGTCTTCCTATGAATTTAAGTTTGGAAGCTTTGTTCAGAAATTCACTGTCAATGCTAAATCTGCTGCGAATAATAAGTCCGTCGTATTCATGGATTTTGGCTTCAATATCTCCTTTTGAGGAGGTATAATCCTCATCATTCTGAAAGCCTAATTCATTAAATTGTTCTATTAATAGCGGATGGTTGACATCTACGTGTAAAATTCTCATTTTCTCTTCCATAATTACTTAGGCATGTGCCTCTTTTCAAGCTGCTTATATAAGCGATACCATTACGTAACGAAAATAGCTTATATGCCGAAAAGGTTGTTTTGATTTACTTAAGGTAGTTCTTTTTAGGTTGGGATGAACTGATATAATCAGGGTCATCGATAACTGAACAGCCTACAAAGGTAGTAAAATAGATGTTTGCGCTAAATGCCCAATACCATTTTAGCAATAGAGAAGTAAATAAGAATGCCAAAAATATCATTACTGGTGGTAATGAACGGCCCTGTGGCTATGGCTGGGTCAATACCCCTTTTGTGTAAGAATAAGGGGGTGAAAGTACCAATAAAACCAGCTACGAGTATTACCGCTACTAGAGATAGGCAAATGGCTAATGACGTGAGGAATTCTCCTTTCCAGAACCATGTAAAAATTAAAAGAATAGTGGCTAGGGCAAACCCGTTCAATAGAGCTAAAAGCATTTCTTTAACAAGGCGGCTACTTACACTACCTTTTAAATCATCATTGGCTAAACCCTGTACGATAATAGCACTAGATTGTACCCCTACGTTACCTGCCATTGCGGCAATAAGAGGTGTAAAGAAAAATAAAACGGCATGTTTGCTGATCATTTCTTCAAAGCCGCCCATAATGGCAGCGGCGCCAACCCCACCGATCAAACCTAGAAATAACCATGGTAGGCGTGCTCGAGTTAAATCCCAAATACTATCATCCGCCTCTACATCTTGAGAGATACCTGCCGCCATTTGGTAATCCTTGTCCGCCTCTTCTCGAATAACATCTACAATATCGTCAATAGTAATACGGCCTACCAAGCGTCCAATTTCATCAACTACCGGAATTGCTTCTAAATCATATTTAGACATGATTTTGGCCACTTCCTCGGGCTTTTCATTTACGTTTACGGAGTCAACCTTTGGAATATAGATTTCGCTAATGTGTGTGCGGGTAGAGGTGGTCAATAAATCTTTGAGTGAAAGCCGACCTTTTAACTTGTCATCATCGTCCACTACATAAATGGAGTGGACTCTAGTAACATTCTCCGCTTGGGCGCGCATTTCTTTTACACACTTCAGAACATCCCAGTTTTCGCGGACTTTTACCAATTCTTTCGCCATAAGACCTCCAGCAGAATCTTCGTCATATCTTAAGAGGTCTACAATGTCTTTGGCATGCTCACGGTCTTCAATTTCGGAGATAACCTCCTGAACCATATCATTGGGCAACTCTCCAATAATATCTGCGGCATCATCCGTATCTAACTCTCCAAGCTCATCGGCAATTTCTTTTGCCGATAAGTTGTTAAGAATAGCTTCACGGACGTCTTCGTCTAGTTCCGTAAGGACATCGGAAGTCTTGTCACTCTCAAGAAGTTTTATCAGGTATGTAGCCTCGTCTTCGTTAAGCTCGTTGATGATTTCAGCTATATCCGCATAATGAATATCGTCCATTAGGGTTACCAGCTCGGTATCCCTTTGGGATTCAATAAGCTGTTCAATTTCAGCTAAGAGTTCATCTGTGAGTTTAAACGGCGTCATTTTATGCTATCATACAAATTGGGTTATGTAGAAACTGCGGCAAAGCTAAATAAAAAGAGCTAAAGCGTTGTGCTCTTTACGATTTCTTAGCACGCTTTATCCATGAAGAGCAGTAATAAAAAAGAGAAAGCCTTTAATTCTAGATTCGCCTTACCTAATAAAAAGTATTACTCCAGATCAGAAGCTACTTTTTTTGTCAATTCAATAAAATCAGCAACGCTTAATTGTTCAGGTCGTTGATCAAAAATAGTTTCACCCCTTAGCTCAGGTGAAAGGTCAAAAGTCTTTAGGCTATTGCGAATAGTTTTTCGGCGTTGATTAAAGGCTGCCTTTACAACTCTAAAGAACAATTTTTCATCGCAATCTAGAGTGAAATTCTTTTTGCGGACCAAACGAAGTACACCGGATTGTACTTTTGGCGGAGGGTCAAATACTTGGGGAGATACCGTAAATAAGTATTCCGCATCATAATACGCCTGTACTAAAACGGATAAAATTCCATAAGTTTTATTGCCTTCTCCTTCGCAGATACGTTTGGCTACCTCCTTTTGAAACATGCCTGAAAACTCGGGTACTAGCTCTTTCATTTCCAGCATTTTGAAAACGATTTGAGTAGATATATTATAGGGGAAGTTACCCGTTATGGCAAATTGCTCACCCTTAAATAGACTATTCAGGTCATATTTTAAAAAATCGGCTTCAACTACTTGCAAAGCGCTTTTGCCGGACATCGCTTTTGGATGTTCTAACGGAAAACTATGATTGAGGTAAACAATAGAATCCGCATCAAGGTCCATCGCCACTAAATTTACATCTTGTAAAAGCAAGTACTTAGTGAGTACGCCGGTACCTGGGCCTATTTCTATTACATTTCTATAACCATCCAGAGAAAGGGTGTCCGCAATTTTTTGGGCGATTTCCTCATCCTTTAAAAAATGTTGGCCAAGATGTTTTTTTGCCTTTACGGGACTCTCTTCTTTCCAAGGTTCTGTATGTTGACTCTTATAATACTTCTTTTTTTTCTTGCCCATATGCTTCTTTTAAGCCTTTACATAAACCCAGGCACTAACGCCAGAGATTAAATCGACTTTAATTTTTTTATATGCAGAACCCTCGTACTGGTCGGCTTTCGCCAGCTCTTCATCAATCAGCTCATAAACCGTGCCGTTAACCTGTTGATTCTTATTCTCGGTCGGTTCTATAACGGGGTATCTGCCAAATATTTTTTCTTCTGATATGCGAAACCCCATCAAACCATCTTTGGAGCCATTCAATAAGCGCTCAAACACTTGTAGTTGTATAGAACGATCCTGAAGGGTGCCATAGGTAAATAGGTAATGCATGCCAGATTGTCTATTCGTAATTAGTGCTCACTTACAATCTCCATTTCAGTTCTAAAGGACACAAATTTGTTTGGAAACCGTTTGTGGGCATCCTCCCGTAATCTGGGTGCGTCTTCAGAGTAATAGCGCTGCAGCTCATCTTTGCTTAAAGTGGTAAATTGTACGGAATAACTTACGCCGCCCATATCTTCCTCAACCAAAATTTTACTCATTTTGGCATTCAGGAATTTTCCGGTGGCGAGCACGTCCGGAATATGGACTTCGCGCATCCAAACGAGCCATTCATCATGAACGGATTCCTCTATGTTGGTTGTTACGTTGTATATATACATGTTGTTGGTTTTTAATGGATTTAATTCACGGCATCTCCTCTCAGTATTCTAAAATTCTTTCGCGCTTGTGGAAAATAATAACTGTCCTGGTAGTTATAAATGATTTTTTCATAGTGCGATTTAGCCTTTTCAGGCTCGTTCAATGTGTTTCTATAGAGTTCTGCCAGCGCAAAATGCGCATCGTCTGCCAAAATACCACTGGCGTAGAACTCCGTTATTTTTTGGTAATTGTATTCGGCGGCTTCATAGGATTTGATACTTTCTAGAAGTTTACCTTGTTTAAGAAGGGCTTCGTCCTCTATTTTTTCGCCTTTATGGTTTTCAAGAATTCCATCAAGCTCGGTAATGGCTTCTTTTGTTTTATTTTGATAGGCTAGAAGGTCTGCCCGGGCATATTTCTTTAAAGCGGTCTGCGTAGAGTCTTCCAGCGAATTGTCTGAAATTAATAAACTCAATTGCATGGCATCATTGGCAATGAGCTGGGATGTTGAGCTTCTTAGTACTTTAAGCTGGGTAAGAGCCCAGTCAAAATCGCCTTTGTAGAAACTGGTCTGGGCCACCTTAAACCGTGCATTTTGCCCCAGTACATCATTTTTTAGGTTTTGTTGTATTTGCGAAAAATAAATGAGCGCTTCATTAAATTTTTTGTCATAGACCAAAATATCACCTAAGGCTAATTTTACAAAAGCCTTCCCTCGTGCGTTTAGCGGAAGCTCTAAACTTTGCTTTAGAATCTGGACGGCCATTTCCGGAGTTTCTTTTTTAAAGGTCAGAAAGTTTGCATATGCCACTTGCAATTGCAGGGTTTGAGCCTTGTAGCCGTGTATGTTGATTAGTTCATCAAATTGTTTTTGGACGGTTTGCAACTCTTTTTCAGAAGGGTCTAAAAGCTGAATATCAATAAGGTTTAATTGAGCGTTTAGCTTAGTGACGGCGTCACCACTATTATCTGCTATAAATTGAAATATTTCTTGAGCGGTTTCGGTTTCATTCTCTTCCAGCGCTAAATTACCAAGCGTATTTAGGCGATGCATGTTTGCACCTTCCATTCGTTTATAAATGGCTTTTTCCTGTCTAAAAGCGCTGTTGTATTGCTTTTGCTGTACAAATAACCAACTGAGAAGCTCGTTCCAGAGTATATCTGGATTCTTCTGGGCGTTTTGTAGGAGTATTTTTTTGAAAGTGATATTGTTTTCATTTTCGGCATCTGCCGTAATGAAATCATCTATATTCCTAAGTACGTTAGATTTTGATGTCTTGCCCTCACTGATAAGGGTGAGGTACGAAACATACATTTTTTCAATATTCCCCTGTTCACCATAAATGCGGGCCATTTGGTAATTATAATCCAATTGAGGATTTAATTCCATGGCTTTAGTATAAGCGGAGAGTGCTTCGTCTAAAAGTGCATATTTTTGAAAGCGATAACCAATGCCGTACCCGTAGTTCGGGTTTTTTTCAATTTGTGAAATTGCTTTTTGATAGTATTCTTTTGCTTTTTCTGGTAGGTTTTGCAATCTGTAGTTATACCCCATTTCAATTAATAAAGTGGGAAAGACATTGGCATCCTTAATTTTTTCGGATAACAAATTCTCTGCGTCCGTATAGCGTTCCAATTGCTGGTAGGTTGCAATAAGTGCTTCGGTGTAGTCGGTTCTACGTGGGTTTTTTTTTGCCAATTTTTCATAGTACACTACAGCCTTGTCAAAATCCCCATCGTTAAAATACTGTTTTGCCAAGAAGTCTTCTTGGGCCACAGCAGAAAATGTAATAAGAAGAATGGCGATGCTATATAGAGCCTTCATATGTGAAATTTAACAAATTTACGTCAGCCCCGGAAAAGAATCTGTTAAGGGGACTATAATTTGGGCATAAATAGATTGTGACCCAAGTTTACCTCGTTTTATACACTATTAAAAGCCATTCATACAATGTTGAATAGTATCTAATTCATAGTGTAATACATTTACAATCAGAACATTAATTAATATGAATTTAAAAAATAGAAAAAATGGCAGTGTTTGTAAAAAATTGTGACCGTTATGCGGCGTTTCTCTATCCGAACGGAACTAACTCAGGTAGAATTAATTTGTACTGTGCAGATGGGTATAGGCTATATCTGATCTTTGCAGATGGAAATCTATCCGATAATACCTATAACGAAGGCATAAAAACTGGAGTGGGTTACCAACCAATAGATAGGTATAGTGATTATTTGGATTTGGTTAGAAATGAAAAACCAATACGAGTAACGTTCAATACCACTAGGAAAAGTTATGTTGTCTACGCCTCTGGTGAAGAGGTTGGGGAAGGAGAGATGTAAATTGTGTAAAACAAAATCGGCCAGACGTATTGATCCTGGCCGATTTTTTATTCTTGTGCGGTTCTATTTAATCTATGCGACTAAATCCACAATAAGGCACCAATACTTCTGGAATTTCAATTCCGTCTGCAGTTTGGTAGTTTTCTAAAATACCCGCTAATACTCTTGGCAACGCTAAAGAACTTCCGTTTAAGGTGTGAGCCAATTGACTTTTTCCGTTTTCGTCTTTATAGCGTAGTTTTAATCGGTTGGCTTGGTAGGTTTCAAAATTAGAAACCGAACTAATTTCCAACCAACGGTCTTGTGCGGTAGAGAATACCTCAAAATCAAAAGTAAGTGCAGAGGTAAAACCTAGGTCACCACCACAAAGTCTAAGAATACGGTATGGCAACTTAAGCTCTCTAAGGATGTTTTTTACATGTTCTACCATACCATCTAAAGCCTTAAACGAATTGGCAGGGTTTTCCACACGTACTATTTCAACTTTATCAAATTGGTGTAAACGGTTCAGGCCACGAACGTGAGCGCCATAGCTACCCGCTTCCCTTCTAAAACAAGGTGTGTAGGCGGTATAACAAATAGGGAAGTCACTTTCTGCTACTATTTCATCACGAAAAAGATTGGTAACAGGAACTTCCGCTGTTGGAATAAGATATAAATCATCTTCTCCTACGTGGTACATCTGCCCTTCTTTATCCGGTAATTGCCCTGTGCCAAGACCGGAGGCTTCATTCACCAGGTGCGGCACCTGTATTTCCGTATAACCCGCTTCTGCATTCTTATCAAGAAAATAAGAAATTAAAGCACGTTGTAATCGAGCACCTTTTCCTTTGTAGACCGGGAAACCAGCACCGGTAACTTTTACGCCCAGCTCAAAGTTGATGATATCGTACTTTTTAGCCAATTCCCAGTGGGGAAGCGCATCTGCGATTAAAGTAGGGACCTCTCCTTCCTTGAATATTTCTTCATTATCCTCGTCAGAATTACCTGCAGGAACAGAGTCATGAGGTACATTTGGTATTTTGTACAGTGCTTTTTGAAGCTCTTCGGCAATGGTGTTCAGCTCATCGCTTAGTTTTTTTGAGTCTTCCTTTAGGGAGCCCGTTTTTTCTTTAAGCACATTGGCTTCTTGAGCTTTACCACTTTTAAAGAGCATACCTATTTCTTTGGAAAGTTTGTTGCTTTCCGCTAGGGTAGTGTCCAAAGCTGTTTGTGTTGAACGTCTTTTCTCATCCAATTGTAATACTTCATCAATCAAAGGTGCGGCATCTATATTACGCTTTTTTAATGCGTTTATGATGTCGTCTTTTTTGTCTCGAACTACGTGTAGCTGTAACATTGCTCTTAAATTTAGTCTGCAAATTTAAACTAATGATTAAAAACGAATACATTTACAGCCGTTATAATCTTATTATTTTATGGTTTTTGAACATTTAGCGTTGAACGTTACGGATATTAAGAAAAGAGTGGACTGGTTTGTAGCTCATCTGGGTCTTAAGGTGGTGGTTGCTAAAGAGAATCCGCCTTTTATGACGTTCTTGGCCGACTCCACAGATAGGGTGATATTAGAATTGTATCAAAAAGAGAACGAACCTTTTAGCAATTTTAAAGAACGGCAACCGGCAACATTCCATATGGCATTCGTTTCTGATGATGCTAAACTTGATAAAGAAAGGCTAATACGTGAAGGGGCATCTTTGGTAGAAGAAGTAAAACGTGAAGGGGTGTATTTGGTTATGCTGCGTGACCCATGGGGAATGCCTTTACAACTTTGTCAACGGGCCAATAAGTTTTAATGCTTTTCTGATCCGGGTGAGGGGTAGATCCATTCGTTATGCCAAAAGTAATTCCATTTAACATGGGCTAAATCTACTTTAGGGTCTATAAACGGGCGGTAAGGTTTACTGTTAATACTAACTCTGGAGTTCACGGCGTATACCTCTATTTGCTCTCCTTTTGCTGCGTATTCTTTTTTTAACCTTTGCGCAAATTGCCAAATAAAGTCTGGGTAGCCGCCAATTCTACGCAGTTGCTTTTTGGTAAGGTAATCTTCGTTTTTTATTGTAGTTTTTTCACCGGTTTCCTTATTTACTACTTTGAATTTTAAGGATCCGGACCGACTCCTGAGCATCATGCGCCAACTTAATCTATGGCCTTCTTCCGTCCATAAGACATCATCTTTTATAAAATGATGTCTTACGGGTAATGCTAGCTGTACCAAGAAATACAGGCCGCCAAGTATAAAAAGGATATTTTTATACTTAGGGACTTCCAGCTTCTGTAGCAGGTATGGTTTTTTCTTTTTAAAGAATATTTTTCGAATCGTTTCAGGTTCAAAAAAGAACACTGTAAAGGCTAATGCCAAATAAGGGAATATGCCAATTTGAAAAACAATAGAATTGAACAGATGGAAAAATATGGATGCGAAAAAAGCAATTTTTCGAGTGGGTTTCCAGAGGAGTGCCGGTACTATGAGTAAGTCGAATAAAATACCGGAAATACCTATAATTTTATGAAGGAACGGTTCTTGTAAAAGACCTCCAATGATTGGGTAGCTTGCCTTATTGAGCATAAGAACGCGGACAATGCCAAAATCTAGCCAATCTCCGTAAAGTTTTGCTATAGAGGCATAAGTATAGACGATAATCAATTGAAAAATTATAGCCCACCTCACATACGTTAACATACTATTACTTTGCAAAAGTGGATTTCTTTTTGCGTCTATAGAATAGCTTCGGTGCGCTGGTAAAAAGCACATGATCAACGAGATTAGTACTAAAAGGTAATAGTGATTGTTGTATGATGTTTTTTGCATCAGGTATACACCTGTCCACATTACGGTGAACGAAATGATGGCAAAACGGTATTTGTACCCCAAGGAGATTAGTACGCCAAGTGTACCCATGGCGAAAAAGTAATAATACATGCCTAAGCCCGGTAAGGGCTGCAGCCAATCAAAACCGATAAAGTTGAAAGTGAATTTTGGTTCAATTAGCGTTCTTCTGACCCAGCCAGTTAAAATGGCGCCATAACATTCTAGGGAGACTAGTATTCCGAAAAAAACACGAAAAATAATCAGTTGTGAATTATCGATTTTCGAAAAGAGAAAACGATTCAGCATTTATTGTGAGATTAATGCAAGCGAAGTTTGTTTATCTTTTTCAAGCTGTTTTTTTAATGCTTCTACAGATTCAAATTTATGTTCGTCACGTATGCGGTGCAGAATATCTATCTGTAGTACTTGGCCATAGAGATTTTGGTCAAAATCAAAAAAATTGATTTCAATTGTCTTTTCCTTTCCGGCAACCGTTGGGTTGTAGCCAATATTCATCATGCCGTAGACCGTTTTTTCCAAAATTTCACTTTTTACAACATAAACACCGTTTTTAGGTATTAGCTTGTAAGACTGGGGAATATGTAGGTTGGCTGTAGGAAAACCAATTTGCCTACCTAAGCCTTTTCCTTTTTGAATGGTACCTGTAAGCATATAGTTATAGCCCAAATATGCATTGGCAGTTGTAATATCTCCTTCTTGAAGGGCCTTTCTTATTTTAGTAGAACTCACTGATACTTCGTCTATCTCTTGGGCAGATATTTCTTCCACATCAAAGTCAAAAGTACTTCCAAAGGTTTTTAAGTCAGTAATATTTGCATTTCGGTTTCTGCCAAAACGATGGTCGTAACCAATGATTATTTGCTTTGTGTTTAATTGATTTACCAAATTGTCCCTGACAAATTCTGTGGCAGAAAGTCTAGAAAATTCTTGCGTAAAAGGGTGAATGATTAGTTGGTCCAGACCTAGAGCTTCTAATATTTTTGTCTTTTCTTCAATTGTATTTAGCAATTTTATGTTCGCATCTTTTTGTAAAACCATACGCGGATGCGGAAAAAAGGTCAATACTGTAGACTTAAGATCTAGAGAAGTAGCATTATTAATCAGGCGTTCGAGTATTTTTCTATGACCAATATGAACACCGTCAAAAGTGCCTATGGTAATGGCAGTCGGATGCCGTTTATCGTTTTTGGAAATGCTTTGGACTGTTACCACCTGTTAAAAATAATAAAAAGACTTATATTTGATTTTGTTCTAAACCCCCTTGATGGTTACAAAATTACGTCTTGTTTTTTCAATTACCATAGCATTTCTTTCCTTTTCCGCTTCGGCACAGAGTGAATACTGGGAAAGCACGTCAATGAAAAAATCTTCCTACAAGAGAGTTTCACAGGGTTTGAGTGCTCATGAAGGAAAAGTTTTTGCTTTGCAGGAAAAACTTTTCAAACAAGATTTAAAAAATTCTACAACATCTAAAAGTAATTCCAGAATAGTCTATTTCCCCAATTCAAGTGGAGATATGGTGGCCTATAGTGTCCGCGAAACCCCAGTTCTTTCGGAGGAACTTTCAAAAAAATATCCAGAAATCAAGTCATTTTCCGGTAGAGCGGTAGATAATCGTGAAGATCGTATAAGATTTAGTATTTCCCAGAAAGATGTACAAGCTATGATTGTCTCCGCTAAGACCAGTGAAAGCAGTTTCATTGAAAAAGTGGAGGATGATAAATACATGGTGTACTCAAGAAGTGCTAAAACAGAAGATGAAAGTGATTTTGTATGCAGCACTCAAGAAAAAGTGTTGGCTTTTGGTGCCAGTCTTACGGCAAAGCCCCTAGATGACCGTGTCATTAGAAAATATAGATTGGCGGTTTCTGCAACTGGAGAATATACAGAATACCATGGAGGTACAGTACCTGATGCCCTAGCCGCAATTAACGCAACATTAACCAGGGTAAACGAAGTTTTCGAGACTGATTTGGCCGTTCGTTTAGAACTTGTTTCCACTACGGATAAAATTATTTACACTAATGTAAGTACAGATCCTTATAATGGAACATTAAGTACTTTGGGGAGTGAAGGGCAGGCTGTTATGACCAGTGAGATTGGTGAAACAAATTATGATATTGGACATGTTTTTCACAAAGGGGAAAACAATGGTAATGCCGGTTTTATAGGTGCCATCTGCATAACCAATAGAAAAGGTAGCGCTTATTCTTCAAGCTTGACTCCTAAAGGAGATAGATTTGATTTAGATTTTGTGGCCCATGAGATGGGGCATCAGTTAGGGGCGAACCATACATGGTCCCATGAGTTTGAAGGTACGCAAGTTCAGGTAGAACCGGGTAGTGGAACCTCTATAATGGGGTATGCCGGTATTACAGGTGTTAATGATGTTGCTGCTAGAGGAGATGATTATTTTCATTACATCAGTATTAAACAGATTATAGATAACCTAAAGACTAAGACTTGTGGTGAGGTAACGGGAATTTCTAATATGGCCCCTGTAGTTGCAGATCTTGATGATTATGTGATTCCAAAATCTACGGCTTTTGTGTTAGAGGGTAGTGCCTCTGATCCAGATGCTACCGATGTGTTAACGTATACTTGGGAGCAGATAGATAACGGAGTTGTTACGCAAGCATCTTTTGGTCCAAACAATGCAAGTGGAGCAAATTTTAGGTCTAAATTGCCAAGTTTGGCTCCGGTGCGATATTTTCCAATGCTTTCTCAAGTAGTTAAAGGTAACTTAACCCAGACTTTTCCAACAAGAGGCTCGGCCTGGGAAACGGTTTCCGATGTTGAAAGAGAAATGAATTTTGCTTTTAGTGTGAGAGACAATGCACCCGGAGGAGGGCAGGTAGTATCAGAATTAATGAATATTGCCGTAGTAAATAGTGCAGGACCTTTTCAGGTTACGTCACAGGCCACTACTGAAACCTATGTTGCTGGTGAAATGATGCAAATAGAATGGGATGTAGCGGGTACGGATGTGTTACCTGTTGCTACTAAAAATGTGGATATTAGCCTTTCTATTGATGGTGGGGTAACTTTTACGATACCCTTGGCGTCCGGAGTGGTTAATGATGGGGCTCACAAAATAGTAGTTCCTGGTATGCCTACCGCGGAAGCACGTATTATGATTAAGGCATCTGACAATATTTATTATGCTGTGAATTCAACTGATTTTACTATAGAGGCCTCTCCGTTTGTTATGAACTTTTCTGGTTTAGAATATGAAGCCTGCCATTTTGATGACCTCGTAATTCCATTTATTTATGAGACCTATTTAGGTTTTGATGAAGAAGTTACTTTTGAAGTGACCGATGCGCCCGAAAATTTAGGAGTTACTTTTGCGCCAAGTAGCGTCTCGCTAGATGGAACAGAAGTGAATCTAATCCTTGAGAATACTGAAAATGTTCCAGAAGGGTCTTATTCATTAACGGTTTCAGCAGTTTCTGCAAGTGTTTCAAAAGAAATTACATTAGACCTTAAAATATATGATACCGACTTTCCAACGGTCGAGCTAACAACACCGGCAAATAATTTGATTGATGCGGCAACAACAGAACTGTTGCAGTGGGAAGAAAATGCATCATATACTTCGTATGAAGTTCATATTGCTACGGATAGTGGGTTTGCCAATCTCGTAGAGTTGGTTACGGTAACTACCAATAGTTACGTTCCCACAGAACTGAACAATAAAGTAACGTATTACTGGCGAGTAAAACCCTTGAATGTATGTGGCGAAGGAGATTTCAGCGCTGTTCAAGAGTTTACCACAATTCAAGTAGATTGTGCCAACAAACCGGCAAGAGACCTGCCATTGGAAATTAGCGCTACAGAAAGGACAACGGTGATTTCTAAGATTGCCTTTTTTGAAGATTTGAAGGTAGATGATATTAATGTAAAGCTGAATATTGACCATGAGTATCTAGAAGATTTGGTGGTCACTCTTACCTCACCTTCTAATACTGTGGTTCCATTAATTACCAGTTCATGTGGTAATCTGAAGAATGTAGACGCAACTTTTGATGATGATGCTAGTAGTTTTGTATGTGGAACAACAGCCGTAACGGCAATAAAAGGAACCGTAAAACCGCTTGGATCGTTAAGTTCATTTAAAGGGGAGTCCATATTAGGAGAATGGATCTTAACTGTTGTGGATAATGCCTCTAGAGATGGAGGGGTTGTAAACGAATTTGCCTTGGATATTTGTGTAGAAGGTGAGTTTAGACCAGATGTTGATAATGATGGTGTTTTTGATGATGGAGATGATTTATGTCTTAACACACCAGCAGGAGCAGAGGTAGATTCTTCTGGTTGTGAGGTGCATCGTTTTGCTGCAAGTAATTTTGAAATTACGGTGGAAAGTGAGTCATGTAGGAATAATGATGATGGGGCTATATCTATAAGTGCTTCAATGCCATTGGATTATAATATAGTTATTTCTGGTAATGGAGTGGAGGTTACTCAAACGTTTACAGATGCCTTTTCTTTATCAAATTTAAACTCAGGCGTATACTCGTTATGTGTAAATGCTTCAGGTGATGGATTTGATTATGAGCCATTTTGTGCACAAGTAACAATTTCACAGCCGGATCCGTTGGGTGTTTCCTCTTCTGTGTCTTTAGATGGAAAACAGTTGTTGCTTTCTATGGAGGGAGCAGATTTATATACAATCGAATTAAATGGAGATATTGTACTAACAGATAAATCAGAAATTACATTGGATCTTAAATCAGGAGGTAATTTACTTCGTGTATCTACTGGGCTTCCGTGTCAAGGTACATATGAAGACAGCTTTTTTGTAGGGAGCGAACCTATGGTGTTTCCTAATCCTTTTAATCATAGTACAAGAATGCTGTTAGGCGCATCAACAGAAAAAGTAAAAATAGATATCTTTACTATAGGTGGGGCATTGGTTAAGAGCCAGCAGGGTACACCAAGGGGTGGTGGAATAGATTTAGATTTTACATCGTTGCATTCCGGAATTTATATAGTGAGGGTTACAGGTGAAACCATTGAGGGAACGGTTAAAGTAATAAAACGATGAGAATACTAGCTTTTATGGTATTGGGTGTAGTGCTCTTTTCGGGTTGTAAAAAAGACTCGCCAAAAGCACCGGAAAAGGTTGATTTGATTGCTCCTGCTAAGAATTCAGAGTGCACGCCTGTTCAAAGTGATGGTGATAGTAGTAGCATTGTTCGGTTCACTTGGGGTGCTTCAGACTTTACGGAAAGTTACGTGCTTCATGTAACTAACTTAACTACGGGAACGGTACAGTCTAAAAATACGACCAACACTATAGAAACGTTGTCATTAACCAAAGGCACGCCGTTTTCTTGGGTAGTTGAATCAAAAAATTCAGAAATTACAAACTCAACAAGTAGTGATTCTTGGTTGTTCTATAATCCGGGGTCTCAAATTAGTCACGTTCCTTTTCCGGCAGAATTGACTTTTCCTGTACAGGGCTCAACAGCCTTTAAGGATGTTAATGGCCAAATAGAACTAAAATGGTCAGGGAATGATTTAGACGATGATATAGAGAGTTATGGGGTGTATTTTTCTGATGAAAATCCGCCTACAACGTTATTGCGAACAACAGATGCTGGAGTCAAAGAGTTAACAGTAGGAGTCACCTCTAATAAGGTCTATTTTTGGAAAGTAGTAACAACAGATGCAGAAGGAAATATTTCAACCAGTGCTGTTTCAGAATTCAAGACCCGTTAAATTGGTTCATGGTACGGGCAACACCTGCAAGAACAAAAGATTGAATTAGTTCAGTGGTTTTTTCGTAGCGTTCGTTAAGAGTATTTTTTTCTGTTTCGCTCCATTCTCCCAAAACGTATTCAACCTGTCTTCCTTTTCCAAAATCTGCACCCACACCAAATCTAAGTCGGTTGTAGTTTGCAGTTTGTAGTACGTTCTGAATATCTTTTAGACCGTTGTGGCCTCCGTTGCTCCCCTTTGTTTTTAATCGTAAGGTTCCAAATTCTAGATTAATATCATCAGTAACTACAAGTATATTTTCTAAAGGAATATTTTCCTTATCCATCCAATACTTTAAGGCTTTTCCGCTAAGGTTCATATAGGTAGATGGTTTAAGGCAAAGGACACTGCGCCCTTTAATTTTAAAAACACCTACATCACCTAATTTTACGGTATCAAAAGAAAAATCCAATGTTTTGGCAAGTGCATCTAATACTTTAAATCCAATATTATGACGGGTTTCAGTATACTCGCTGCCAATGTTTCCAAGGCCAATAATCAGGTATTTTTTCATGCTATCTGTTTCTTCTAGAACACTTTTGTTCTTGTTGAAAATTGATTTTATAAATTGAAACATAATACGAAGTTTTATAGAGTATTAGTGTTCTAGGTACGATTATGCTCTAACGTAAATACAAGTTGCAAACTTAAAGTTGTAAAAATACAAAAGCGCCCTAATTTAGGGCGCTTTTTATAAAACTTCAATTGAAATTTATTCTTGGCTTTCTCCGCCTTCAGCTGCTGCTTCTGTAGCTTCGCCTTCTTCTCCTTCAAGTTCTTCATCGTCATCAACGGCCACTGCTGTACGCTGAGTTTTAACTTGAACAACTACTGTAGTTTCTGGGTGTAAGATTGTAAACTCATCGTTCAACAAAGATTCAACAGTAATGTTGTCACCAATTTTTAATTTTGATATATCAATATCAAAATAATCAGGCAAGTTGTCTGGAAGTGCTTTAATGGTAAGTTTTCTCTTTCTAAAAAGTAAACGTCCACCAGCTCTAACACCAGGTGCATTACCTTCTAAACGAACAGGAATGTTCATGGTAACTTCTTTGTCATCAAAAAGTTGGTAAAAATCAATATGCAAAATTTTATCAGTCACTGGGTGAAACTGAATGTCTTGCATAATTGCTTTTACTTTACCACTTCCTAAGTCAACCTTTACGGTATGTGCGGCTGGGGTGTAAACTAAATCTCTGAACGCTAACTCTTCTGCTGAAAAGTGTAGTGGTTTTTCCCCTCCGTATATAACGCAAGGAACCTGTCCAGCATTACGTAGGGCTTTCGTTGCCTTCTTGCCCACGCTTTCTCTTTCTGATCCTTTAATTTTAATTGACTTCATTATATGATTTAAAAAATTAATACTCGTAATTGAAGTAGCTCCTAAAGGGCTACATTAAAAATTTTGATGCAATTGATGTGTTGTGATGTACCCTATGCATTACATCTGCAAAAAGCTCGGCACAACTTAATACTTTAACTTTGTCCGAATCTTGTTTTGCCGGAATAGAATCGGTTACGATCAATTCAAGCAATTTCGATTTTTCTATTTTTTCATACGCGTCACCGGACAAAAGGGCGTGTGTTGTAATAGCCCTAACGCTCAATGCACCTCTTTCCATCATTAAATCTGCAGCTTTGGTCAGTGTTCCAGCAGTATCTACCATGTCATCTACTAAGACTACGTTTTTACCCTGAACATCACCAATTAGCTCCATGTGCGATATTACATTTGCTTTAGCTCTTTGTTTGTAACAAATAACAACATCACAACTCAATGCTTTTGAATAGGCGTAGGCTCTTTTGGACCCCCCCATATCAGGTGATGCAATAGTTAGGTTATCTAGTTTTAAACTTTTGAGGTATGGCAAAAACATGGTAGAAGCAAATAGATGATCAACAGGTCTTTCAAAAAAGCCCTGAATTTGATCGGCATGCAAATCCATTGTAATTATGCGTGTGGCACCAGCTGCTTCAAGCATTTTTGCAATTAACTTGGCTGCAATTGGTACTCTTGGCTTATCTTTTCTGTCTTGTCTGGCCCATCCAAAATAAGGCATTACAGCGGTAATGTGTCTTGCCGATGCACGTTTTGCAGCATCGAGCATCAACAACATTTCCATTAAATTCTCTGAACTTGGATTAGTAGAACCAATTATAAAAATACGTGTTCCTCGTACGGACTCCTCAAAGGAAGGTTGAAACTCTCCGTCACTGTACCTAGAGAAGAGTACGTTGCCTAATTCGGCACCATAAGATTTGGCGATTTTACGTGCCAAATCAGTACTCTGTGTACAAGCGAAAATTTTAGGTTCGGGAACTTGGTAGGCCATGGGTAACGTATTGTTAGCTAGTTTATTGACAAGTCGTTTTATTAGCGAGGTGCAAATTTAGACATTTATTTGTGTTGCTAAAGAATAAATGTTGTTATTTTTTACGTTGGAAACGAAAAAAATATTTACTTTTGCAGTCCAATTTTAATGCTCGAGTGGCGGAACTGGTAGACGCGCTGGATTCAAAATCCAGTTCCTTTGGAGTGCGGGTTCGATTCCCGCCTCGAGTACAGATTTAAAAGAAAAAGCTGAGATGTATTCTTGGCTTTTTTTATGCTCTATACTAGGGTGTTAGAAAAGATGGGGAATATGCATGATATATAGAGCATAAGTATATGTGATGCTGAATGATTAAAATTGTTACCGAACGTTTGGTAAATAAAATAAATAACTTACATTTGCCTTATGAGACCACAAAAAGTTTTGGATAAAGAAATCGTAGAAAAATTAGTTTGCGTTTTTAGGTCCAATGGTTACGATGGAGCTAGTCTTTCAGAACTGGCAGAGAAAACGGGTTTAAAGAAAGCTAGTCTTTACCATCGCTTTCCAGATGGAAAGCGTGGAATGGCAGTTGCGGTTTTAAATCATTTGGGGGAGTGGGCGGAAGAACATGTGTTTAATGTATTAAATGATGAAAGTATCCTTCCTGCTCAGAGATTAGTGAACAGTCTGGATAATATCCGGATTTTATATAATGACGGAAAAGACGCTTGTGTGTTAAGGGTATTTTCCTTGGGTTCTGGTTTAGAGTTATTTGAGGAGCAAGTTAAGAATGGTATGAAACATTGGGTAGAGGCTTTTAATACGTATGGCAAAGCATTAGGTTTGCCAGGTGAAAAGGCACAAAAGTATGCTGTTCAGACCCTATTGGAAATTCAAGGTAGCCTTGTAGTGACTAAAGGCTTAAACGATTTAAGCATATTTGAACAAACATTGAACGATATTGAATCCAGATATTTAAAAAAATAAAAAATTTGAATGTTATTTTTACCGAATGTTCGGTAATAAATAAAATTAATAATTTTACTATGAAAAATTTAATTCTTTACGCTTTGGCTATTGCACCATTGTTTGTCTCAGGGGTAACATTGGCCAATCAGAAACTATCAAATCAAAATTTTAATATCGAAGAAAATATGAACACAATTAAATATCGAACGCTAGAAGTAAACGGATTAAATATAGCCTACAGAGAGGCTGGAGACCCCAAAAATGAAACCATTGTATTGCTTCATGGTTTTCCTACTTCTTCTCATCAATATAGAAAAGTATTAAACGAATTATCAGATGAATTTCATTTAATAGCTCCGGATTATCCAGCATTTGGGAATAGTGATTTTCCAGATTCAAGTAAGTATGAATACACTTTTGATAACCTAGCAGCGACTATTAATGCCTTTCTGGAAAAAAAGAAAATAACATCTTACGCATTAATGATTCAAGATTACGGAGCTCCTGTTGGATTTAGAATCGCTACGGCTCATCCAGAAAGAGTTACGGCTATTATCAACCAAAATGGGAATGCCTATGAAGAAGGTTTGGGAGCTGCTTGGAAGGCAACGAAAGCCATGTGGGCGAATAGAAATAAGCAAACGGAAGAGGCCATGTTGCATGCTTTTTCTTTGGAAGGCCTAAAGTGGCAATATACGCATGGAACTAGAGATCCTGAAAATGTAAATCCGGATACTTGGCATTTGGATTATCTAAGAATGTCAAGACCCAATGCTCATGCTGTAAATTTGGATTTGTTTTATGATTATCAAAATAACGTGAAATTATATCCAAAATGGCAGCAATATTTAAGAGATAATCAACCTCCGTTACTTATAGTTTGGGGAAAGAACGATGCATTTTTTCCTGAAAGCGGTGCGGAAGCTTTTAAAAAGGATGTCAAAAATATAGATTATAATATCTATGATACCGGTCATTTTGCTCTGGAGGAGGATGCGGATAAAATTATCCCTAAAATAAGAAAATTTATGAGAACAATTAAAAAGTAAAAGTAGCCCTAAGCAACGACAAAAAGCCCCTTCTCTGGGGCTTTTTGTCGTTGTATAACCATAGGATAAATATATCTAAAATTCCACTTGATTGTAAAATGCAACTTTTACTACCTTAGCAATTATGAATGCAATTGAAATTCGTACCGTAGATGTCGTTCAGTATATCAAACCTTTGCGAGAGGGAGGTTCGCTCCCAGGTCTTGTAAAGGCAGATGATGAGTTTTTATATGTTATAAAGTTTAGAGGCGCTGGGCAGGGTAAAAAAGCTTTGATTGCTGAGCTAATAGGGGCAGAGCTTGCACGTGCTATGGGGCTTAAGGTGCCGGAAATTGTTTTCATGAATTTGGATGATAGCTTTAGTAAAACAGAACCCGATGAAGAAATTCAAGATTTACTAAAATTCAGTGTCGGTTTAAATTTAGGGCTACATTTCCTGTCAGGTTCTATTGTTTATGACCCATTGGTTTCTGTTGCAGACCCATTAACGGCTTCAAAAGTGGTTCTTTTAGATAGTATGATCAGTAATATAGACCGTACGGCAAAGAACACCAACCTACTGAATTGGCATAAAGAACTATGGTTGATTGATCACGGTTCTAGTTTTTATTTTCATCATAATTGGGAAACTTGGCGAACCCATTTGGATAGAACTTTTCCGGCCATAAAAGATCATGTGCTTTTAGAGCGTGCCAGTAAATTGATATTGGCAGCAGATGAAATTAAAGAACGAATAGATGAAACTGTTATTGAAAAAATTATCTCTAAAATTCCCGAGGATTGGTTATTGAGTGAATCTGATCCATTAACACCGTTAGAGAAACGAACTGCCTATATGGAATTTTTGAATACAAGGTTGACAAAATTGGAAGTGTTGGTTAAAGAAGCGACAGATGCAAGATAGAGTCACATATGAATTTGCCATCATAAGAGTGGTGCCAAAAGTTGAACGCGGAGAGTTTATAAACGTGGGAGCCATTGTATTTTCCAAAAGAAAGAAGTTCTTACGGATGAAATTCGCTATAAACCCAAATCGCTTAAAAGTATTTGCTTGCAATCTAGCTTTAGAGGATTTAGAGGCTTATTTAAAAGCATGGGAGTTGGTTTGTGAAGGAGAACCAAAAGGTGGAGTAATTGGAGAGCTAGACCTGCCATCAAGATTCCGCTGGCTTACCGCTTCTAGGAGTACAATCATACAAAGTTCACAGCCGCATCCAGGTTTGTGTACAGATCCCGAGAAAGAATTGGAAACACTTTTTAACTTGTATGTTCTTTAATTCATGAGATGTTACTTTATATAAATTTCATTTTTCTTAATAATAATCAGATCAATTATAATATTCTCTTTTAAGGCCTCATGTTAGCTCTGAAATTCCGAATTTTTTAAATTCAATTCAGATCGATTCTTACAAGTTGTTAAAAAAAATATTAAATTTAAAGGCTGCTATGCATTGAATAGCAGATTTCTACTCCCCCATAGAAATACACGAGATAGGCATAGAACTATACTTCGTGATATTGAATAACGGCCAGTCCCTACTTTAAATTTAACAACCGTAAACCGTAAAATGAGCCAACCACTTAATGTAAATAGTGATTTTAACAAAGACAAAGTTTATATTCAAACTGTTTTAGATCACATGGGTGATTCAGTATTTGTGAAAGATGCCCAAAGCAGATTAATAATGGTGAATAACCCTTTCTGTACAATGATGGGACTTCCTCGTGAAGAGATTATAGGTAAGTCTCTTATAGAGGAAGTCAAGCCTGAAGAACGAGAGGTTTTTCTTAATATAGATAAACAAGTTTTAGCAGATGGTATTGAAAGTGTTACAGAGGAGAAAATGACACTAAGAGAAGGTGAAACACAAATTATTTCTACTAGAAAGTCACGATTTATTGACGAAAATGGCAGTAAATTCCTCGTATGTGTAGTCCGTAATATAAGCGATAAGAAAAAAGGAGAGGAAAATTTACGTAAAAAAGAAGCCCAGTTAAAAGATGTAGGAGCTACAAAAGACAAGCTATTTTCAATTATAGCACATGATTTAAGAAGTCCGTTTAATAATATTAGTTTGTTAACAGACTTGTTAAGTGATTCAATACAAAAAAATGATGTTGCGCAATCTAATGAGTATTTAGAGCTAATTGATAGGACTACTAAAAATAGCCTTAACCTACTAGACAATCTTTTGAATTGGGCAAAGTCTCAAACGGGACAACTAGAACTCGTATCGGAAAGTGTTTGTATAAATCAAATAATAAACGAAACTCTAGAGCTGTGCAAAACCATAGCAGAAACTAAAAATATAACACTTAATTCTTCTAAAGTTCAAGTTGTTGAGGTGTATTCTGATGATAAGATAATAAGGACAATAGTACGTAACCTTGTCTCAAATGCTATTAAATTTACCAAACCAGGTGGGAATATTAGTTTGTCAACTGAGTTGAGAGACATTTATGTAGAAGTAACTGTCTCTGATGATGGCGTGGGTATGAGTCCAGATACTTCTCAAAAATTATTCGGTATTAATACAAATATGGCCTGTGTAGGTACAGCAGATGAAAAAGGTTCTGGTTTTGGTTTGGTTCTCTGTAAAGAGTTTGTTGAAAAACTGGGAGGGAAAATTTGGGCAGAAAGCACATTAGGTGAAGGCAGCGATTTTAAATTTACAATCCCTTTAAATATTCCTAAGTAGCTCTATTTTTCGGATTAGTATAGGGGTTGAATAAGAAAAGGTTATAATCTGTTCTCTTTTGTTTAATTTTAAAGATTAGAATTGAATAGGAAGGATGAACAATACTACACTCAGGACCTTTTTAACAACGAATCTAAATGTTGGTGAAGGTGATATTCCGGCAATATTAGATAAGTGCGTAGCCAAAACAATTAAAAAAGATACATTCTTATTGCGAAAAAATGAACGTTGTGAGTACACTTTTTTTGTGGAGAAAGGTTTGCTTAGACAATATTCCATAGACGAGAAAGGTAAAGAGCATGTTATTGCTTTTGCGCCTGAAAATTGGTTCGTAACCGATCGTGAAAGTAGTTATTTCAATGCACCTTCGGCATATTATATTCAGGCTCTTGAAGATAGTCAAGTGGTATTGCTAGATGAGAGATTTATTCAACAACTATCGGCAAAAATGCCTTCGTTTACTGACTTCAACAATAAACTGCTCCACAATCATATTAGGCATTTACAGAAAAGGGTAAACTCACTTCTGAGTGCTTCTGCAGAGGAAAGATATTTGCAGTTTGTAAAAATGTACCCAGATATTATGTTGCGTGTTCCACAGACAATGGTGGCATCCTACTTGGGTGTTACTCCAGAAAGTTTAAGCAGAGTAAGAAAGGGTCTTGCCCAGAAAAACTACAAAAAATAGCTTCTTACCATACATCAATGTACAGGTTTGTTTATCACAATAAATTTGCGGTATAAAATGGTAATGATATGAAAACAAGAACAGTAGAGTTAGTGGTAAAACCAAGAGACCCACATTTTGTTGGAGATGGTTTTAGAGTGCATAATTTCATTCCAAGCGGTTTTCGATTGGATATGGAACGAATGAATCCCTTTATCATGATGGATTACAATTCCAAGTTTCATTTTTCTGCAACAGATAATCCAAGAGGTGTAGATGTGCACCCACATAGAGGTTTTGAAACCGTTACAATAGCCTACAAGGGTAAAGTGGCTCACCATGACAGTAGTGGAGGTGGAGGTGTAATAAGTGAAGGTGATGTGCAGTGGATGACTGCTGCAAGTGGTGTTTTACACAAAGAATACCATGAAGAAGAGTGGGCTAAAAAAGGAGGTGACTTTCAAATGGTTCAGCTTTGGGTGAATTTGCCTAAAAAAGATAAAATGAGTATGCCCAAGTATCAAGCTATAAAAAAAGAAGATTTAGGGAAGTTCTCATTAACTGATGGCAGCGGAGAAGTTGAAGTTATAGCAGGAGAGTATAAAGGGTTAAAAGGAGTCGCGTCTACTTTTACTCCTATTCATATGCTAAATGCCAGATTGAAAAAAGATGACCAAGCAGATTTTTCGTTTCCGGAAAATTACAACACCGTTCTTTTGGTTGTTGAAGGTAGTATTACGGTAAATGGTAATGACCACGCACCCACTGATCATTTGGTGTTGATGGCCAATGACGGGGAGAGTTTTACAATTGAAGCTACTGAAGATGCATTGGTTTTGGCTTTAAGTGGTGAGCCGCTAAATGAGCCTATTGCTGCCCATGGTCCGTTTGTCATGAATACCAAAGAAGAGCTAATGCAGGCTTTTCATGATTTTAATAATGGTAAATTCGGATATCTTGAAAACTAGTTTTATTTGAACCTTTAGAGCATCAAAGTGAAAAATATTTTTTCATTTGATGCTTTTTATTTTATCTCAATTACGGGTTGTTCAAGAATATAAAGTGATGTAGATTTAGGGCTAATACAGTATAGCTACAATGGCAGGAGAAAAGAACTTAGCGGAAATGGTAAAGGGTATGACCCCAAAGTTGAACGAAGGTGAATATGTATTTGTAACCTTAACGGATGCAAGTCAGATCTCAAGAGCAGATACCCTTTGTGAGTTTAAAGAACAAGAGGGTATAACAGTGATTATCACAAAACAAAAAGCCGATACGCTACGACTTTCTTATGAATATGTAGCTTCTTGGATTACTTTATCTATTCACTCGTCGTTGGAAGGAGTGGGGCTTACTGCTTTGTTTTCCTCAGAATTAGCAAAACATAATATAAGTTGCAATGTCGTTGCTGCTTATTATCATGACCATATTTTTGTAGATTATAAAGATGCGGAAAAGGCGGTTCATGTACTTAAAATGCTTTCGGAAAACTATTCGTAAAATATAGAAGTCATTAATTTAAAAAGAAGGTCTTAAGTCTGCTTTTTCAAGTTTCATTTGTTATCTATTTTATTATCTTAGAGGGCTTAATACCAACCTAGCCCATGCCACTTGCTATTGTAATTGCCGGAATTTTCATTCTTTTCATTTTAATTGCCCGTTTTAAACTCAATGCTTTTATTGCTTTTATCATCGTTTCCCTATTAGTAGGCGTTGCCGAAGGAATGGATTTTGAAACGGTTACCAAGTCCATTCAATCGGGTATTGGTAATACTTTAGGGTATCTGATCTTAATTCTTGGTCTTGGCGCCATGTTAGGTAAGTTGGTTGCAGATAGTGGTGCCGCACAACGTATCACCACACAAATGGTAGACAAATTCGGAAAAAAACATATCCAGTGGGCTGTTGTGTTAACGGGTTTCATTGTGGGTATACCCATGTTTTATACGGTGGGTTTTGTAATATTAATTCCACTTGTTTTTACAGTTGCAGCAGCTACTAGGCTTCCCTTAATTTATGTGGGATTGCCTATGTTGGCTTCACTTTCGGTTACTCATGGGTATCTTCCGCCGCACCCGGCACCTACAGGTATTGCAGTTATTTTTAATGCAGATATTGGAAAGACGCTACTGTACGGTATTATGGTGGCTATCCCGGCTATTATAGTGGCAGGACCTCTTTTATCCCGCTCAATAAAAAATGTAGAAGCGACTCCATTAAAAGAATTTTTGAATCCAAAAATATTAACTGATGATGAGATGCCAAGTACGGCTATCAGTATTGTTACGGCTTTACTTCCTGTAATTCTTATAGCTTTTGCATCGGTAATAGCACTAATACTTCCAGAAGAAAATACAATTAGAAAGGCAACAGATATTTTAGGGAACCCTATAATGGCTATGCTTATATCGGTTTTGGTAGCTATTTATACCTTGGGATTAGCAAGGGGAAAGAAAATGAAAGATGTTATGGATTCTGTTGCAAGTGCTGTTTCGGGCATTACTATGGTGCTTTTGATTATAGCTGGAGCAGGAGCCTTAAAACAAGTGCTGATAGATAGCGGTGTAAGTGATTATATTGGTGAAATGCTGAAGGGTTCAACCGTTTCGCCTTTGATTCTGGCATGGCTTATTGCCACAGTTATTCGGGTTTGCGTGGGGTCTGCAACAGTTGCTGGTCTAACGGCTGCAGGTATAGTGTTGCCCTTAATTGCCAATACAGATGTTAGTCCAGAGTTGATGGTTTTGGCTATTGGTTCGGGTAGTTTAATGCTTTCGCACGTTAATGATAGCGGGTTTTGGCTTTATAAAGAGTATTTTAATCTTTCCGTAAAGGATACTTTAAAAACATGGACGGTGATGGAAACTACTGTGGGTGTTATGGGGCTTATTGGGGTTCTTATTCTTGATATTTTTATATAATTATTGATCATTGCATGATGATGAAGAGAAGACAGTTTATAAATAGAACGGCCCTAGCCATTGCGGGAACTAGTTTAATGGGCTGTTTTGATCACTCTAAGTTTCAATTGAAGAAAAATCAAGTTGTTGGATGTTTTGGCGATAGCATAACTTTTGCGAGAGGTAATGGTTATGTTGAAATGCTTCAGGAAAAATTCAACAAAGAAAAACCAGAGCTCAATATTACTTTTATCAACTTTGGAAAAAGTAGTGAGACCGTAAGCGGACTCACAGAGGAAGACCATCCAGGTCCAAGACCGTATCTTTTTGAGCGTTTAGATGATGTTCTAGACAAAAATAAGATAGATGTAGCACTTTTCTGTTACGGAATCAATGATGGAATCTACGGTAAGCCTTCCGAAGAATTGTTTAGAAGTTTTAAAATAGGAGTCTATTCGTTTCTTGAAAAGATGAGGCAAAGAAATATTCCTGCAATTTTACTCACTCCGCCACCTTTGGCTGAGGTTGTAGTAAGAGCAAATGAGGGGATGTCATATAGCTACAAAAATCCGTATCCAAAATATGATATAGAGGTATTACAGGAGTTTACCAATATCATTTTAGATATGCACCACCCTTTTGCCAATGCAGAGATTAATATTCGTCAACCTCTTTTCAAGAGTCAAAAAGAGTGTTATGGTAAAGACCCAATTCATCCTAATAAGAATGGACATAGGTTAATTGCCGATACGATTTTTGGTAATTTATCGTTTTAACATTGCGTTAAGCCCCCGTGGCAGGGTATTTGTTATCTTTATCTTGATTTTTTTATTCGATGATCAAAAACTATTCGGTATTGGTATTAGCTGTTATGCTGTTTTCCCTCTCGGGGATGGCACAGACCGATATTCCTCAAAAGAAAGATTTAAAAATTGATACAGCCAATAAGATTGATGACAATGAAAAACCAAATGAAGGCACATCGTTGAAAATTCCTTCCGTTGTTGATGACCAACCTCAGGTTGAATTGGATTTTGCAAAACGGAATCCGGTTAAGATGATTGATGACCGAGAATTAGTGCAGGCGGGAGCAGGCATGAAAATTGACCCTAAAGTTGGACCAATACAACCTAAGGAAGGTTCAAAACAGCATTTCCCGGACATGTACATGGGCGATGTGAAAAACAATGGCAAATTTGTTGGTATTGTTTGTCGCGATCATGAAAACGTAGATGGTGATCGCATAAAAATTTATGTGAACGGAGATGTCGTTGATCCTAATATTCTTTTAACGGGTTCTTTCAAAGGAGTAAATGTAGATTTAAAAAAAGGGTTTAATCGTGTGGATTTTGAGGCGCTTAACACCGGTACTTCGGCCCCTAATACCGCCCAAGTAAATGTGTATGATGATAAAGGAGAACTCATTTATGCTAATAAATGGTTGCTCTCAGAAGGGTCTAAAGCTACCTTGATTATTACTAAAGAAGAGGATTAATAGTTTCCCTTATATTTAATGTAGACTTTAATTGCATTTTCTATCTAAACAGTTTATGATTTAGATAACAATCCTAAAAAGTGGAATACCAGTTTTTACCGTAACTTTGGCCTCTTCAAATCCTCATTCATGGCCGAAAAAAAAGTTAGTATGCTTACCGCGTTTAAGACCATTATTTGGCCTAGACGAAATCTTGTATTTATTGGGCTCCTATTAATTGTGATTAGCAAAGCAGCAAGTTTTGTAGCTCCTATGTCTCTAAAATATCTGATGGATGACATTATACCCAATAAGGATATTGATTTTTTAAAATTACTGGTAGGCGCTGTAGGTCTGGCTATACTAGTACAAGCTGTAACGTCCTTTTTATTAACTAAAATACTGAGCATACAGGCGCAATATTTAATTTCAGAGCTTAGGGCTCAAGTTCAGAAAAAAGTACTATCTCTTCCAATTAGTTTTTTTGATAATGCAAAGTCGGGTGCTCTGGTATCGCGTATCATGAGCGACGTTGAAGGTGTCCGTAATTTAATTGGAACAGGTTTGGTGCAACTCGTAGGGGGTACTATTACGGCGGTAGTTTCTCTGGTATTGCTTTTACGTATTAGTTGGACTATGACCGTTTTTACACTTGTACCTTTGGCTATTTTTGCAATTATCGCCTTGAAGGCATTTAAAATTATTAGACCCATTTTTAGAAATCGAGGAAAGATAAATGCTGAAGTAAAAGGCAGATTGACCGAAACTTTAGGAGGTGTACGTGTAATCAAGGGTTTTAATGCCGAGGAACAAGAAAATAAAATATTTGAAGAAGGAGTTGATCGTCTTTTTCAAAATGTAAAAAAGAGTTTGACGGCTACTGCTTTTATGACGAGTTCTTCTACTTTTCTTTTAGGCATGGCCACCACCGGAATTATGGGAATTGGTGGGTATAAAATTATGATGGATGAACTTACTATAGGTGAGTTCTTGACTTTTACTTTTTTATTGGGACTAATGGTAGCGCCAATTGTTCAGATGAGTAACATTGGGAGTCAGTTAACGGAAGCCTTGGCTGGGTTAGATCGTACAGAGGAGCTTATGAATATGACTCCGGAATCGGACGAGGAGAACCGTACAATTATTTTAGATGATATTGAAGGTGATATTGTTTTTGACGATGTTTCTTTTGCCTATGAGGAAGATAAAGAAGTGTTGCATAATATTAATTTTGAGGTAAAGTCAGGTAACGTAGTTGCTTTAGTTGGTAGTTCCGGCTCTGGTAAATCTACTATTGCTGGATTGGCGGCAACCTTTTTAAACCCACAATCAGGTAAAATTACTATAGATGGCAAGGATGTCTCAAAAGTGAATTTAAACAGTTTTAGACAACATCTAGGAGTGGTTTTACAAGACGATTTTCTGTTTGAGGGAACCATACGGGAGAATATACTTTTTCCACGACCTAATGCTTCTGAAGAACAATTACAGCAGGCTGTTGAAGCGGCGTATGTAAATGAATTTACGGATAGGTTTGATGATGGTTTGGATACGTTGATAGGGGAGCGGGGCGTGAAACTTTCCGGTGGTCAACGCCAACGTATTGCAATTGCTAGGGCTGTTTTGGCAGACCCTAAAATTTTAATTTTAGATGAAGCTACTTCTAATTTGGATACTGAAAGCGAAGCTTTAATTCAAAAGAGTTTAGCGGCCTTAACAGAAGGGCGTACTACTTTTGTAATTGCCCATAGGTTAAGTACCATTCGAAAAGCGAATCAGATTTTGGTTATCGAAAACGGTAAAATTGCAGAAGAGGGTACCCACGATGAGCTTATCACTAAAGAAGGCAGGTACTTTAACCTATTTACATATCAGGCTAGAATCTAGCTCTCAGGAGCCAATTCCACTTCTAATCCGTCTAAATCTGGGGTCATATGAATTTGGCAACCCAAACGGCTGTTGTCTTTCACATCAAAAGCTTCGGCTAACATCGCATCTTCATCATCTGATTTTTCAGGAAGATTATGGTCAGATTCTACGTAGCATTGACAGGAAGCGCACATAGCCATACCACCACAAATGCCAATGGTTCCTTCAGGAGCTAATTCGTACGAGCGAACAACCTCCATTAGGTTCATGTTCATATCGGTTGGGGCATCTACTTCATGAAGAACACCATCGCGGTCGGTTATTTTTATTTTTATATCGGACATTAAAAAAGGAATTAGTAGTTAGGGATTAGGTGTTAGTTTTTATGAATTGGTTGACTTTCTTGGGGTCATTGATTGTATAAGTCCAAAGAGCATTCTAGAAATTTCGTTAGACTGTTTGATTAACTCTGTTGTTTCTTGTGATTCTAAAAAATGAAGTCTCTTGGAAAGATATAACATGGAACGTACCTCGCTATTTGAACTTGTTGCAAAATATAAAAATCGAATAAAATCAGGATTCGTGCGTCTGTCAAACCCTTCGGCTATATTGTTAGAAATTGATATCGACGCTCTTAGAATTTGGTCTTTAAAAGAATAGTCTTTGGAGTTTGAAAACTTTTGGTAGATAACAACAGAAAAATCTTGTGCTTTCAGCCACACCAATAAATCTTCAAACCTTTTAACTGCCATATGCTTCTATGTTATAGTTTTTAGAACTAACTCCTAATTCCTATGTGCCTAGCTTCCTAATTTATACTCTTTACAACTGCCTTAGGTGCTTCTTTTTTACTTCCGTCAAAACCGGTGACACCGCCTACGGTCGTGTATTTCATTACATATTTCTTTTCAGGGAAAATACGTTGATAAGCACTTTGGCACATTAGCGTAGCCTCGTGAAAACCACAAAGAATTAATTTTAGTTTCCCTGGATAGGTGTTTACATCACCTATGGCATAAATTCCTGGTATGTTGGTCTGATAATCGAATGTGTTTACCTTAATGGCATTTTTCTCTATTTCTAGCCCCCAATCTGCAATGGGCCCGAGTTTAGGGGAAAGTCCAAAAAGCGGAACAAAATTATCAACTTCTAGAGTAACATCCTCATCAGGATTTGTTGTTTTTCTAATAGAAACAGCCTCTAATTTATCCTCGCCCTTTAATCCTACGATTTCGGCAGGTGTAATTAGGTTTATTTTTCCTTGATTCTTAAGTTGTTGTACTTTTTCTACAGAATCTAAAGCACCTCTAAACTCGTTTCTACGGTGTACCAAAGAAACCTCTGATGCTACATCGGCCAAAAAGATACTCCAGTCTAAAGCAGAATCGCCACCACCAGCAATAACTACCTTTTTGTTACGATATACTTCTGGGTCTTTTATAATATACGCAACACCGTTGTCTTCGTATTTAGAAAGGTTCTCAAGTAATGGCTTGCGAGGTTCAAAACTACCTAGACCTCCTGCAATAGCAACAATGGGTGCGTGATGTTTTGTGCCTTTGTTGGTGGTTACTATAAAAGTGCCATCTTCTAATTTCTCTATAGTCTGTGCCCTTTCACCTAAAGTAAAGCCAGGTTCAAAAGGTTTTATTTGCTCCATTAGATTATTTACTAAATCACCTGCCAAAACCTCAGGAAAGCCTGGTATATCATAGATTGGTTTTTTAGGATAAATCTCGGAGCATTGCCCACCTGCTTGCGGTAGTGCGTCTATTAAATGACATTTGAGTTTCAATAGGCCTGCCTCAAAAACGGCAAAAAGCCCTGTTGGGCCAGCTCCAATAATCAATATATCTGTTTTGATCATCGGGTTTATGTTATAATTCGGACGAAATTAAATTTAATAGGTCAATAAGAATATGATATAAATCAGGGCCTTATGCGCCAATGTTAATTACTTCTTCAATTTGTGGAGCATACTTTTTTATAGTCATCTCAACACCACTCTTTAAAGTCATCTGATTAACGCTACATCCAATACATGCACCCTCTAATTTCACTTTTACAGACTTTTCATCGTCTATGGAAACTAAAGAAATATCTCCTCCATCACTCTGCAAAAACGGGCGAATCTCTTCTAGCGCTTTTTCTACATTTTGTTTTAATTCTTCCGATGTCATATTATTTTTTCTTAACGACAGAACAGCCTGCCATTGTTGTTATCTTGATTGCTTCGGTTGGGGGAAGGCTTTTATTTCTACCTACAACTTCTTGCACTACATTTTTTGTTATCTCTTCAAAAGCTTCTTCTACAGGTGTAGCCGTTTGCATTGCGGCTGGTCTTCCGACATCACCTGCTTCACGTATACTCTGTACTAAAGGTATTTCTCCTAAGAAAGGTACGTCTAAATCTTCAGACAGATTTTTTGCACCTTCCTTACCAAAAATATAATACTTATTATCAGGAAGCTCGTCAGGTGTAAAATAAGCCATATTCTCAACTATTCCCAATACGGGTACGTTTATAGAATCTTGCTGAAACATGGCAACCCCTTTTCTAGCATCGGCAAGAGCTACTGTCTGAGGTGTACTTACCACTACAGCACCGGTTACCGGCATTGCCTGCATAATGCTTAAGTGGATATCTCCGGTTCCTGGAGGAAGGTCAATTAGCATGAAATCCAATTCGCCCCAATGTGCATCAAAGATCATTTGATTCAATGCTTTTGCAGCCATGGGGCCACGCCAAATAACGGCCTGATTCGGTTCGGTAAAGAACCCAATGGACAACATCTTTACGCCATAATTCTCTACCGGTTTCATTTTTGATTTTCCGGCTACGTTTACAGCCAAAGGCTTTTCCATAGGGACATCAAACATGATTGGCATGGAAGGACCGTAAATATCAGCATCTAAAACACCTACTTTAAAGCCCATTTTAGCCAAGGTTACTGCTAAATTTGCAGTAACTGTAGACTTACCAACACCACCTTTACCGGATGCGACTGCAATGATATTTTGAATACCAGGTAATGGTTTTCCTTTTATCTCATTAGTCTTTGGTTTTGCAGGGGCATCAACCTTAATGTTGATTTTTATTTTGGCTTTTTCATATACCTCTCGGTGTATGATTTTCAAAATTTCTACTTCGGTCTTTTTTCTGGCTTGTAGGCTGGGGTTGCTGATAGTGATATCAACTTCAACCTCATCGCCAAAAATCTGTATATTTTTAACTGCACCGCTTTCTACCATATTTTGTCCCTCACCGGGTACGGTAATATTTTCTAGTGCTCTTAAAACTTCTTTTTTATCAATCTTCATTATATAAAATCATTCTAAAGAGCAAAGATACGGCATAAGGGCAAGAAACTAAAGTGTTTGTATTGAAATGTAGTATGGAGTGATAGGTGTTAGTGATTAGGAGTTAGTATGATGTGTTTTAAGCTCTTATAGAAATGTAGTTTTTTGAGCATTAAAAATGGTTCAGTTACTTCAATTAAAAAAGTTTACAAGTAATTAGGCCTTACGTTTATCTAACATATCCGGCGCCATGGCCTAGCAATCGCATTTAGAGTGTTTCTTGTACAATAGAGGTATTTCTACCTTCTCGTTCTATCTAAAGATTAATGTCTTTCAAAAAAAAACGCGCTGGCCACCCTGCTGAACCCACTTAAAAATATTGTTTAGTTGAAGTAGCATATTTCTTGTTCATTACGTTTAATAGTATCGACTATTTTTTGTGACATTATATCTCCAAATGTCTCATGGACATTTATTCCATTCTCAAACTCTTTATAGGGTTTCTGTTTGCGGCTTTAATTGCCTGAAAACTGACTGTGAGAATGGTTATGGCTAGGGCGCCTACTACTGCTAAAAGGAAAATCCACCATTCTAGTATTACGTGATACGGATAGTCTTGCAACCAACCGTTCATAACAAAGTAGGATATAGGGATGGCAATAAAACAGGAAATTATGACCAGTTTCAAAAAGTCTCTTGAGAGCATATTCCAAACATTAAAAATGGAGGCTCCCAATACTTTTCTAACTCCAATTTCTTTTTGGCGTTGCTCGGCAACGAAAGAAGTAAGGCCAAATAGTCCCAAACAGCTGATTAAAATGGCAAGTGCGGTGAAAATAGATGAAAGAGAACCAATGCGTTCTTCCGCAGAAAATTTTTCACCATATTCAGAATCCACAAAATCATATTGAAAAGGGATATCGGGAAAATGGGATTTAAAGACACTTTCAATAATAGAAATATTTTCGCTGGCACTTTTTTCAGGGTTTAGGCGCAAGTTGTAAAAACTGGCGTTTTCGTTTTTGTCATACGCGTAAATACCTTGTTTTACAGGTTCGTATGGCGACTGCGTAATCATATCTTGTACCACGCCAATTATTTTTAAGGGAGGAAACGGGTCTTCAATATCATCATCTTTTATGTACTTTCCTATGGGGTCTGTAAGTCCCATATATTTCACCGCGGTCTCATTAATGAGTACTGCATTTGAGTCGGTTGCGAACTCTCTGGAGAAATCCCTTCCCTCTAATATCTTTAGGTTTAACGATTTTGCATATTCCGCTGTTACATCGGTCCACGCAAGATCCTCTTGAAAGCCTTCCGGTTTGCCTTCCCAACTAAAACCACTTCTATTGGACCAAATCTGGGTAGTAGGTGCACTGGAAGCGGACATTTCTAATACCGCACCGGATGCAGTAAACTCGCTCCGCATTAAATCGTATTTACCACTAAAATCTTGACTCATAGTCGGTATTTGAACTAAACCTTCTTTTTCATAGCCTATGGGACGGTTTTTGGCAAAGTTTATTTGTTGCATTACGATAACCGTACCGATGATAAATGCCACGGACACCGTAAACTGTAGCACCACCAATATTTTTCGAGGTAAACCCGCATGTTTTCCAGTAGTCATGGTGCCTTTCAGCACATCTACAGGTTTAAAAGAAGACAGATATAGGGCAGGGTAGCTTCCAGCAAGTAGGGAGGTCAACAGGACAAATATGAATGAAGTAATCCAAAACATACCATTGCCCCATGGGAACACCATTTCCTTTTTTGCCAAATTATTGAATCCGTCTAGCGATAAAAGAACTATAAGAACAGCAATGCCAAAAGCAAACAGCACTACCAGAAAAGATTCGCTTAAAAATTGATAAATCAATTGATTTCTTTGTGACCCGATAGATTTTCTAATACCTACTTCTTTGGCACGTTTCTCTGATCTGGCCGTGCTCAGATTCATAAAGTTTATACAGGCCAATAGCAATACGAAAGCGCCTATTATGCTAAATAACCAAACATATTTGATGCGGCCACCGTCCTGCTTACCGTTTTCAAAATTACTACGTAGGTACCAATCTTTCATTGGGAGTAAGAACAGCTGCGGGTTAAATTCGGCCGCTTCCTCATTAAGGTTTTTCTTGACATCCTTAATGGAGGTCGAAATATCGGTCATACCTGTATTATCGGCAATCTGAACGAACATTTGAAATGAGTTGTTACCCCATTGGTCTTCCGCATTATTTACCCATTCAAAAAGAGATAGATATTTCTCCCATGGCATGATGTATTCCAAATCACTGAACGAATTATTCTTGGGTATATCTTCATACACGGCCGTTACGTCCATATCATATTGGCTATTCCCTTTCACTACTTTTCCTATGGGGTCTTCATTTCCGAAGAGGGCATTTGCCACGGACTCCGAAAGCATGATGGAATTAATCTTTCGTAGACCATCTTTTTCACCTTTTAAAATATTTAGATCTAGCAGCTCTGGGGCTTCGGCTTGCATGAAGTTTCCATCTTTTGAAAGACTTTTTTCGCCATAATTCAAATAGACAGAATTGTTCCAAGAAGACATGACAATATGTTTGAATTTATCATTATGCTTATCTCGAAAGGCCATTTCCAAGG
Source organism: Zobellia roscoffensis (assembly GCF_015330165.1). NCBI lineage: Bacteria > Pseudomonadati > Bacteroidota > Flavobacteriia > Flavobacteriales > Flavobacteriaceae > Zobellia > Zobellia roscoffensis. The sequence continues at coordinate 1,946,091 of NZ_JADDXT010000002.1, forward strand.
GTCTTGGAACGGCATTATTGGTGCCTGTTTCACCATTGAATGTTTGTGATTGAACTACTTGTGCTATACGCTCGTTTTTCTTGAAATAATCGTTGTACGAGAGTTCATCATTTACCCAAAGACCTATAATTAATGTTACCGCCATACCTAGGGCCAGACCACCAATATTAATAGCCGAATACCCTTTGTTTTTCAAGAGGTTTCGCCAAGCGATTTTAAAATAATTTTTAAGCATGATTTTAGTTTTTTGATTGGATTGATGATATTATTCTGTACGCAGGCTTTTTACTGGGTTGGTAATGGCTGCTTTAATGCTCTGATACCCGACCGTTAGTATTGAAATTGCAATAGCTAAGACTGCTGCAAGAACGAATACCCACCAAGGAATGTCTATACGATATGAAAAATCTTCAAGCCACTTATTCATGGTAAACCAACCTATGGGAAGAGAAATAAGAATTGAAATAGCCACTAACTTTAAAAAGTCTAAGGACAGTTTATAGCTTATTTGAGTAACGCTTGCACCCAATACTTTTCGGATTCCTATTTCTTTGGTTCTTTTTTCTGCATTGAAAGCTGCTAACCCAAACAACCCTAAACAGGCAATAAGAATTGATAAAATGGTAAATATGATGAAGATTTTGCCTAAGCGCTGTTCTGCTTTGTAGGTGTCGTTAAAAGAGTCTTCCATGAAGTAATAATCAAAAGGTTGGCCCGGGGCGACGGTATTCCATACCCTTTCTATACTTGCTATAGCGCTTTGGAAATCACCAGCTTCTAACTTAATTGCCATAGCATTTTTATGTCCTTGTAATTGTATGCTAAGGGCTTCAATACCCTCTTTTAAAGTGTCAAAATGAAAATCTTTCACTACACCAATTATGGTAAAATATTGCGGATTTTCATCTCCTAAGCTAGAAGTATACCTTTTTCCCAAGGCATCTTCTGGTGAAAATCCCATGTGGTCAACGGCTGTTTCGTTTACAATAATATTGGTAGAGTCGTTGCCTACTTCTTTGCTAAAACTTCTACCGGCAATTAGTTTAAAATCCATTGTGGAAATATAATCGTAATCTGCATTCCAAGTTTGCATGCTAATGGCATTCTCTTGTGTAGAATTACCTTCTTCGGGTTTGAAAGTAGAGTCACTACGATTGGAAGGTGTTGGAAAAAAGCTGCTTAAAGTGGCATTCTTTACAAAACTTAGTTGTTTTACTTCTTCTTTAAAGGAGGTTGCTTTGCTGCCTGCAACATACACATCGTTAACAATAAGCACTTGGTCCTTTGAGAAGCCTAAATCCTTACCCTGGATAAATTTGAGTTGCTGGTAAACGATCAACGTACTTACAATTAAAAAAACTGAAATGGCAAACTGAAAAATTACTAATGAATTTCTAATTTTTCCACCACCCACACTGCTCTGACCTCCACCCTTAAGGACTTTTACTGGTTTGAATCGGGACATGAAAAAAGCAGGGTAACTTCCAGAAAACAGTCCAAGAAAAATAACGAACCCTATCAAAATTAACCAGAAGAACGGATTCAAAAACGGAATGGAAATATTTTTGTCGGCTAATGAGTTGAAAAAAGGTAAAGCAATTAATGCTAATACCATCGCCAATATGAGAGATAAAAAAGAAATTAAACCTGATTCTACTAAGAACTGTCTAATTAATTCTGACTTATTGGACCCCAAAGTTTTTCTTACCCCTACTTCTTTGGCTCTCTTTAGAGAGTGCGCCGTGGAAAGGTTCATGAAATTGACGGCAGCCAAAACGATAAGAAAAATAGCAATAAAAGAAAGAATGTATATACTTTGGATGTCATTATTGGCGCTCACTTCTGCTACCCTATGAGAGTTTAAATGAATTGCTGTTAGCGGAATAGTACTATAGATTAGATAATCACCAGAAGCTTTTAGTTGTTCTTCGGTAACACCTGGAATAAATTTTTGAACTCCCGGTATTACATATTTTCCTAAGAGTCCGCGTAAAGGAGCTTGGAGGTCGTTAATGTTCGCAGTGGGAATAAGTTTTATAAAGGTTTGATAGTTATTGCTGCCCCAGTTAACAATTTTAGAATCTTCATAACTGGACATTGACATATAAACGGTGTGGTCTCTTAAAAATGAGTTTTGGGGAAAATCATCAATTACTCCGGTTACAGTATAGGTTTCATTGTTGTTGAGCACTACATTTTGACCGATGGCAGTAAGAGTACCAAAGTGCTTTTCAGCAGCGGATTTGGTAAGAACTAGGGTGTTGGGCCGTTTTAAGGCAGTCTCCTTATCGCCAACTAAAAGGTCAATCCCGAACATGTCAAAAAAGCTGGGGTCTACAAAAGTGGTTTGTTCTTCTTTTGCATTGGCTTCTGCATTTTCTTTTCTTAATAATGCACTGCCCCAAGTCCTAAAACGAGTAACGGTTTCTATCTCTGAGAAGTCGCTTTTAAGTGCCGAAGCTAAAGGGGCAGGGGTAACGGCAAATTCTCTAGCTTCGCCTCCAAACTTAATATCTACATTTACTCTATGAATACGGTCCGCATCCGTAAACATGGTATCATAACTCATTTCGTCATAGATATATAATGAAATAAGCAAAGCTCCGGCCATTCCAATGGCTAATCCAAAGATGTTTAGGAAGGTGAAAAACGGTTGCTTTTTTAGACTCCGCCAGGCAATTTTTATATAGTTTTTGAACATGATTCTCGTGTTTGGCTGATTACTTATTTATCCGTGATTAAGGGATAAGTTTGGTTGATTAGTTGTTGATTGATGAATAAACTCCTTTACATTATGGCTCCTATGGCCCTATTTTGGCTTTCGGTTACGATTTGACCATCAAATAGGTTGACTACCCTGTGGGCGTAATGCGAATCCCTGTCCGAGTGTGTTACCATTACAATTGTAGTTCCCTCTTGGTTGAGTTCTGTTAACAGGTTCATTACTTCAATTCCGTTTTTGGAATCTAGGTTCCCTGTTGGTTCATCGGCCAATATTAATTTCGGATTGGTGACTACCGCTCTGGAAATTGCCACACGTTGTTGTTGCCCCCCGGATAATTGCTGAGGAAAGTGCTTTTCCCTATGGGCGATTTTCATTCGTTCTAAAACTTCGCGTACTTTCTGCTTACGTTCCGCTTTACCCATTTTTAGATAGATTAAGGGTAGTTCTACATTTTCATAAACAGTAAGTTCATCAATAAGGTTGAAACTCTGAAATACGAAACCTAAATTGCCTTTTCGCAGTTCGGTTCGCTGGCGTTCTTTGAGGTTACTTACCTCATGACCGGCAAACTGGTAGGTACCCTCGTTGGGGTTGTCTAACATTCCTATGATGTTCAAAAGGGTTGATTTTCCACAACCTGATGGCCCCATAATGGCTACGAATTCGCCTTCTTCTACCTTTAGGTTTACATTGTTGAGTGCTAAGGTTTCTACCTCTTCGGTTCTGAAACTCTTTTTTATATTCTGTATGTGTATCATGATTTGATTGATTTCGTTATTATAAAAGACTATGATTTAGTGAAATAGTGACAGTTTATTTTAATATAATTTTTTCCGCTTCACCAAAAGAATCGTAATTGCTGGTTATTACTTTCTCACCGGCTTCAAGACCTTCTAGGACTTCATAGTGTTTTGAATTCTGTTTCCCAATTCTGATATTTCTTTTTATGGCCTCATCACCATCTGCCGTTACAACAAAAATCCATTGTCCGCCAGTACTTTGAAAAAAGCTGCCTTTAGGTAACAATAAGGCGTCATTCGATTCACCCAATTGCAATCTAATATTGTAACTCTGCCCCGTGCGTATTGTTTCCGGTTTCTCTGCGGTAAATACCAAATCTACTTTAAACCTGCCGTTGCGAACCTCAGGATACACTTTTCTGACCCTCAACGGGAATTGTTTTCCATTCCGCTCCAATACGGCTACAAGTTCTCTTTTAACCCGGTCTATGTAATGCTCATCTATATTGGCTTCAATTTTGTAATCCGTTAGAACATTAATTTGTCCAATACGTTGCCCTTGCGATATATTTTGACCTATTTCGGCATCAAGGAAACCTAGTTGACCATCGGCAGGAGCCCTTACGTTTAAGTGGTCAAGACGTTGGTAGACCATACCCAAAGTTTTCTGCATTCGGTTTAAATCGGCATCAAGCCCCGTTAGGGATGTTTCACGTAGTTCATCATCGTTTTCGGTCTGCATTTTTATAATCTCGAACTGTTTTTTAGAAAGGTCATAGTTCTCTTTTGAGGTTAGATATTCTTCTCTAGAAATCAATTCGTCATCAAATAAAGCTTGGTTCTGTTCAAAATTTCTTTTTAACCGCTGAAGCTCGGTACTCGCAGTGGCCAATGACTTACGGCCTTCCACTTGTCTAGAATCAAAATTGAGTTTAGTGGAACGAAGATCGTTTTGCTTTAAGGCCAAGTTGCTTTCACTCTGTAGGATTTGCTCATAAAGGTTAATATTTTCAAGCTTTAGGATAATGTCTCCTTTTTTTACCGTAGCTCCTTCTTCAATTAGTTTTTCGCTCACACGCCCACCTTCATAAGCATCCATGTAAATAGTTGTGATAGGCGCTACGTTTCCGCTTATAGTAATGTAATCGTCAAACTTACCATCAGTAACGGTAGCAACAGAAAGTTTTTCTTTATCCGTACGGAATGTGGAAACCGAACTTGCAAACAAAAATTGATAGCCCACAAAAAGTAGCAATAGACCTAAGGCAATATAACCGTAGTGTTTTGCCCGTAACCCTTTTTTCTTTTCTAATTGTATATCCATTATTGTATTAATTATCTTGGTTGACTTGTTCTTATTTATGGCTTATTGTATGTCAAAAATGGGCAGTCCACGGTAAAAGTCCAGTGTGCTTTTATTGATTTCCGATTGAAGCTTTACCTGCAAATTCTCATTCTGCGCACTAGCAAATAGATTCTTTGCTGTGAAGAGCTCTAAAGCGTTTATGAGTCCCTTTTCATATCTTTTTTGAGCAATGGTGAACGCCAGTTCTTGTGCTTTTACTTTTTGAGAGCTCTGTGTACGCTGCACTTCCAGTGATTCATAGGATTGCACCAACTGTTGGATTGTTTGGAAAACCAGCTGTTGCTGTATTTTAAGGTTGTTTTCTGCACGGTACCTTTCAATTTTTTGTTGTTTTATTCTGCCACGAGCAGACCAAATAGTACTAATGGGAACATCAAGACTGACACCAATAAATTGAGAGGTGTTATCCTTGAATTGGTCACGAAAGGGAATAGTAGAACCTAAACTATCACGTGTGGTTTCAAAATATCCACTTGCCGTACCGGCAAACAAAGAAAGAGATGGAAATAAAGAACCTCTCTCCGCAGCCAACTGTTTTTTGGCGGCTTTTACACGGAGCTCCTGTGCTTTTAGAAGAGGCATGAATTCTTGTGCTTCGGCAAATATGGTGTCCGACTGTATGATGTTGTGTGCCTGCGCCACCTGGTTATCAGTTAAATTGTCCTGTATCGTTATTTTGCTGGTTCCTTCTAAATTCATTTCTTGAATTAGTTGTAGTTGGGCAGTGGCAAGTTGGTTTTTACTTTGGGTAAGGTTTAATTTATCCGTAAGTAACAAAGATTCAGCTTCATAAAGGTCCGCACCTGCTTTGAGTCCCAATTCAATTTGCCTTGCTACTAGGTCGTAATTGGCTTGAGAGACGGTCATCTGTTCTTTTGAAATCGCGACCAGACCTTGAAAAAATTTAATATCGTAAAAGGCTTGCATCACTCTAAAAGCAAGAAGATAGCGTTGTTGTAGGTTTTCCTCTTGAGTTGCTTTATAAAGAAACTTGGTGGCCTTAATGGTATTTATTTTTTGGAAGCCCCTAAATAGGTCTACGGAACTTTCTAGGGTGTAGCGGTTCGAAAAGAAATCAGTGGTCACAACATCATTGGTAAAAGGGTCTGTGCTACGTCCAAAATTGATGACATAGTTAGTAGATGCATTTACGGAAGGTAAAAGATCCCGAATAGATTGACGATAAGTTTCCCTGTCCGATGCCGTATTAAGCGTATAGTCCTTTAACTGTAAATTATGCTCTAATGCATAAGCCACGCATTCATCTAACGTATAAGTCTCTTGACCACTTAATTTGGATGAAAGCAAGAGAAGAATAAAAACTAAATATTTAAATAACTGAATCATAATCGTATTGGTATGCCAAACTTATAACGATTCTCATGCCAATAATGTAATATGCTGATTTTTAGATTTTTATAAATATTATTTTCTATTTGCATAGTTTGTGGTGTAAAAAATATGTACAGCAATTGTCAAAATTTTGGACACTGTCTAAAAAGTTATGAATGCAAGTTGTAGTTTTAAATGAACTTAGTAAAGCCTCTGGTAATCAAATGGTAGATGCAAATATTTTAATTATAGATGATAATAAGAGCGTCCTTAGCGCACTTGAAATTCTATTGCAGTTTGAATACAAAACCATACAGACCATCTCAAACCCGAATCAGATTACATCTTTTCCTGATTTAAAGGAAGTAGATATTGTACTGCTGGATATGAATTTCTCTGCGGGAGTAAACACCGGGAATGAAGGTTTGTATTGGTTGCGAGAGCTTAAGAAAAAGACGCCCCAGACTTCGGTCATAATGATGACAGCCTATGGAGCTGTAGATTTGGCGGTAATGGCATTAAAAGAAGGAGCTTCTGATTTTATTCTTAAACCTTGGAATAACGATAAGCTTTTGGCAACGGTTAAATCTGCATACGAGCTTAGAAAATCAAAGAAGCAGGTTACTGAACTGAAACAGAAAGAAAGTCACCTTAAACAGGTTATCAATCAGAACAAAAATTACATTATAGGTAATTCTAAGGCGTTAAATTCAGTGCTAAAGTTGGTTTCTAAAGTAGCAAAAACCGATGTAAACGTACTGATTACTGGAGAAAATGGTACAGGTAAGGAACTCATAGCACGTGAGCTTCACAAACTTTCAAGTAGGAATGACGAAGTATTTATTTCGGTGGATATGGGTTCAATATCAGAAAACCTTTTTGAAAGTGAACTTTTTGGACATACCAAAGGTTCTTTTACAGATGCTAAAGAAGACAGGGCAGGAAAATTTGAAGCAGCCAACGGGGGCACGTTGTTTTTAGATGAAATAGGAAACTTATCGCTTCAGGCGCAGGCAAAACTATTATCGGCCATTCAGAATAGAACTATTGTTCGCGTGGGGTCCAATAAACCAATTTCAGTAGATATACGTTTGATTTGTGCAACGAACGAGGATTTAGATAAAATGGTCGCCGAAGGACTTTTTAGGGAGGATTTATTGTATCGGATAAACACCATTAGGGTTGAGGTACCAGCACTTAGGGAACGTGATCAAGACATTTTGGTTTTGGCAGATTTCTATTTGAAAAAATTCACTTCAAAATACGGGAAACCTGGACTTCGTATGAATCAAGCGGCTCAAGAAAAATTGATGGACTACGGATGGCCGGGAAATATTAGGGAACTATTGCATACCATTGAACGGGCCGTTATACTTTCCGAAGGAAATGTGCTTAAATCAGAAGATTTCCTGCTAACCAATAAACAAACCGTATCCTCCAATTTAAATGGCCCCGCAACTTTAGAGGAAATGGAGTTTATGATGATTAATAGCGCATTAGAACAGAACGATGGCAATTACAGTGCAGCTGCGGAACAGTTGGGTATTTCTCGGCAAACACTCTACAATAAATTAAAGAAAATAGGGAAGTAGGTATGATGAGCAAACATATTTATCTGCAATTGATCGTTCGGGTTCTATTACTTGCGATTACCGCATTGGCCGTAGGTTTTCTGTTTTTTTATGAAAATTATATATTATTTGCGGTTTTTCTTTTTCTGCTGGGGTTGCAAACCTATTATTTGCTTTACTATGTTAATCAGACCAACAGAAAAATAGCCTATTTTTTTGATGCTATAAAAAATGAGGATTTTACGCTGCGTTTTCCTGAAAAGCTTAGCGGAAAATCATTAACGGAGCTTAATCACAGCCTGAACATGCTTAATACCATGGTGCAGGACATTCACCTTAAAAAGCAGGCACAAGAGCATTTTTACCAAGAGATCTTAAAACAGGCGGATATTGGTATTATGACCATTAATCCCAAAGGGCATATTCTGTACGCCAACCCAACAATTGAAAAATTACTCGATTACCATCCTTTAAATCATGTGAAACAACTCCAACAGATAGACGAAAAGCTATACGATAAGTTTGCCGGACTGAAACCTTTTGAAAGTAGCACCCATCAATTCGTCAATGAACGTGAGAAAACAGAATTGGCGATGAAAGCGACGGCAGTTACTGTAGATGGACAGGACCTTTTGCTGGTTATTGTGCAAGATATCCGTAAAGAGCTGGATGAAAAAGAAACGGATTCTTGGGTGAAACTGATTCGCGTTTTAACCCATGAAATCATGAATACCATTACGCCTATTACTTCAATTTCAGAATCTATTTTAAAGTATTATAAAAAAGGGGAAATGGTTTTGGATGCGTCAGAATTACCGGAGCAGCATTTAAAAAGTACGGTGAAGGGGCTTGAGGTTATTCAAGAACAAGGCAATGGTTTAATGAATTTTGTACAGTCATATCGTAAATTTCTCAGTGTACCTGAACCCGATAGAGAACTTGTGCCTGCACAAAACCTTTTGGAAAAAGTAAAACTGTTGTTAGACGATAAATCTGAAAATATAAAATTTGAGGTAGATGTGGTTCCTAATAGTTTAGAGTTGTATTTGGATCAAAGACAGATATCTCAAGTACTCTTAAACCTGGGTAAAAACGCCAAACAATCGTTGGGTGCTCAAGAGAACGGTGTAATTAAATTCGTTGCCGGAATTAATGAGGCGGATAAGAAATACATTCAAGTATGGGACAATGGTCCAGGAATCCCCCCAGAATTAATGGATGAGATTTTTGTGCCTTTTTTCACTACTAAAAACACGGGAACCGGTATAGGACTCAGTCTTTCCAAACAAATCATGAGATTGCACGGGGGGAGCATACGGGTATTATCAAAAGAGCACACTGTATTCACTTTGACTTTTGATTAAAAAATCAGAGAATAATTAACCCAACTCTTTAAATGGATCCCAAAAATGCTTTTCAAAATCTATGATTTGATTATCAACCACCTTTATGCCCTCATTTTCTAAAAGCTGTTGCATTAGGTTGGTGCCATCAAAATGATGTTTTCCCGTTAGCAGTCCTATTTTATTTACAACGCGGTGTGCAGGTACTTCTGGCATGCTTCCGGCCCCGTTCATGGCCCAGCCCACCATTCTTGCACTGCGTGCAGCACCAAGATATTTGGCTATAGCGCCATAAGATGTAACTCTCCCTTCGGGTATAAGCGCGGCCACCTCGTATACTTTCTGAAAGAAGTTTTTATTCTCTGGTTTCATTAGCGATAGCCGATTCTAAAAATTGTTATGGTTAGCAGTATCAACATGAGCCCGCTTAAAATGTAATTGCTGTTCTTTGAAAACCGATTGGATTTGTTCTCTAATTTATTAAAATAAACGGTGTACATGTAAAGCACGGTAAATGTTCCTGTGCCGGCGGCAAGTATGAAAACAAGAATATCCCAGACTTGAAATTTTATCCATCCAGAAGCATTCCACATAATGTTTAGACCACTGTAATAAGGTATAGTTAATAAGTTCAAAGCGGCCAGAAGTACGCCTTTAAAAAAACTGTTCTTTTTACTAACCTTAACGGTTTTCTTTTTCTTTTCTTTATTTCTAATTGCAGCAATGAAAAAGTAGACCATAAAAAAAGCGAAGACAACAACCGCAATTTTTAATAATACATCAATTACCCCTGGGTTTTTATGTAAAAACTTAGAGATATAAACGGCAATAGTAGCTTGTAGAAGTACCATAGTAGAGCAGCCTAAACTAAATATGATACCATTGAGTTTGCCTTTTTCTACACTAACCTTGGCTGCATTCATATTTAAAAGCCCCGGAGGTACAGTTGCCATAAAAGCTGCGGAAAACGTAGCAAAAAAAAGAATTAAAAGGTGTTGCATGGACTAGTGTACCTTGAATTGAATATAGGTAATTGGCTTACCTTTTTCAAGATACTGTTTTTCGTAGAAAGTCTGAAGTTCTAAAACCTCTTTTGGACTGCCTTCGTTTTTATATACATCATGGTTGGCGTAATTTATTTCTAGGCCTAGACCGTGTAAAAGTCCTAAAGTATAGCCATGCATGAATTCACTGTCTGTTTTCAGGTGCATAAGACCGTCCGGACGTAAAATTCTCTTGTATTTTGCCAAGAAGCTCTCATTGGTCATACGGTGTTTGGTGCGTTTGTATTTTATTTGCGGGTCAGGAAAGGTAATCCATATTTCGGAAACCTCGTCTTTGTCAAAAAGCTCATCCACCAGCTCTATTTGTGTTCTTAAAAAAGCCACATTCTTCAGGTTGTCCTCCAAAGCAGTTTTTGCGCCACGCCATAAACGGGCTCCCTTAATATCTATGCCAATAAAGTTTTTGTTGGGGTCTTGTTTTGCCAGACCAACGGTGTATTCCCCTTTTCCGCATCCCAATTCCAAAACTATAGGATTATCGTTGCCAAAAAAGTCATTCCATTTACCTTTTTTATCAAACCCATTTTTTACGGCTTCCCGATTAGGTTGAATGACATTAGAAAAAGTTTCGTTCTCTTTAAAACGTTTAAGTTTGTTCTTGCTTCCCAATAGTATAAAATTAGATTTTTGTTGAGGTTGTAGTGGTGCTTGTGTCTTCTGCTTTTTCTAAAGTAAAAGAGAATTCAGAACCTACGTCTATTTCACTTTCTACATATATCTTTTCTCCGTGTGCCTCAACAATATGTTTTACAATGGCAAGCCCAAGGCCAGAGCCACCTTCGCTACGACTTCCACTTTTGTCCACGCGGTAAAAACGTTCAAATAGCCGTGGTATATGTTGTTTGGGAATACCTTCGCCATTGTCCGTTACCCTTACGATTACTTTGTTTTTAATCAGATTTTCTACGCTTATCTCCGTAGTACCATTGGTATGACCATATTTTATGGAGTTGACCAAGAAGTTGGTTACTACTTGTTGTATTTTTTCCTTATCGGCTAAGACCAGTATAGGCTCATCATACTCCATGTCAAAAGTGAGCGTAATTTTCTTTTTTGCAGATTTCATTTCTAAGAGGTCAAAGACATTTTGAATAAGTTCAATAATATCAAAAGGTTCTCTTTTTAAATTTAGGTCGCCAACCTCTAGTTTAGTAATGAGATCTAAATCTTTAACAATATAAATTAACCGGTCTACGCCCTTATTAGCACGTTGCAGATATTTACGACGTACATTTTTATCGTCTATGGCGCCGTCCAAGAGGGTTTCTATATACCCTTGAACGGTAAAAAGGGGAGTCTTAAGTTCATGGGATACGTTCCCAAGGAAGTCTTTACGGTACTCTTCCCTAATTTTTAAGGTATCTATTTCTATACGTTTATCCTGGGCAAATTTCCCTATTTCCTCGGTTAAAGTTTTCATGTCCGTAGTAATAGGGCCAGAAACAATAGAAGAGGTTTCTAACATGGCAACATCATCGTAAATTTTCTTTATACGACGATAAATGAATCTTTCTATACGTATTTGTAGGACAATAAATGCAATAGGGAATAGTAATAGGAGGGAAATAATTAGTACCACCCAGTCAAAAGCATTAAAAAGATGTAGAAACAATGCCAATAGCGAAACGAATGCCAAGGCTATCATAAAGGAAGACCTTAGCGCAAAGCGATATGATCTTCTTAGCTTAGCAGACATAAGAAACGAGTTTTATTTTCGCCAAAGAGCAGTTATACATCATCGTTGGGCCATTCACGGCCCAAAATTACTACAAAAAAGACGTATAACTTAATTAATATAGAGACTTAATTAAAGAACAAACTTATAACCAACCCCTTTTACGGTTTTAAAGTGTTGTTCGCCTATTTTTTCACGAAGTTTTCTAATATGAACATCAATGGTACGCCCACCAACAACAACTTCATTACCCCAAACTCTATCAAGAATAACTTCTCTTTTGAATACTTTGCTGGGTTTTGAAGTAAGTAGTGCTAAAAGCTCAAACTCTTTTCTTGGCAGAACAATCTCTTCGCCGTCATTTACAATTTTGTACTCTTCTCTGTTGATAATGATATTACCAACGCTTACAATGTCTTCTTGTGGCGCACTATCTTCTTTTAACCTTCTTAATAAGGCCTTCACCTTACTAACCAAGACTTTTGGTCTAATAGGTTTAGTAATATAATCATCTGCCCCAGCGTCAAAACCTGCTACTTGCGAGTAGTCTTCACCACGAGCGGTAAGAAAGGTAATGATAGAATTTTCTAGACCCGCAGTGCTGCGAATAGTTTCACAAGCTTCAATGCCATCCATTTCTGGCATCATTACATCTAAGATAATTAAATGGGGTTGTTTCTTCTTGGCCATGGCAACACCTTCAACTCCATTTTTGGCAGTAAAGACCTGATAACCTTCGGAAGTTAGGTTGTAACCTACTATTTCCAATATATCTGGCTCATCGTCAACAAGTAATATCTTAATGTCTTTCTTTTTCATTGGGTCTATAAAGATGGTTAATTCGTCAAAAGTAAAGATAATACCGACATACCAACGTCTCTTAACGTTGATTTAATATAGTAACATTAACCTAACCTTATTGCAATAAAGGTTTAACATACGCGTAACTCGACTTTTACTTCACGTGACGTTATTTGCGGCGTTATAAAACTAGATAATGAGACTAATATATTTTATTGCCCTTTGCTTTTTTTCATTTCAACTAAGCGCCCAAGATACGGGAAGCATTGTTGGTACACTTACCGATAAAGAAATGAATGATGACCCCCTGCCTTTTGCTAATGTAGTAATTAAAGGCACAACTACAGGTACTACCTCTGATTTTGACGGACTTTATGAAATAGCAGGTGTTGAGCCAGGAACCTATATAGTATCTTACAGTTATTTAGGGTATGAGACGGTAGATATTCCTGATGTAATTGTTGAAGCGGGAAAAGTAACAACTATTAATGTGCCAATGAGTGCTTCTGAAGGTGTTTCACTAGATGAGGTTGTCGTTACTACTACAGCTAGAAAAGATTCTGAAACAGCTCTTTTGTTGGATCAGAAGAAAGCAACGGAGATAAAAGAAAGTATAGGAGCTGTTGAGCTTGCTAAAATTGGGGTGTCCGATGCGGCTACTGCTACCACCAAAATATCCGGTGTTACTAGTAGTGAGGCTTCTGGGGATGTGTTTGTAAGAGGTTTGGGAGATAGATATTTGTCTACAACCTTAAACGGTCTACCAATACCTTCTGATGATATAGACAAGAAGAATATTAATCTTGGACTTTTTCCAACCCGTGTTCTTCAGAATGTGAGTATTAGTAAAACCTTTTCTGTTGATGGTTCTGCAGATGAAGCTTCTGGTGCTATCAATATTACTTCTAGGGAGCTTTCTGGTTCAAGTGAGCTTTCTATAGGTGTTTCCGGAGGAGTTAACTCAAATGTAGCAAAGGGTGGAGTCTATGATAACTTTAAGATATCACAAAATTCAAAAAACACAGATTTTGGTTTTTATGACCAAAGCCTAAGTACTCAACAGTTGGTTACTAGACAGGGTTGGAACACACTACAACAAGATAATCCAATGGACTACTCTATGTCTATTGCTGCGGGTAAAAAGTTTGCAGATAAACTTTCTGTTTTTCTTAGCGCTTCACATTCGCGTTCTTTTGAGCATAGAGAAGGTTTGTTTAGACAATACCGTTCAAACTTTATAGATGATACCATTACAGATGCAACTACTTTTCGCAAGAAAATTGTAAACACTGGTCTTTTGGATATTACATATTTGGCCAATGACAAGAATAAAATTAAGTCAAGTACTTTTTTCGTTAACAAACTAGATGAGTCGGTTTTTGAAGGAGGTCGTAATGGTGAAGCAACTATTTTTGAAGAGACTGCCGCATCTGAAGGTTTGTTTCAATTTGTAAGAGATCAGAACACCAAACAAACCAGATTGTTGGTTACCCAATTAATAGGTAGACATCAACTTGGAGAAAAGAATACATTGCATTGGGCCGGTGGTTATAACTTCTTAAAGGCAGATGAACCTAATCGTATTCGTAACGAGGTAAACTTTGACCCAGAAGGTACTTTTGTACAATTGGGTAGAAACGGAGGTTTCCAACAAAGAAAATCTAGCCAGAATATTGAGGATATAGAATATAGTGGTTATATCAAAGATGAATTAAAAATTATTGATGAGGAAACCAAAACCTTCAAAATGGATTTTGGAGTTTCTTACAGAAATAAAGAGAGAGATTTTAGTTCAGAATTTGTTGGTGTCGAAGAAAGAAGTACCAACGCTATTAATCCACCTTCTATTGATAATTTAGGAAGTATTTTTCGCCAATCTAATTTTGATGCCGGTCTTTTAGAAATTAATCTTCTAGGCTCCAATGAAAATGGAGAAAGAAAAGATTTGTACCTAGGTACTTTAGATTCTAAAGCAGCTTTCTTTGCCTTTAATGTGGGGCTTGATAAATGGAATTTTGACGCTGGTATCAGATACCAAAATGATGAGATCAATGTAACCTATGATATTGGTAACCTTTCTCCTAGAACAGGAGAAAGTAATCAAGATTACAGTAATTTCTACCCTAGCCTAAACATTAAGTATACTCTTAATGAGCTTCATGCACTACGTTTGGCGGTAAGTCGTACTATAACATTACCTGAGTTTAAGGAAATTGCACCATTTAGTTATGTTTCGCCTACAGGACAGATTAGTCGTGGTAACCCAGATTTAGCAGCTTCTAAGGATATAAACTTGGATCTTAAATGGGAGTACTTTCCTTCTGCTGGGCAATTAGTTTCTGTAGCCGCTTTTTATAAAGATATTTCAGACCCTATTAACCGAGTTAGAGAAACAGGTTCTGCCGGTATCTTCTCTTATTTTAACTCTGGTGAGAAAGCTGAAATTTTTGGTCTTGAGGCTGAAACAAAATTAGACTTGGTAAAACCAGTATTTAATGATGATGATGGTTCAGCTTCAGGGTATGACCTTAATATGGTTCTAAACGTAACTCGTATGTGGCACCAGCAAGATCTTAAAGAGATTTATAACGATAATGGTACGCTTGTAAGAAGTTTTCAATATAAAGGAATTACAGAATCAGACCTTCAAGGTGCATCTGATTGGATTTTTAATACAAGTTTAAACTTTGAGGCTGCTACCGAAAATCCTTTTGCAGCTTCGCTTACGGCCAATTATGCATCAGATAAGATTTATTCTTTAGGAGTGCCTACTGATCAAACAAACCGAGATATTTTTTATGACGATGCTGTTATAGAAAAAGGATTTGTGGTTCTAAATGCACTTATAAGTAAAGAAATAGGAGAGCATTTGAAAATAAGCCTTACCGGTAAAAACCTTTTAAACCCAAAGATTAAGCAAACGCAACTGGTTCGTAACCCAATAACGGAAATCGAAACAGAACAAACTGTGCTCTCTTATACTACAGGAATGGATATTAGTCTAGGCCTTAGTTACAAATTTTAATCATTAACACTAAATCAATAATCAAATTTTTAATCTTTAAAATGTTTATTATGAAATTGAAAACGAAAAACTTTGTAAAAGTTTTGGCAATGGTTGCCGCCATTAGCTTTACAAGTTGTAGCAGTGATGATAACGCGCCAGATGATGGTGAAGATGGAAAAGTTCCTACTTGTACGGATGGAATTAAGAATGGAGACGAAACTGGTATTGATTGTGGTGGGACATGTACGGCATGTGACGCAGCAGCAGAAGGAACAACTTTAACCGGAACATTAACAGAAGAAAGAACACTTGACCCTACTAAGACTTATAGTTTAGAAAAAAGCTACAGTGTAGAAGCGGGTGGTAAATTAATTATTCCTGCTGGAACAGTAATTAACGCAACAGTTGAGTCTGGTGATGAAACTGAAACTTTCATCGTTATTCAAAAAGGTGGTGAAATTGATGTTCAAGGTACAGAGGCTGCACCGGTAACAATGCAGTCTACAGGTGGCGAACCAGGACAATGGGGTGGTTTGGTAATCTTAGGAGATGCTACCACAACAGCTGGTGTAGATGCTACTGCAGAGGTAAGTAACTTCAAATATGGTGGTACTGCTGATGATGATAATTCAGGTTCTATAAAATACTTGATTATTAAGCATGCTGGTGCTCAAATTAACGCTGAGTCTCAATACAACGGTCTTACATTATATGCTGTAGGTTCTGGAACTACTATTGAAAACGTTGCAATGATAGACGGTGAAGATGACGGTGTTGAGTTCTTTGGTGGAACTGTTTCTGCTATGAATCTTTACTTTGAGAACAACCAAGATGATTCTATTGACTGGACAGAAGGTTGGAACGGTACAGTTACAAACGCATACGTATTACATACAGAAGAAGGTTTCTCTACTGCTGTTGAAGCAGATAAGGATAACGGAAACCCTAAATTGATAAACTTTACAGCTGTTTCAACTGTTGGTGGTACTGCTTTACAGTTTAAGGCTACTTCTGGTGCTACAATCACAGGTCTTTCTTTGAGCGGTTATGATACTTCAATTGATATGAAAGATTCTGGTCCTTTGGCCAATGTTATCATAGAAGGTGAGGCTGGAGATCCTGCAAATAGCTATAATGCAAATGCAACGGTTGATGTTGCTTTGTTTAACTGGGTTAATGCTGATGCTACTGTAGGTGGAAGCAGTGTTTTAACTGGTAAAATTACTAGCGATCTTACATTAGACGCTTCTATTAGCTACCTTTTGTCTACTAGCTTAAGTGTTGAGTCTGGTGCTACTTTGACTATTCCTGCTGGAACTAAAATTAGCGCAAAGGTTGAGTCTGGTGATGAAACTGAAACTTTTATCGTTGTTCAAAAAGGAGCAAAGATTATGGTTGAAGGTACTGAGGCTGATCCTGTTGTTATGACTTCTACTAACGGTAACGCTGGTGACTGGGGTGGTTTAGTTCTTTTAGGAGATGCTACTACAACAGCTGGTGTAGATGCTACTGCTGAGGTAAGTAACTTTAAGTATGGTGGTGCTGCAGATGATGATAATTCAGGTTCTATAAAATATCTAATCATTGAAAATGCTGGTGCTCAAATCAACGCGGAGTCTCAATACAACGGTCTTACATTATATGCGGTTGGTTCTGCAACTGTTATTGATAACGTAGCTATGATTGATGGTGATGATGATGGTGTTGAGTTCTTTGGTGGAACTGTTTCTGCTTCTAACCTTTATTTTGAGAACAACCAAGATGATTCTATTGACTGGACAGAAGGTTGGAACGGTACAGTTACAACTGCATACGTTCTTCACAATGTAGAAGGTTTCTCTACTGCTGTTGAAGCGGATAAAGCTAATGGTAACCCTAAATTGATTGACTTTACTGCTGTTTCAACAGTAGGAGGAACTGCTCTTCAGTTTAAAGCTACTTCTGGTGCTACTTTAACTAACGTTAGCCTTACAGGTTATGATACAAACGTTGATATGAAAGATGCTGGTCCTCTTGAAAATGTAATTGTTGATGAAACTGCACTTACATCTGCTGAGGACGATGTTTTCAACGGAACTGCCGTTGATGTTGCCATCTTTGATTGGGCTACAAAATAAATAACTACATTAAGTTAAATGTATTTTAAACCCCGCAATTGCGGGGTTTTTTGTTTCCAATTGAAGCATGGAGAAATCAACCGAATCATAATATTTATAATAATCTTATTTTAGAAAAGTTGAATATCTTTAATAGACGATTTCCAGACGTTGATGAAGAAAAAGCTTTTGAGTTTCTAGAGTATTTAATCGAAGATATTGAGAAATGGATTCTAGCTAACCCCAATAAGCATCTTAACGAACTAATTTTACCATAGATGGAATACTTTTTTTTAGAAAAATGTCTTGATGAGAAAATAGCAGGAACTTTACCTCAACAAAAAAAACTTATTGTTAAGGATGTTAATAGTCCTGATTTTCTAGATAATTTAAGAAACAAATGTATTACTGCTCATTATGAATTGCCTGTTTGCGAAATATTTAAAAAAGCAAACTTCACTGATTTAATTGATGCGGGAGGATTGGGTTTTACTGATTCTTTATTAATTACTGATTCTTTAAAGCGTATAATTGAAGAATTCAATTATTATGGTATTCAGTTTTTTAAAACAAAAGTGATTAAGAGTGGGTTAATTAATAATTCTTATTGGCATACGCATGTCCATGATGTTGCTATGACCTCAATTAATTATAAAAAATCAACTATTACTGAAAGTGGAAGGGGGAAAGATAGACAAGTCTATTCTGAGAAAGTTAATGCTGATAATTTTTTGGAATTTAAAACGAAAGATGAACAATTAGTATACCCTCATTTTTTGACAATAGATAGGGTGGAAATAAAGGCTGAAAACATCTTTGACTTCTTTGCTATAGATTATACTGATGGTGGACTTAAATATGTTATTTCTAATAATCTAAAGAAAGTAATTGTTGATAGAGGGGTTAGTGGTTTGGAGTTTAGACCTTTAAGCATTTCTTATGTTGATTGGGTTTCCAAAGGAGGTATGCGTGAAAAAGTATATGGTAAGGCCTACTAATTGCTTTATAAGTAAATGTGAACTATAAACATTAGTTGCCACTTATTTTATCAATATGTTTTTGTTACGTTCCTACCGACCATTTCTAACTAACCTACACCTTTATATAAATCTTCTTCTTATCTAACAAAAGACCAAGGCTCCAGCAAAATAACATAAAGACTATGGCAAAGGCAAAGGATCCAAAGTAAGGGCCAATCCAACTAAAACCTTTTTCGTACACATAGCTATAAAGAGATTGCTCACCATTAACCCGGATAAATAGGGCGCCAATAGCTACATACTCCGAAAGTAGATATATGAAAAGCGGGTTCTTCCCAAATACTTCAAAGAAATTGTAGTTAACGGGTTTTTTTACAAAGTCTATGGTATAGATAAGTACGGATAACACTACAATGTCTAGACCCACGGTAAGTGTTACAAAAGAGCTTGTCCATAATTTTTTGTTTACAGGGAAGCCTAAATCCCATAGATAGGCAACCACCAATAGACCGGCACCCATCAGTAGCATTTTTGCCAGCTTCTCGTAATTCATGCCGCCATCAATAATATATTTTCCAATAAGATAGCCTACCAAGACGTTACAAATGGAAGGCAGCGTGCTCAAAAGTCCTTCCGGATCAAACGGTATACCATTGCCCATATATAGATGACTATCACCTAGTATAAGACGGTCTACGGTTCTGGCAAAGTTTCCTTCAAGGGTATAGTCGCCAAATGCGGCCAACAGTCCCCAATAGCTTAGTAACAAGATAACTGAAGCTATGATCAGCTGCCTATTGGTTAAAAAGTATATCATCATGGCCCCAATAAAATAACATAAAGCTATGCGTTGGAGTACCCCAAGAATGCGTGTTTCACTAAACGGTACGGCAACAAGGTCACCGGTTTCTGTCCAAGAAACAAACGGGATCCAGTACATGATATACCCGAGTAAAAAAATAATCAAGGCGCGCTTCGCTATTTTTTTGAATACTTCGGAGAAAGTTTTGTCTCCCCATTTGGTCTTTACAAAAGCAAAGGCGTTACCTACTGCAAATAAAAACGAGGGAAAAACCAAATCGGTAGGTGTAAAGCCATGCCATTTGGCGTGTAACAGAGGTGAAAAGGTAAAGCTCCAGTCGCCAGGGGTATTTACAATAATCATTAGGCATACGGTCAATCCCCGGAATACATCGAGTGCTTTAAATCTTTTCATGGTCGGTTACTTTTAGTTATCCCCTAAGTTAAGCGCTTTAATTATTTTTTCAAATACATCGCTGTTTTCGTAGGTGCCTTGAAAATATTGGGAACGGGGCCCATATGCAAATATGGGCACCATTGTGGCCGTATGATCATAGGTTGTAAAAGTTCCTTCAATAATACTTTCCTTTAAATTGCCCTGTGGAATGGAAAAACCTCCGGTTTCGTGATCTGCAGTAACTATTACTAAAGTATTTCCAGAAGTGTCTGCAAATTTTATAGCTTCGGTAATGGCCCTGTCAAAGTCAATTCCTTCGGTAACTATACCACCAACGTTATTGCGGTGCCCGTTGCTGTCTATTTGTGCCGCTTCCACCATTAAGAAAAATGGTGTTTTCTTGGAGTTTAAAAACTCAATGCCGTTTGTTGTTGCTTCGGCTAAGGCATTATCTCTCCCTTCTAGCACTCCGGGTACACCTTCCATGGAAAGAAAATGCCCCAATTTATCAACTTTGCTCGAACCAATCTCATTGATGTTGTTTACAAGGGTGAAATCTGTCTTTTTCCAATCGAAATCAAAATTATTTGAACCTCCACCTACAAAAAGGGAGAGTTTACTTTTTAATAGGTCATTAGCGATGAGTTCCGTATCAGAACGGTCTTTTTGGTGAGCGAAGAATGATGCTGGTGTAGCTCCGGTAACATGGTCAGTAGTAATAATACCCGAAACAAAATTGTGTTTGGAGAGAAATTCGGGCATGTTTTCAATGGGTTCTCTATAAGGATTTAAACCAATAGCTCTATTGTAGGTCTTGGTGCCAGTAGCTAAAGCAGTACCTGCAGCAGCAGAATCTGTGGTAAAATCATCTGAAGATTGGGTTTTTATAAAACCGATACTTTTTAGTTGAGATAGGGTCAACTCACCTCCATTGGCCAAAACAGCCGATGAAATCTGGTTAAGGCCATTCCCATCTCCAATAAGGAATATTACATTCTTTATAGGCATGTCTTTTTGGTCCGTAGCATAGGTTGGTTTGTATACTTCCGATTTAATTTCATTTTTATAGGTGCGCTGTTCCAATGTGTTTACATACGTAGTGGCCTTATGCGGCATATCCGTATTTATAATGTCTACGCCTAGATCAGAAAATGCTTTCCAGGCAGTTTTGGAATCTGGTGTGCCCCAAAAGCGGAAAGGTTTTTTTAGTGCATGTGCTTTTTTAATGGCTCCGGAGACTTTTTTATAGTCTTCCTCAGTAAGTCTGCCTTTTCCGTTCCATTCCGAAAAGTTTTTGAAGCTGACACTTATAAAAGCTACTTTTTGCCAATCATCAGAAGCTAGGTCACTTTCTAATTTTTGATGGTCAAAATAAATAAAGTGGGGATAGGAATCATATGTTTTGGCATCGGGCCTGTGCCCGGAAATGACGATTTTTATATCGGGTCTGGAGGTGATTTCAGGGTATTTTTTAAGAACTGCTAGTATCTTTTTTAACGTAGGTTCAGCATCTGATTTAATGTCTAACATGAGCATAAGCCCAGAAGGATCGCCAATGTTGTTTTCTATGGCATATTTTAAAGGCTCTAAATAAAGAATCTGTAAGGTGTTGCCTTCAATGATTTCAGCTTCAGTATGGGTAACATTTAGTTTCCCATTTTTCAAAAAGACATCGGCCTCAAGAATATCTAGTCCGTTGGCATAAGCAGTCCAGAAAGGTACATTTTGAAGATAATCGTTATGCGAATGAATTAGAGTTTTTCTGTTTTGTTGTGCACCAAGTAAGGTGATACAGAAAAGAGCGAATAAAAAGGAAAACTTTGTTTTGAATCTATACATACCATAAAATTAATAAAAGGGTGCCCCATAAGGGACACCCTTTCGTAAAAAACTAAACTAACGAACTAACTCTACCATCCTTTATTTTGGGGGATTCCGGATGATTCAATTACTGTACTAGGTATTGGCCAAACATTCATATAGGAAGCATCAAAATTACGTGCAGGCCAAACTATTTCTGATGTGTAGGGGGAGTCGGGATTGGAACGGTCCGCATAGATACGCCCATAAATGGGCTCGGCATAGGTTGCTGCAGCATCACCCCAACGGACTAAGTCAAAGTGCCGGTTAGCAAATTCACCCGCAAGTTCAACGCGTCTTTCATGTTTCAGATCTGCCATAGTTGTGTTGGAAATGGCTGGAAGCCCAGCTCTTTCACGAACCATATTCAAAGGTGCATCTCCGTTATTTCCATCCATTATAAGAGCTTCGGCTTTCATAAGTAAAATTTCCGCGTAGCGCATTAATGGAACGTTGTAAACTGTTGATGGGTCGTCTCCATTACTGTTCAGATAAGTTCCGATAGGATTTTCGAACTGAAACTCATACATGTATTTGTTAAACTGAAATCCGGATAATGAATTTTCTGACTGGTACCTTCTGTCTTCACCAAAAAAAGTAAAGTCATCTCCAAAATTCAAAACGGTCACAGCCTTTCTGGCATCATCTGCTTCAAACTCATTGTACAATCCTTCGGAAGGCGTGTAATAGCCCCAGCCATTATATTTACCCCAACCCTTGTTTTCTAACATAACACCGGTTAGAATGCTGCCTTTGTCCACTCCGGAGTTTACGGACCAAATATATTCGCTGGTCCAATTGTTTAAATGACTGTGAAGTTCACGGTAATCTTGTGATGGATTGCCCGTGTTGATCAATGCTCTGCCAGACCCGCTGTTGGTAACGGCATCTGCATGTTTAACCACCTCGGCATATCTAGAAGCATCATATTGTGCCCAGTATAAGTTGGTTTTGGCCATGTAGGCATAAGCAGCGTCTTTGTGCGGGCGACCGTAGTTTTCTGAAGAATAATCAGAAAATAGCGGTAGCAATTCGGCAGCTTTAATAAGATCTGCTTCTATCTGCTTGTAATTTTCAACAACACTGGCAGGTCTTGAGTAGCTGCCAGGCTCATCGTTCATGTTTTCTTCAGTAACAATAGGTACGCCTCCGTTATTTCCATCATCGCCATAAGTATGGGCTACCCAGAAATAACTGAAAGCACGCATAAAATAAGCTTCTCCTAAATATTGGTTTTTTAGGGTTTCGCTAATATCCATATTGGGTACATTTAGAATAACATCATTGGCACGACGTATTACTTTATAGCTATTGGGATAGCAAGTTGAGGTGTAACCGCCTTCGCCACCCGTGATATTAAAGTCTTTGATATTATCTGCAGAAGCTTTAATACGACCCGTAATCATATCGTCCGAAGCGTTAATGTACCAGAAGAAACCTCTAGAGAACATCTCTTGGTCGGTCATATAGGCGTACATACTGTTCACCGCTTCCGAGGCATCTTGCTCGGAGGTCCAAAAGTTAGCGTAAGATGTGCTTCCCAGCGGACTTACCTCTGTGAAATCGTCTGAGCATGTAATGAGGTTTAGACCTGCTAGACCTACTACCAAACTCATTGTTTTTATTCTATTTAATTTCATTTTTTAGTATTTTTTGGGTTAGAGCGATAATGATAAACCTGCTGTGATGGTTCTAGATAATGGGTATCGTGCAATATCTAATCCTTTGCCGCCAACCTCTGGGTCAATACCTGTATAATCCGTTATCGTAAATAGGTTTTCTGCTGAAATGTAGAAACGTAGAGACGAGCCGGGCAATAGGGAACGCATGATACGGTCATCTACGGTGTAGCCCAACGTAACGTTTTTCATTCTTAAATAGGAAGCATCTTCAAGATACCAGCTAGAGGCCAATCCAAAGTTTTGGTTGTCATCTTTAGTAGATAGCCTAGGTGTTGTTGCTCCGGTATTTGATGAAGACCAAGCGTCTAGTGCTCTGTTATCTAAGTTGTAGCCGGTAAGGGAGGCATTATAGGTAGAGAACTTATACCCGTTAAATACTTCAACGCCAGAAACGCCTTGGAATAGCATGCCCAAATCAAAGTTCTTATAATTCAAGTTCAAACCGAAGTTATAAGTGAAATCTGGTTGATAGCTATCGTAAAAAACTTTGTCATTGTCATCTATTTTACCATCGTCATTGCTATCGGTAAATTTAAAATCTCCCGGTTGTGCATTAGGCTGAATTAAATTACCATCTTTTGTATAGGCATCAATTTCGGCCTGATTTTGAAATATACCCGTTTGCGGTACTACGTAAACTGAGTAAAGAGCTCTGCCAACTTGTGAACGATAGGGTCTCAGTACACCTCTTACATTATCCGAATGTGCAATAAAATCAATACCACTACTGTTGTATCCATCTAGGTTTACCAATTCATTATCTAAAACACTAGTATTGGCATTGACTGTAAAATCTAAGTCGCCAATTGTGTTAGAGTAACTGGCGGAGATTTCAAACCCATTGTTTTTAACTTCTCCTCCATTAACATCTGCCGCGGCGGTACCTTGGTGCAGGTCCTCAAGTCCAGGTAGAATCATACCCTTTGTACTTTTTTCAAAATAATCGAAAGTAAGACTTAAACTGTTGTTGAAAAGAGCTGCATCAAGTCCAAAGTTGACAGATTCCGAAACTTCCCAGTTAAGATTTGGATTGGATTGTTTTCCAACAAAAGCACCCTTGTCATCAAAAGAAGCATCTTCTCCAATGGTAACTACGGTGGTATTTAGTGGAACATCAAATGAGTAGTAGCCTACCGAGTTAATGTTACCTATTTGCCCCCAAGAAGCTCTAAATTTTAGGTCGTTGACGGCTTCGACATTAAAAAACGATTCGTCTGATAATCTCCACCCAACCGTAGCAGATGCAAAATTATCTGCTTGGTTGTTTGCAGCTAGACGAGAAGTCATATCTCTTCTAATACTTCCCGAAACAAAGTAACGGTTCTTGTAATTGTACATTACCCTACCTATGGCAGATGTTAATGCGTCTTCATACACTTCTGTTGTTGGATTTCTAATAACAGAAGCATTAGATAAATACTGGTTAAAAGCCTCTTCGTTACTGAAACCTTCGCCTCTGCTCGATAATTTTTCAAAATCGGTATGTTGTGAAGAGTAAATAGCGGTAACATCTAGATTGTGATCACCAAATGATTGTTTATAACTCAACTGATTGTCCCATACCCAACGGTTCGTTGTTGCATTTGACTGGTCTAAGCGGTTATTTGGATTAGAACGGCCTAGCTCAGGTACTTTAGGTTGAAACCTTTTATACTCTGTATTGGTGTAACTGTAGGAGTAGTTAGTCTTAAAGGATAACCCGTTTATAATATCATATTGTAAAAATACGTTGGCATTTAAAAAGTTGGTAGGAGCAGTAGTTGTTGGTCGTAATAATAACGCCAATGGGTTGTACACATCTCCATACGCTCCCGCAAATTGCGATAAATCTTCTGGTGCAACACCGGCAAAACTGCCATCTGCATAACGTGTTGGAGAAGCAGAAGGCATATAGATGGCGTTAATGATTGTCCCGGAATAGGGGTTGTCTGTATTGGTTCCTACGGCTTCTGAACGTGAGAAATAAACGTTCTCTCCAATCTTTATTTTATCCGAAAGGTCAAAATCTGATTTTACCCTAAAATTGTACCGTTCTGAGCTGGTGCCTTCCAAAAGGCCATTTCTTTTGGTATAGCCAAATGAGGTTAGGTAGTTCATGCTTTCTCCAGCCCCGCTAATATTAACGTTAGCATTGTTCATGCCTGCCGGTCTAAAAATAGCATCTACCCAATTGGTACGGTTTACTTGTCCATAAGGGTTCTGTGCAGCATCGTGTGCGGATTGTCTAGGTGTGCCTGCGTTATCTGCAGCCGTGTTATATACATTGGCTTGCTGCTGTGCCGTAAGTGGCGTAGGCAAGTTGGTGGCCTCTTGGATACCGCCATAGTAATCTACGGTGATACGAGGTTTTCCAATGGCGCCTTTTTTCGTTTGGATAACGATCACCCCAGATGCCGCTTGTGCTCCATAAATAGCTGCCGATGCCGCATCTTTAAGAACAGATATGGAGGCAATATCGTTAGGGTTAATGGCAGGACCATAATAAGGAACACCGTCTACTACGGTAAGCGGACTTTCATTAGCGAAAGTTCCCAGACCGCGAATAACGACGTTGCCGCTAGAGGTAGGATCACCACCTTGGCTTAGTACGGTTACACCGGCAACATTACCTTGTAAGAATTCCGTAGCGTTCGTAACGGGTCTTGACGCAATACTCTCTACATTGCTTACCGTTGCAATAGCTGTTGTTAAATCACCTTTTCTTGAGGAGCCATAGCCAATAAGAACTACTTCATCTAAAAAACTAGCTTCTTCACTTAAGGCTACATTCAGGGTTTGATCTCCTGAAAAAGGCATTTCTTTACTGGCAAAACCTAAGGAAGAGAAAACCAAAGTTCCGTTTTCTTCGGAGATGTTTATAGTAAAGTTACCGTCAAAATCTGTAGAGGTTCCTATTTGGTCTCCTCCTTTTAATATAATAGATACAGATGGAATAGGCATCCCGTCCGTTTCGGAAACTACCGTTCCCTTTACTGTTACTTGCGAATAAGAAAAGGAAATACATCCTAATGCTATTAGCAGAGTTAAGTACACTTTTTTCATTTAGGTAGAATTTTAAAATTGGTTATCTACCAAAAGTAGGCGGAGGCGCTTCTTTACCGGATGAAAAAAGAATCATAAAGGTGTACTTACGACTCAAAAAAGGGGGTGGGTCGTTTCTTTTTGGTGCACTTTTGTTACAATAATTATAGCGTAACCTTGTGATAATATGTAGTTAACACTAAGCCTGTGCGGTTTTTGCTCGATATTCTTTTGGGCTGCACTCAAAATTTTTCTTAAAGAGACGGCTAAAGTATTTGGGATCGTTAAAACCGCACTCCATACTTATTTCCGAAATGTTTAAAGTGTGGTTTTTGAGAAGATACTCCGCTTTTTGCAATCGTAATTTTATAATTACGTCAGAAGGAGATTGTTGCAATACTTCTTTAAAGGCACGATAGCACTTTATTTTTGATACAAAAAGCATTTCCTTCAACTTTTGAACGTTAAACGATGGGTTGTTAAGATTTTCCTTTATAAGATTTAGTGCCTTTTTTACCAGTTTTTCGTTAACGGATAAATTTTGGTCTTCATTAAAGGGTGTTTCAAAAAACAGGTGTTTAGAGGAGTTGTTTGCATATTTTTTTCTAAAAGATAAGAGCTTTGTAAGCTTACTTTGAATAAAAGATTTGCTCACAGGTAATTGTATAAAGGCATCTGCACCCAGTTCAGTGGTCTGTATACGTAAAGAGTGGTCAATGTCTTCAGAGATGTATAGTATAGGAAGTGCAATTTGTACGCCGTTATTCTTGGTGAGATGAAAGAGTTGCACCAACTGCTCGTCAATAGGAATGTTATATAGTATTAAGCAATGAATATCTACGTGTTTTATAGCAGAAGAAATAGCTGCCGTAGTCCGCTCAAATACTAAATTATTTTCTTGGTCATCAAACAATTGAAAAGCAGGTAGGTAGTCATTGTCATTACAAAAGATAAGGATGTTGTTTTTATCGGATGGTAATTTTTGGTTGAGGTCTAGATGCTTCCATAATACCTCTTCAACCTTGTTATTTTCAGTATCCACTACATTTATGGGCAGATGTGCGGAGATGGTTAAATTATCCTCATTGCTAACTGCAAGAGTACCTTCCATAGCTGTTAAAAGTGTGGTTGCTGCTTTGTAATACGGACTATAATGCTGTATGCTGAAGAAATTGTCGGTTAGAACCTTGCTATCAGATTCTACAAAGAGCTCAAGCGACTCACCTTTTGTTTTTACTCTTACTTTTAGATAACTGTTTTTGGAAATATATTTTAAGATGTCATTAAATAGATACTTAAAAAATAACTTAAACCGCAGGGAGTCCAATTCAACCCATTGGTCGTCTATATCTAGGGAGTAATCCAAATTTACTTTAGATTTTTTGGCCTGTACCGAAAGTCCGTCTATAAGAACTTTTACCGTTTGTTTTATTTTGGTGGCCGATTTTTTTAACTCACCTATATCCTTAAAGTTGGTAAGGTAGTCCCACTCCGAAAGTAATGTGATTAGCTTGCTAGATTCTGTGTTGATGTTCAGCTTTACACTTTCGTCTTCAATAAGTGTTTTAGAATTTTCAATTATTTTTGAAACAGGCTCTTTGAACTCGGATAAAACAAAGGTCTTGAACTTTTCAATTTCAAAATCTTCATTCTTAAGTTGATGATATGAGTTTAGAAGTTCTTCTCTCTGGCGATTTATTTCCTTGTTTTTTTCATCTAGCGTATGATTTACCTTAACCAAGCGTTCCTTTTGCCGGTTAATGATATCGGTTCGTTCCTCTATTTTTAATTCTAGTTTTTTCTGGTTTTTTGCAATGTTTCTATTCCTAGCAAAAAACCAAATGGTAAAGGCAATAAGAGAAGTGGCCAATAGTAAAATATAGAACCAAGTAGTTTTATAAAATGGTTTTTGGATGAGTATAGGTATACTGGAAATGGCAAGGTCATTGGCCAAAGAATTTTTGACTTCAAATTTATATTCCCCATCGGGGATATTTGTATATTGAATAGGATTGTTCTTGAACGTTTGAAAACCGTTGTCATAGCCCGATAGTTTATATAGGACCTTATTGTTTGGGTCGTTGGAAAAAACAATAGGTTCAATTTTTATCTCTAATGAGTTATTCCTGTAGCTTTTTGTAATGCCTTGTGAGAAATTACTAATACCGTCAATATGTACCTTAAGTTTAGGTAGTTCTTTTGTAACGTTAAGTGTAGCTGGGGAGAAGTAGTTCAACCCGTTAATACCAGCATAAAAAATCGTGCCTTTTCTGTCTCGATAATAGGCGCCCTCGGAAAACTCTCGAGCTTGCCAGCCCTCGTCCATATTTAGGCTACTTACTAAAAAGTTGCTCCTGTTTACCGTAGCAATACCTTTAGTGGTACTTATCCATACATTGTCGCTATCTAACATAAGACTGTATACCATATGACTGGGTAGGCCTTCACTTTCTGTAATGTTATGAACGAGTCCTTCGTT
This sequence comes from Zobellia roscoffensis, assembly GCF_015330165.1. Taxonomy (NCBI): domain Bacteria; kingdom Pseudomonadati; phylum Bacteroidota; class Flavobacteriia; order Flavobacteriales; family Flavobacteriaceae; genus Zobellia; species Zobellia roscoffensis. The sequence goes on from NZ_JADDXT010000002.1 coordinate 1,975,031, forward strand.
CTTGTCATAGATGCTAATTCCACCTAAGCTGGCAATCCAATAGTAACCTGTTTGCTTGTCTTTAAAGGAGGTAAAAATGCTATTGCCAAGAATACCATCATTGACTGTAATTTTCTGCAAGTCTCCAGTGTTTATATCCAATAGAAAAAAACCTTGATTTTCTGTGCTGATCAGGAGTTCATTGTCTACAAACGTTATATTTCTAATATGGTATTCGTTAAGCGCGTTTTGACCTTTAAAAGGTTCAAAGGTGTTGGTTTTTAAATTGAATTTAGCAGCTCCTCCCCAGCAGGAAATCCAAAGGTTGTTTTGGTGGTCTTCATGAAAAGAATAATTTCTGTCATTGGGAAAGGCATCAATATTCTTGGATTCATATAGTTGGTACGTATGGTCTGTTATTCTAATAATTCCGGCATAGGTTCCAACCCAAATCTCGCCTTCTGTGGTGGTGTATAAGGAACGAATACGCTCCCAATCTCCATTTTCTTGCGCTTCTTGAACATTATATTTTATAAAACAGCCTTGGTCTAAATCAAAATAAAGAAGCCCTTTTGTATAATAGCCTAGCCATATTCTACTTTGAAAATCCGTAGTAATTGCCCGTATAGTTTCATTGGGTAAATGTGGAAATTTATTGGGGTGCGGGGTAATTGTTGTTATTTTATCAGAATCTGTATAGGCCATACTTAGCCCGCCATCTTTGTGTCCCAACCAGATGTTTCCAAAATCGTCTTCGTACAACTTTTCTACTTCGTCACTATTAAAACTGTGCGGATTGTACAGGTCATGAAAGTAGTGATTTATCTGCTCGTTATTTAGGTTGTTACGGTGGTTAGGGATAATGTAAACCCCATTTCTTCTTGTGGCGTACCAGATATGACCAGCAGTATCTTTAAGTACATCGTTAATAAAAATATTGGGGTACTTACTTAGTAAAATACTCTTTAGAATGTACTCGTCTTCTTGCTTCTCTTCTACAAATTGTGATTCTTCAAAATTCCCATCTATAAATTCGTAATTGACTTTAGAAGTTTTGACCCCTATTGTACCATTCTGAGTGAGCATCAAATTTTTTGGCGTGCTATCAAAAGAAAAATTTTGAAACTTACCATTGCCTAAATATCTACTAACCTTATAATCTTTGGTAATAACCCAGATGTGCCCTTCTGCATCTTTTTTTAAATTAAAGGTATGGTTTCCGGCTATAGAATTAGGGGTTTTTAGATCGTGTTTATAGGTAGTGAAAGTAGTTCCGTTATAGCTATTTAAGCCGTCCCAAGTGGCAATCCATAGTAGCCCATCATCATCACTTATAATATCGTTGATGGAATTATTAGATAGTCCGTCGTTCGTGCTTAGTGTCTTAAACTTTATATTTTGCCCAAAAATAGGGTTGCTAAGTAGCATTGTGAAAAAACCGAAAAAAAGAAATGGAAGCTTCATAATGCCTAGCTCTTTGGGGATTTGAGTTCAGGCTAAAATAAGGAAATTAAGCTATATAGAAGGTTAACATATTATATCCATGTTTTGGAGTGGTCATGTAGGAATGTATAAAGGTTTTTGGACCTTTTTGTAATTTGCTGAATTACGGCGAATACATATAAGTCTAAGTTCAGGTTAAAAATGTGTTGAACTTAGACTTACTAAGTCCTAGTATCTTAATCGCTTGGCGGTTCGTACCTAATTTTTTTTAATCAAGGTGTTGTTTTTTAAGGAGTTAAATAGAAATACTGTTATTTAAGTTTCCGGTCTGACTCCTCAATTTCTAGGTCGTTAATGCTGGCATAACGTTTCTCCATGAGGCCATTTTCGTCAAACTCCCAATTTTCATTTCCGTAAGCTCTAAACCATTGTCCAGCTGTATTTCTATATTCATATTCAAAACGGACAGCGATTCTGTTATCTGTATGCGCCCAGTATTCTTTTTTTAATTTGTATTGCAGTTCTTTTTCCCATTTCCCAGTTAAAAAGGCTTGTACTTCTTTTCTCCCATTTACAAATTGGTTTCTATTTCTCCATTCAGTATCAATAGAGTAGGCCATTGAAATTTTCACGGGGTCTTGACTGTTCCAAGCATCTTCGGCTAATTGTATTTTTTGTTTAGCCGTTTCAAGATTGAATGGTGGTAAAGGATGTTTTTGTTCCATAGTTTTGATTTTTATTGCTGAACTTTCGGTAGTACTAATGATTTTTTTGTGTTGTTATGGACAAATATATGCTAATTATTATTTTTTACCAAACGTTCGGTAATAAGACTTAAAAGAACCTAAATCGTACTAGTATGGCTGTTTTAGTTTGTTGTAGATTGGTATTTAATACTATTAAAAACACTTTAGAAGATTAGCTTCCGACTAGGGTAAATAATCCTCTAGGGTGTCTTTACGGCTTTTACCCCAGCTTCTATTTTTAATTGAAGGTCATTCTCCTTAGGGGGAATGGGGCAGGAGCTGTAATTATTGTAAGCACAGTAAGGGTTGTAAGCCTTATTGAAGTCGATTGTAATATGGTTTGAATTCGGGATTTTGAGATCAATATATCTGCCACCACCATAAGTTTCTTTTTCATTGGTTTGGTCGGTAAAGGGTAGAAATAAATAGTCTTTGAATTCTTCGGTTTTACGTAAACGATGGCTTTGGTAAATAGTTAATTTATATGGTTTTCCTTCTATTTCAAAAACAACTTCCCCATATTTTTCATAGGTAGGGGTCCTATTGGTCGTAGTTTTCATTTGAAACGGTAGTGGGTCTAAAATTCTCGTGAATTTAGCCTCTACACGGAATGCTTCGTTAATTGGATAAAAGTTGTGACCTGTAAATTTTTTCTGCCTTTTTTTGGATAAAGGTGATTTGTCCGGGTTTTTGAATTCGGCATTCAGTTCTTTTTGGAATTCTTTTACTTCATCACTATGAGATTGCTCTTGAGCGAATACTATGGTATTAGTGAGAATTAATAGTATAGCTAAGATTATTTTCATATTGTTTTGAAGGTTAATTGCATTCAATTGCTTTATCCAACTAAAATGAACAGAAAACCCCTTTATATTAAGGGGTTTCAGTTATTGTTATGGCGAATATAGTTCATCATATAAATGACTCACTTACTCTCCAAGCTCAGTAATCTTCTGTTCGTAAAGCTTTTTGCTCTCTACAACGGCAACATTCAGTTCTTGCATAATACCTTCTACACGGCCTTCTATACTCTTCATTTGGTCATTGATATTGTCAAAAGAATTAAGGGCGGCAGCTACTTCTAAAGCTTTTACCACTTCTACAGCATCACCGTGTAAGAGTTTTAATTTATCAATGGCTTTAGAGGTATTGGTCAATGTGCCGTTATATTTGGTACGCGCTTTTTGAATGGCACTCAAAAGCGTTTTTTTGCTGGTTTCGTCGCTTAGACTGTTGGTCTGCTTTTCCATGGCAGTAAAAAGGTTAGCGGCCTTTTCTTTTAAATCTTCGTATTCTTTGTTCAGATTATTTACACGGCGGTCTACTTTTTCCCAATCGCCATATACCTTCGCAAATTCCTTATCCTCATTTTTGGTGTCTTCTAAAGCAGCTTTTAATGCGCTCAGAGATTCTAGGCCTCTGTTTACATTTTTATTGGCAGTCTCTTTTTTGTTTTCAAAAGTAGATACTTGACTTTTGAATTTATCTTTTAAACGAATAAGGTCTTCGGGACTTTTGTTTTTCCAACAAGAGGTGAGTACAAGAGCAGAAAGGGCAATAAATAGTGTTCTTTTAAACATGAATTTTAATTATTTAGTTAATGGTGGGGCAAAGATACGTATTCTTCTAACCTTTCGCTTTTAGGTAGTCCGTCAACTTTTGAGGGCCTTCCAGTAAAACACGTACTACACGAAGCGTGCCATCATCGGTAGTAGAAATTTGCCATTTTATTAATGAAATAGTTCCTTTTTCAATTTCAATACCCGTAATGCTGCGTGGGTGTACACAACTACCATCATTAAAAAATGGAATGTCTCCAGGTTCTGGAAAACGGGGTCTATGGGTGTGGCCAACAATAGTAATTAAAAGGTTGTTTTTTAGTATCCACTTTTTAATTCTACGTTCAATTTTAATGAGTTCTTTGTAGTTTTTTGCGGGGCTTGTTGGGTCTGCAATGCCCCACACTTGCAAAGGTTTCCAAAGTGCGCGAACCAAAAAACGACTCCAGCGCCAAAAAGTATAATTCCACCAATCTGCTTGATGGCCATGAGTCAAGAAAATTTCTTGTTGTGTATTCTCATGCTTTAGTATAATGCCTTCGTGGTAGGTAATGCCTTCAAAAAGCTCTTTAGATTCTCCGTCTATAGGTTCAAAATAACTGCTTAGATTCTTCTTAACATACTCAGGGTCTTTATAAACCATGTCATGGTTTCCCCAAATCATGTGTAATCTTCGGCTCCAATGAAATTTTCGCAACAGCTCATAAACATTCTTGTGAGCCTCAAAAATGGAATCGAAAAAACGATTCTCCCAAAGCTCATCTCCATCGCCTATTTCGCAATAGTCAAAGCCTTCCTTGAAATAAAAGTTGAGGGCATGAAAGTAGATGTTCCGGTTGTTGGCAAAGTCATCTGCAAAGCTATTGTCACCTCTATGGCAGTCACTGAAGAGAATAAATTTCGATTCATCGTCAAAAGGGACCACTTTGGCATTTTGGTATGCTCTGGATAACCGGGTATTGGACGACATATTGTAAATTTGCATAAATATCTAAAAAAAGCGACGAAAGGCATAAACTTTGTTTTAACAAAGCAGTATTTTCTTTTGTAACTTTATAAAGGTATTTACGACTGATAGAATGAGAATGGAGAAAAACTACGGAACAGATTTACCTATTACACAGCTCATAAGCTTTGATAAGCTTTTGCGGCAATATGATGTTATGGCTAAAAGTGATAATGTCACGGCGGCCAAAATGGCACAACGAATTTTAAAAACAGCAGAACCTTACCCGGAACTTCGGGAAGGTTTTAGTGATGCTTCTTTACTTAAGAAACATAAAGGTGTCATTAATATTATTTTACAGGATATTTTTTCAGAAGTCCTGACTAACAACGAGATAAAGACGGCTTCTTTGCCGTACAACAATATCATTTTTAATTCCTCTAAACGATTTAGGAGAATATTAAAAGATGCGGGAGGTGATGATTTCATACCAGAAATGCGAAACTTACCAGAGCACCAAATGTATATTGTTGCATGTACGGTAATCCTGAATTTTCATTATGGTTTTAATTTTGATTTTAAGAGACCATTTTTCTATGACATTCCTGATAAGAATGGAGTAATGCGTCACTATAGGATTCTATATAACGCAGATTTTATGGAAATTCTACCTACGGAAAAGGCAAAAGACCTTACTCAACAAGATGTAGACGAATTGCTAGATAATTTTGATAATATAGAACTGTGGAAAGAGAAAATTCCGCCCAATAGTTTTATATCAAAAGGGTTTGTTATCTCTAATATGTTCGATGTTACGGCTGAGCATTCTATTTCTGAGATAAAATCTGGTTTAATCGCTAACGACAAGAGTAATAGCGAGAGTTTTATGGTAGATCTAGAAGAAACTTTTAGATCTTTCTTTAATACACCCAATATTAGGGTAGGGCTTTCTCAATACAATTCCAAAGGCAACCAGTTTGAAAAGGTTTATGCAAAGGGTATGGAGAGTTTTCTTTTGGGCGATGATGATACTATCCCATGTCAAGGAGCTTTGTGTGAGAATTCATATCACAAACTTTTAGTAGATAATAAATACTTTGCTATTTCTGATGTAGATCGCTATCATAAGATTTTAGTTGAGATGGGTGGAGAAATGACCTTGTTTAATAATCTTAAAAAACACGGTATAAAAAGCGCCATTTTAGCTCCTATTGCACAAGAAGGAGAGCTCCTAGGGGTTTTGGAACTTGTAGCATATGAATCTAATGTTCTTAATAGTGTTAATGCCAATAAATTAGAAGATGTAATGCCCTTTATTGTTTCTGCTGTGTTACGTTCTAGGGCGGAGGAAGATAATTTGATTGATGCCGTTATACAGAACGAATGTACTTCGGTACATGATTCTGTATACTGGAGGTTTGAAGAGGAAGCCAGACGTTTTATAAAGGATAATTTAGAAGGGCAGCAACCTGCTTTTAAGGAAATAGTATTTAAGGATGTTTATCCTTTGTACGGACAGATAGATATAAAAAATTCCTCACAAGCCCGTAATACAGCTATTCAGCGAGATTTGATGATTCAACTCTCTACAATAAACAGTGTGCTTGAAGCTTCTTGGCAGAAGAGCAAGTTGCCTATTTATGAAGAATTGATGTTTAGGGTAAATGGTCATGTAGATAGCATAAAAGAAACTCTTCATACCAATAGTGAGCAGGCTATTTTTAATTTCGTATTGGAGGAAATTAATCCTGTTTTCTCTCATTTGAAGAAATCTGATGATGAGTTGAAAAATTTGATTCGCTTTTATGAATCTTCGGTAGACATGGGTACGGAGTCTTATTATGACCACCGTCGTAATTATGATGAAAGTGTTACTCAGATTAATATGAAGTTGGCTGCTTTAATGGATAAAAAGCAAAAAGGAGCCCAGGCCATGTTTCCGCATTATTTTGAGCGGTATAAAACAGATGGTGTTGAACATAACATGTACATTGGTGAAGAAATAGTTGGGGATCGTGATTTTGATATGCTTTACCTGAATAACCTTAGGTTGTGGCAGTTGCAAGTTATGTGCGAAATGGAAAATGCCCATTATGCGCTAAAACCTGAGCTTCCAGTGCCTTTAGATGTAGCTTCGCTTATATTGGTATATAGCACGTCACTTTCTATTCGCTTTAGAATGGATGAGAAGCGTTTTGATGTAGACGGCACGTATAATGCCCGATATGAAATTATCAAAAAACGTATAGATAAGTCTTTTATAAAAGGAACCAACGAACGCTTGACTCAAGCGGGCAAGATGGTTATTGTCTACTCTCAGAAAAAGGATGAGTTAGAATACCTTAGATACATCACTTTCCTTAGGTCAAAAGGTTACTTTACCGGAAAGGTAGAGATAGTTGAGTTAGAAGGGCTGCAAGGTGTAAGTGGTTTAAAAGCCATACGCGCAGACATTCTTTATAAGACAAAAGATAACGATTCGGAAAGGACCTATACGTACGAGGATCTTATGAATGAGTTAAAATCTTAAGGTTTTTTCTGAGCTATAGAATTTAAATCCTTTAGCTCAGAACTAATTTTTTATGTGGGCAGTTCAATTATTCTTTCTGGACCGTAAAATTTCAGTGCTACAAAAAATGCAATCACAGAGAGGGTCATACCAATCATAAAAATGGTATAGGTCCATCGTAATAATTTATATTTCCTATCTAAAACCACCCCTAAAAAGTAAAGGTCTTTTGTTAAAGAATCATAGACATATTTTTGGTCTTTAATGAGTTCTTGAATGGCCCACTCATAATCTTCAAGCTTCATTTTATGAAAATTTCCAAAGAACAGTAGGTTTACCTTCTTTTGGTTTACATCTTCTTTGGTAAACTCACCAGTTGTAACGTTAGGCCTAGTTGCCAAGACAGACATTATCATGGACACAACACTAAAAAGAACAAAAATACCCGCAGGGATAACCAAGTAATCATTAGATGGGTTATCTAATTTTGGAATAAGATTGGTAAGCATCAATGAAATAATAATGGCATTTACAGATAAAAGAATATTCGCCTTTGTATCTGCAATGTCACTTAATTTCAAATGATTACGCATGGTAACACGGAACATGGTCTGTATGCCTCGTTCCGGGCTCTGGTTTTTTAATTTAACCTTAAGTTCCTCTTTTTTACGTGTTTTATTTTGTTTCTTATCCTGTTTTATTAGTTTTTTAAGGTTGTCATCTTTTCCTTGTTGCCAGTTCTTAATGGCATAATCCGTATAAAAGCGATGCTCCGTTTGAAACATTTTAATATTGCTACGGCGCCATTCTTTTGGAGAAATTTCGGCGATACCCAAAAGACGTAGTTCCTCCCGTAGCATTTCACAGGTTTGATCATAACTAGACTGTGCCAAGTGAGATGCATCTGCATCTCTCATAATTTCTTCCATCAAATTTTGTGGCTCATAACCTCTTTTCGTGGCCATGATCAAACTGCATATAGTTTCAATAGTCTGTGATTCGCAATTTTGCTCAGTAAGAAACTTCCTAGCTATAGCGCAACTGCTTTCTTCGTGATTCTCAACACCTTTTGTGTAGCCTGTATCATGTAGCCATGCAGCAAGAGTTATTGCATCCCTATCAATGGCGTTTAAATTATAGAAATCAAGCAATTCTTTAGTACTTTTGACCACTCGCTGTGTATGTCTAAGATTATGATACAAATAGTTGGTATCTAAATCTTTGACTAGCAGGTTAATTGCAAATTCTTCGGTTTTCGATAGTAAATCCGGCATGAAAAATTGTTTATGGTTCCAAATTACAAAATATTGAGAATGAATGGTATTCTATTGCGTAAACATTTTACTTTAATAGCGCTGGTTTCTCTATTGGCAAGTTGCGCTACTTCTAAAACTAAATATGTAAGTGAGGCAGGAAAAGAGGATGTTGTTACCTCAAAAGAAGTTGCACATACGTTTTTTTTAATAGGGGATGCAGGTCTATCTCCTATGAACGGGATGAATGATGCGCTTAAGATTTTTAAAGATAAATTAGATACTGCGGACAAAAATAGTACAGCACTATTTTTAGGGGATAATATCTACCCAGCAGGTCTTCCTGATCCTATTGATTCTACTGCAGCCTATATTAAGGCTAAAAATGACCTTGACGCCCAATTAAAAACATTGGAAAATTTTAAAGGAAAACCCATTTTCATTCCTGGTAACCATGATTGGTATACTGAAGGTCTTGTAGGTTTAAAGCGAGAACAGGACTATATTCAAGAACATTTAGATAGTGACGAGGTTTTTTTTCCTGAAGATGGGTGTCCTATAAAGACTATTGAAGTCAATGATAAAGTAGTTATAATAGCAATAGATACAGAATGGTACCTAACAAATTGGAACCATCGTCCGGATATCAATGATAAATGCGATATCAAGACCCGCGATAGATTTTGGTTAGAACTGGAGGATGAAATTAAGGATAACCGGCAGCGCACTACTATAATAGCCGCGCACCACCCAATGTTCAGTTATGGTACGCATGGCGGGCAATTTTCATTGAGGTCACATTTCTACCCTAAAGGTAATATTGGGCCGCTTCCAATACTTGGTACTTTTATAAATGTTTTGAGAAGAACAACGGGAGCATCTGTTGAAGATATGCAGAACAAGCGGTATACGGAGTTGAGAAAACGCTTGTTGACTTTGGCACAGTATTCCAATAAGGTAATTTTGGCATCGGGTCATGAACATACGCTACAATATATCGTGGAGGAGAATACACCACAGATTGTGAGCGGTTCAGGTGCAAAAACCGGTGCAACGCGTTTGTTGAATGGAAGTAAATTCTCAACTGGCCAAAGAGGCTATGCTACGTTTGAGGTCTACAATGATGGTTCTTCTCAAGTACGTTATTTTGGAGTAGATGAAAATAAAGAAGAGGAGTTTTTATTTACATCTCAGGTATTACCTCCGGACAGGGAATTTTTTGAAGAGAATTATCCGGAACAATTTGCAGATAGTGTTGAGGCTTCGGTGTATAGTAACGATGAAGTAGAAAGGAGCGGTTTTTTTAAATTCTTATGGGGAGACCGCTATCGAGATTATTATAATGCCAAGGTTAAGGTTCCAACGGTGAATTTAGATACGCTCATGGGAGGCCTTAAACCGGTACATATGGGAGGTGGGCATCAATCAAAATCATTGCGATTACGTCATCAAAGCGGAAAGGAATATGTTATGAGGGCCATTCGTAAAAATGCTGAATTGTACCTGCAGGCTATGGCATTCCAAGACCAATACGTGATGGGAGATTTTGAGGGAACGTATACAGAGAAATTTCTTCTTGACTTTTATACCGGATCACATCCGTACGGGGCTTTTACAGTTGGTGTATTGTCTGATGCAGTTGGACTGTTTCACACCAACCCGGTTTTGTATTATGTGCCAAAACAACCGGCATTAAAAGGATATAACCAATCTTTTGGCGATGAGCTTTATATGATTGAAGAACATACCGGTGACGGACATGGCGATTTAGAAAGCTTTGGTTTTGCAAACGACTTAAAAAGTACGGACAGCATGCTCGAAGATTTACGTGATGATGAGAAATATTCCGTAGACTCTGAGCTATACTTAAGGGCTCGCCTTTTTGATATGGTTATGGGAGATTGGGACCGTCATGTGGACCAGTGGAGATGGGCAGAATTTAAAGATAAAAAAACAAAAAAGGTAATTTACAAGCCGGTACCACGGGATCGTGATATGGTCTTTTCAAAACATGGTGATGGTCCGCTTATGAAGCTAGCAACTAGAATTGTACCTGCATTACGCTTAATGGAGGGTTTTGATGATAAAATAAGAAATGTAAAAGGATTTAATTCTTCGCCTAAAACATATGTATTGGATATGGCCCTTTTAACCGAGACTACGTTGGAGGATTGGCAAAAACAGGCTCAGTTTATAAGAGAAAACATAACTCCTGAGGTAATAGATCAAGCCTTCAAGCATTTTCCAATAGAGGTAAGGGATAAGACAGCTGCAGATATAAAAAAGATGTTGTTGGCCAGAACAGCCCATATTGAGGAAACCGCACGCATTTATTATGGCGTTTTAAATAAATATGCGGTAGTTGTAGGAACGGATAAAGATGATTGGTTTGAGGTGAACATCTTAAACAACAAAGAAACCGAGGTCAAAGTCTACCGAAATATTAAAGGTAAGAAAGATAAGTTGTACTTCAGTAAAGTATTCAATAGGGAAAGTACCAAAGAAGTATGGGTCTACGGTTTAGATGATGATGATATTTTTGAGGTAAACGGAGATAACAGAAGTGCTATCAAAATGCGCTTGGTGGGAGGTCAAAATAATGACATCTACCGTGTGGACGAAGGTGGGAACATCGCTATATATGATTACAAATCAAAAAAGAATACAATTGAAGAGCGTAGCGGTTCTAAATTAAAACTTACGGATGATTACAATACCAATAACTATTTGCCTTTGCAAATCCGTAATTCGGTCAATCAAATAGTTCCAACTATAGGTTTTAATCCGGATGACGGGGTTAAAATAGGAATCAGTGACATCTATACGTACAACGGCTTCAGGCAGAACCCTTTTACGCAACAACATAAGGTAGATGCTTCGTTTTACTTTGCGACCAGTGGTTTTGAATTAGGATACGGAGGGGAATTTGCCCATATTTTTGAAAATTGGAATTTACATTTGGGAGCTCGTTTTACAAGTCCAAATTTTGCGATTAACTTTTTTGATTTTGGAAATAGTACAGAGAATATTGATGATGATTTAGGATTGGATTACAACCGAGTACGTTTGCAAACCCTAAAATTTGCACCTGCTTTGGTATGGCGAGGCGACTTGGGAGCCAAGTTGAAAGCTGGGGTTTCCTATGAATCTATAGAAGTTGAAGAAAGTGACAATAGGTTCATTAATACCTTTTACCAAGCCAATGGAGAGGAAACGGTAAATAGATTTGTTGGGGTTGATGCCACCTATTCTTATGGCAATGCGGATAATGCAGCTTTCCCAACAATGGGTATGTCCACTTCGCTAGAAACCGGTTATAAGAGAAGTACGGAGAACGGAAAGGCTTTTGGGTATATTAAGCCAAGTCTTGCGTTTGATTATAAGTTGGTGCCGAGCGGTAGATTGGTCTTGGCAACAAAATGGAAAGCTCATTTTAATATAGGCGATGATTATGAGTTTTATCAGGCGGCGAGCATAGGTGGTATTGATGGGTTAAGAGGTTTTAGAAACCAACGTTTCACCGGTAAAAAGTCGTATTATCAGAACACGGATGTCCGTTATAGCCTCAGAAAGATAAAAACACAGCTCCTGCCTTTGTCTATGGGTTTCTACGGAGGGTTTGACTATGGAAGAGTGTGGTTGCCCAATGAGGATTCAAAAGAGTGGCACACCTCATATGGCGGTGGATTTTTCCTTAACGGTGCGGATATTGTTACAGCTCGCTTAGCTTTATTTAATAGTCATGACGGTATGCGATTTTCCTTTGGGTTAGGTTTTGGTTTTTAGAATTGAAGTCAGACCTATTTTAACTCGTATTTGTAAAGGTTCCCACCATCCGTTTTTGTTTCCTCATCAGAAAGTAAAAGGGTTGTGTTATCTATAAATGTGATGGATTCCAGTTGAGAGCGTACCAGTAAATCAATTTCTTCTAGAGTGCTGTTGGGTAAATCTTCTAAGTCAACATTAGAAATAGTCCAGATTTTACCGGTACTTAATAGAGCCACAGTTTTACCATCGGGTGAGATATCTGCAGAAGTGATTCTACACGTATCCCAATCATTACAGGGGGTTATTTTACCTAAAAACTCAGCTTCATAATCTCCTTTTGTATCAGGTACACGGTATACCAACGACTCTCCGGTAAAAGGGTCAGCTCTGTTTTTGGTAAAAATATAAAGGTAATTGTTGTAGTGGAAAAAAGCTTCGGCATCATAAAGGCGTTCGTTTTTTTTAGGCGGGAATTTTTTTTGTTCTGGATACCTAAACGTTATCTGTTCCGCTGTAATATGGTCACCGCTTTCATACTCCGGGTTTGGCAATTTGTAGATAACAAGGTTTTTTCGTGAACTATTGTTGTTGCCAAAATCACCTATATACAAGTTGCCTTTTTTGTCTTCGGTAAGGTCTTCCCAATCCTTGTTTTTACCGTTTTTTACTTTCAGTTCCTTTAAAACTTCGCCTCGGTAATCCACTTTGGTAATGATGTCGTCATTGCCGCTATCCTCAATAAACCAGGCAGAATTATCATTGTAGGCCGCTATTCCAGAGTTTTCTTCTAAGCTTTTAGGTAGTTTGGTCACATAAATTAATTGACCATGATTGGCACAGCTGTAAAAAAGAAAAAGTACTACAATTTGAAGCGAAAGATTTTTTGCCTTTAATTTCATTGGGGTAAAATTTAATGGAATGTAAAGGTAAGACCTATTCGGGTTCTTGTGCTTGTAAAGGCATAAAAATTTCCGCTTTCCATTCCAGTTCATTTCCGCCCATATTTGGGTTGGTATGAAATACCTCAATAGGCGTTTTGGAAACCGTAAGTTTCTTCTTGGCAGCGTAGTCTAGTAATGCATACCAAGCACGGTCCGAGGTTAGATAGTTTCCGTTATAGATGGCCTTTAAGGCTTTTTGTTCTTCTATGCGTTTGTAGAATATACCTTCTTTTTGCGGAAGACTATCGGATTTAATAATGGGAAAGCAAAAGTTATATGTAATACTGTCTTTTTGTACATCCCATTTTTCTATAGCGATCATAGGTCGTCCATCAAGTTCAATGTTATTTTTTGCTATAAAGCCACTTAGTTTAGCGTAGTTCTCCATCATACCCTTTACTTTTTCTAGCTGGGTACTTTTTAAGGAAACACAGGCGCAATATTTTTCTGGAATAATAGCTTTGCCTAAAACGGTAGTTTTAAAGTTGGAAAGGTGACTGTTCAATAGATCAAAAACTTCCTTGACGGTGTTTTTAGAACGTTTTTTAAAATCAGTATCCAAAAAGGGAATCAGTATTCTGTTAATTAGACTATTCTCTTGGTCCGTAATGTAGACTTTTACTTGAGAGGTAGAATCGTTTGATATGGTTACCTGCCAATTATAGGTTAGGCTAGTATCGTTCAATGATTGAATATGGGTGAAATCGCCCAAGTTTTTTTGAGTCACAAAAGAGGCGTTTTCATTTTGATTAACCCAAAATTTCGCAATCTGGTTGACCGTTCCGGTGGAGGCTTTGGTATGAAACCGGACTGTATAATCATTCGGTTTAATAAAGAGATACCAAACTAGCGCTACTAATACTAGAGCGACTAGAATTAGTCCTATTTTTTTGCGCATTGTGCTTAGTTTTGAGCGACTTTGCTGTTGTTGAGCATGTTTAGATTCGCCATTATAAAATTGCCTAAGTCTCTACCTTGTTTAACCCCAACCTCTACAGCTGCACGGTAATGAATACCACCGTACATGCGGCTAACAGCAGCTTCGTCTGCTGCTTGTTTAAAGGAAGTAAAACTACGGACCGGTAGGCCATAAGGCGTTTCAGTATCGTCATCAAAAGCAAAATTGTCCCCAAAAACATCTGTTAATGCTACGGAGGCAGCACCTGAAACCACGCTATGACCACTTGTGTATTCTGGGAAGGGTGGCGTTTGCAAAACCGGTTTCCAACTATCATCAATATGCTGATTAATCAATGTTTCGGGACGTATAAGGTTACTTCTGTACTTTTCGTCCCAACAGCTAATAAAAGCATCGGCCATAGCAACTGAAGCTTTGGTGTAAGCATATAATGCTTTGGAAAAATCACTATCAGTTTTACGGGCTGCAATTTTTGCAATACCCATCCAATGCGCACCTGGAGTAATTTTCTTGGTAGCGAACATTAAATGACCTCGTGTTACCGAAACATAAGGATTACAGTCCCAAAACTGGGCAATCTGAATCTCTTCAGAAGTATCGCCTTCTTCCGTAATTCTATTGCTTATATCATAAACTTCTTTAAGCTCCTTGAAAAAAGGAGAATCTTTCTCGAGTGAAAATGCTGGCGGTGGAATAGGCTTAAACTGTGCGGCGGAATCAATTACAAAAGTCCGGATTTTGTTCCAATGAGGCTCAATACCATCCATGTAGGCGGGAGGTGTTGGCTGCCATCGTGTTTCGTCATCCGCATCTACCGTAAATTTTGGCATGGTACGAGTTTGTGCGTAATTATCACTTTTCATCCATTCACCAATATGGTCTGCTACTAGTAAACCGTATGCTTTAGAATTGGTAAACAAAACAGGATTTTTGCCTTGCCAAACTGTATAAAGACTGTCGCGTAAGCTTTCCATACGGTCTTCGGAGAATATCAACCTTTTACTAAGTTCCATGTGGGCAACCATTGCTGCCACATCGTAGTTGATGGTTTTTGTAGTGTCAGGTTTAGGTATGGGGTTAAGTCCATTTAACTGACCTGCCAAAGGGTTGTAATTATCGTTAGACATGGCCATTATTTCATAAGCCGCTACGTTTGGATAAGCAAATATTCTACTCGCTACCGGAGGAGAGAATATATCGTGAATCATAATTTCCGTAACCTCGTCTATAGAAGCATTAAGGTCTTCAGGACTAATGATAATAGGTTCTTCCTTTTGAGGAGCTTTGCACGAAATGGCAAAAACAAGCGATAGTATTGCAATAAAAATTTTATTCATTGGTATTTTTTTTTCTTTTCAATCGATAAACCTCTGCAGCATTGTTGTTGATCGTGACCAAGAGATATTTTTCACTTTTAAGGTCAATGATATTTAGATGGCGCACTGATTTTTGACTTAAGTCAAAATCAATTTGAGGGCCTAAAATTACATTATTTTCATCTTTAATCAATGCGCCCCCAAAAGAATCGAATCTGCCGTGATAGGGTTTAACACCAAAATAATTTCCGGCGGCCAAGACCTCTTCATTTCCATCGCCATTAAAATCATACGGAAGCATTGCCATAATTGGTGAGACCTGTAGCTCATTTTGAAACGGGACGAAGTTGAATTTACCATTTTCGTTTTTTAAATAGCCAGAACGAAGTTCGTTTACCTCTAGTATTTTTGCTTGTTTTAAAACCTCTTTATCAAAAATATCTTCAATAGAGGAACCCGCAAATGAAGCATAGGTATTGAATTTCTTTTTAAGGAAAACGAGTTGAGAGGAAAGCCCGTCCAGACCTTCCAAAGGATAGTATTTACCATCTTTTTCTATAGTGGTTATGGTTTCGGTCTGTCTGTTGTTGTCAAAATCACCGTAGAACATTTTCAAAGGATGTTCTGTAGACGCTTTGAACTTCGTGTTGCTGCCCCAATTGCCAAGCAAGTAATCCGTATCGCCATCATGGTCTATGTCAAAAGGAACAATAGTTTGCCAGAGTCCATTTAAATTTTTCTGGGTAACATCAATTTTACTCAGTTTTCCTTTTACATTCTTAAAAAATACCGGAGACATCCATTCGCCAATTACAATGAGGTCATCTGTGCCGTCAGAATCAAAATCGGTCCAAATGGCGTCGGTAACCATACCCAAATTAGACAGACTTTCGTCGTTCTTATTCAAAAATCTGCCATTCTCGTTTATAAGTAGAGCGGATTCAGGAATTTTTCCAAAGTCATTTGAAATGGTCTGGCCGCCAACGAACAGATCAAGGTCTCCATCTCCATCAAAATCATAGGGAGCGAGAACTGAAGTATTCTGGAAACTTTCCGGTAGACTTGAGGTTTCAAACGTAGTATTGTTTTGAATGTAGTACGAATCCAATAACGGTTCCATTTTATTATAGAAGTCACCACCGCCCGTTCCAACAATAAGGTCGTTTTTACCGTCTGAATTAAAATCGGAAATAATTGCAGTTATGTCTTCCTTGATAGAATCTTTTGTTATTTCGGTTATATGAAACGGAGCAAACGCCGTATCGTTCTGGATATAAACTTGTGAGGGGATATACTTTGATCCACCAAAGAAAATATCTTTATTGCCATCACCGTTTAAATCTCCTATTGCCGTTGCGGGACCACGGTCTGAGACCTGATAGGGAATCAATTTTTGACGGTTGAAGTCTGTATAATTATCCTCGATATGAATAAAATCGATACCTAAATTATGTTCGGCCTTTTCAAAAAGTGGTTGATTATTTGGCTGTAAACTGGTATAGTCAAATGTAGTGTTGCTATTGGCTTCTACCTCCAAAGTCTGATTGGTTTCTACATTTTTTAAAGTTTGATATGTACCATTTGGCCAGATTACTTTAAGAGAGTCAACCTGTGTGATATCTCCATAACCAAAATGAATCACAGGTTCGGAAGAAGCCTGAAAACCTCTAACCGTATACAGTTCTTTATATTGCAATTTTCCTTTCGCATAAGAGAAAACCTTGGTGCCAATACCAAAAGTATTTTTGCCTTTGTTTTTCAATTTTAGCTTTAGATAGTTTGCTTTATTGTCTGTTTTATTAACGTAGAGCGCAGCGGTTCCGTTCAGGTTGTTGGTAACTAGATCCAAGTCACCATCATTGTCTAGGTCTCCTATGGCGGTAGCTCCGGAAACCAGCGTATCTATAGCTATCCATTGGCCAGATTCATCTTTGAAGGTTAAATCATCTGAACCCTTAAAAATGTAGTTATGGATTTTTCCGGCAGGCATTTTGTCCAAAGCTTGTTGGTCCATTAACTTGGTATTGTTCATCTTGCTTTGAATTTGCTCGCTACTGACAAAATTGATGAAATCTAAATCGTTCGGTCGTTTAGGGATACCATTGGCTATGAACAAATCTTGTTCGCCATCTTGGTCATAATCACCAAAAAGGGCACTCCAGCTCCAGTCCGTAGCGGCTACGCCACTCATAAGTGCAGTTTCTGAAAAAGTGCTGTTTTGCTGATTGATGTTCAACATATTTCTAGTGAACTGGTACCCGTATCCATAACGCTCTGTACGCAATTTTTGGGTTTGTATATTGTCATCACCTTCAGATGATTTCAAAACTTTTTCATCTTGCGGAAGCATATCCAAGGAAATCAAATCAGGCCAGCCATCATGATTTATATCCGCCACGTCATTACCCATTGAAAAGCGAGAGGTATGTCCAAAAAATTGTTTTGAACTTTCGGTAAAAGTACCATCGCCATTGTTCAAATAGTAGTAATCATCTTCATGGAAATCATTACCCACATAAATATCCGGATAACCATCTTGGTTAAAATCTGAAACTGCTAGTCCTAAACCGTATCCGTTTACACCGCCATAGATTCCCGCATTTTCACTTACATCTGTAAATGTATTGCCGTCATTACGCAGTAGTTTGTCTCCAGTTTGAAAATTACGTTTGAGACGTAAATCTGCTTTTCCAAAAGACTCTTGGGTGTGTACGGCATGGTTCAACAGATAGATGTCTAAGTCACCATCTAAATCAAAATCAATAAAAGCGGCATTGGAACTGTACGAATCAAAATCAAGTCCGTATGTAGCGGCACTTTCCGTAAAAGTGCCATCGCCGTTGTTTAGAAACAGTTCGTTATAACCGTTGAATCCATTAATGCCCACCACGGCGCATACGTAAATATCCAAGAGACCGTCTCCGTTTATATCGCCCATTACGGAACCTGTGTTCCAAGTGCTGTTCCCTTCAATACCGGCAGTTTCACTAATATCTTCAAACTGTAGATTACCTTTGTTCCTATAGAGTTTGTTCTTTACTTGGTTACCCGAGAAGAAAATATCAGGAAGCCCGTCATTGTCAATATCTCCAATGGCTACTCCGCCTCCGTTATAAAAATAGAGATAGTCTAAAATGTTAAGGTCATCTGTTTCTGTAAGGGTATTTTTAAAGGTAATACCTGTCTCTTCGGCAGGTGGATTATTAAAAAGTGAACCCTGCTTTTTACCGCAACCGGAAAAAGTAAAGAGTGCGAGGTAGAAGTATATATATGTGTGTTTGAAAAGCACGAACGGTAAGTTTTTTCTTTGAGATTCTTTAGGTAGCAACATTAATCTAACGCGTAAATTTTTGGAGAGCTATTGTTTATAGCTGCAATCAGATAACTTTTGCCATTTTTATCTTTGAATTGTTTCAAGTGTTTTACTTCATTTTTTATAAAAAAACCACTAGTGCCGTAATCTTGCCATTTAAAATTTAGGTTTCCATCGCCCAAAAGCACATTGCCATAGCTGGCATCTAAACGAGAGTATTGTGGCTTGAACTCAAAATTATTTCCGGCCATGATCAGATCTAGGTTGCCATCTTTATTAACATCGGCACAAGTAATACCGCAAACGCATGAAAGTTGAACACGTGAGGGCAATTTTTTAATAGTGAATTTACCACCACCTTCATTAATGGCAATTACGGAAGACATGGTGTTGGCCTCTTTAACAATACTGCGCTCAAATATTTCTTTTGGGAAAAGCTCGTCAATTGTTTTTTTGGCGTATTCCGAAGCTTTTAAACTTTGCTTTTTTAGGGAAACAATTTGTCCGGTCAGCTCTTTTTTCTGGTGAATAGGATAATCCTTTCCATCAAACCCTCGAGTTGTAATCTGCTCCAACGTTCCGTTATTATCATAGTCATTGATCCATAATTTCATGGGATGTTCTTTAGAGGCTTCGTAGGGTACGTTTGTACCTTGATTTCCTAACACCAAATCCATATCGCCATCATCATCAAGGTCAACGGCTTCCGCAGTGTTCCACCACCCGTAAAGACTGTCAAGGTTTGTTGAAAGTCGGCTTAAGCGCCTACCTGAATTTTTGTAAATATTGGGTCTTCCCCATTCGGATGTGGTAACAAGATCCTGTTTGCCATCCCCATCAATATCGGCCCAAATAGCATCCGTTACCATGCCTGCATCTTTAAGGTCGTATGCCAATCGCTCCGTGGCATCAACGAATTTTCCATCACCTTGATTCTCCAAAAAGAGATGATCGGGATCAATGCCGTAGGTGCCAACAACACTTCTTGAACCAACAAACAGGTCAATATCGCCATCTTGGTCAAAATCATAGGGAGAAATAACTGAAATGTTTTTAAAGACAGAAGGGAGGTCATCTTTTGCTTTACTAAAATTCCCTTTTCCGTCATTTAGATATAATCTAGGTTTATATGTGTTTTCTTGATTAATGCGATTTCCGCCCGAACCCACCACCAAGTCTTGGTCGCCATCGCCATCGGCATCAAAAAATGCAGCAGCGGTATCCTCAAAGTCAATATCAAAGCTTAATGGCTTTTTAGAAAGCTTGCCATTACCGGAATGGATATATACTACTCCGGGTTGCCCATCGGCTCCTCCTAAGAAAATATCTTCATTGCCATCGCCATTTGCATCTCCAACAGCCAATGCAGGGCCTTCTTGTGATACCGATTTGGAAATTAATCCCTCATAATCAAAGTCTTGATAAACATCTTCTTTGTGCGGGGCTAACTTATCGTTTTTCAGTTCGGTGAGCAGTGTTTTTATTTTGGATGGTTTGGGCAGGCTATATTTCTCGGTTGCCTCAGACCTTTTTAAGGTTAAAAGCTGGTCTGCAGAAACATTCTCTAGTTTCTGGGTGTAATCATCTGGCCAAATAACCCGAAGGGAATCTACTGTTGTGGTTGCACCTAGACCAATATCCATTACATAATCTACCGAAGATTGAAAACCACGTGAGGGAATCAATTCTTGAAAAACCACCTGGTCATCATAATACATTTTAATGCTTGTGCCTACAGCAAACGGATTCTGCCCTTCGCCTACGAACTTTAATTTTATAAAGTGATTGTCCGTTAGCTCATTGGTTTTGTTCTTGTATATGAACGACTGCATGTTTACATTGTTCACAACAAGGTCTAAGTCTCCATCATTATCAAGGTCTCCGTATGCCGCTCCGTTCGATAAACTGGGGATTTCAAAGCCCCAATCAACTGCGGCGTTGTCAAAAGTTATATCGCCATTGTTTCGGTATGCATAATTGGGTTGCGGTTTAATGGGCATTTTATTGATAATGGAATCTATGGATTCTTTTTTACCCGTTAGTGCCATTTTTTGAATGATTTCATTGGCAAAGAAATCTACAAAATCAAGGTCCGTTAGGTCATGGTTTACTCCATTGGTGATGAAAATATCCCGAAGACCGTCATTATCCATATCAAATAAAAGTCCGGCCCAACTCCAGTCCGTTTTTGCTACGCCACTGTGGTAGGCAATTTCAGAAAAGGAACCATTGCCATTATTGAGTTGTAAAGTATTTTGAATGTACTGCTGATAAAAATCTTTACTCTGTTTTAATCTGAAAACATTGTAGCCTTCAAATTCCATGACTGATTTTACACGTTCGTCTCCTTCTGGAAGCATGTCCGTAATAAAAATATCGGCATTGCCGTCATTATTAATATCGGCCATGTCAATACCCATTGCGGAAAGTGACAGGTGGGAAGTCCACTCTTTTATTTCCTCTGTAAAAGTGCCATCTTTTTGGTTGATGTAAAGGTAATCTCGTTCATAAAAGTCATTAGAAACGTAGATATCAGGCCACAAGTCTCCGTTAATGTCACTGACCATAACGCCAAGACCAAAGCCAATAAGGCTTCCGTAAATGCCAGCTTCCTCACTTACATCTGTAAATGTACCATTGTCATTGCGTAAAAGCATATCGCCCACACCTCTAAAAATATGTGGTACGCCTTCCCAGTCCTGTGCTCTAACACTGCGTTGTTCCGCATAACCCAAACTGCTAACAGGAATATTGCTGTTGTTTAAAATATAGGCATCAAGGTCGCCATCTTTATCATAATCAAAAAATGATGCATGAGTAGAAAAGCCGGTTTCGGCAAGGTTATAGTCTTTTGCTTTTTCAGAAAAGGTAAGGTCTCCGTTATTAATGTATAGGTCATTGTCATGATTGTTGCCTTCCATGTTACCTGCATTGCTCACGTAAATGTCTAGGAGTCCGTCTGCATTAATATCGGCCATGACAACACCTGTAGACCACGGTTTATTCCCTACAACTCCTGCCTTCTCGGAAATATCTTCAAACTTAAAATCGCCTTTATTGAGGTATAGTTTGTTCGGACCCATATTTGCAGAAAGGTAGATGTCTGCAAGTCCGTCATTGTTGATATCACCAATGGCAACCCCACCACCATTATAGAAATTACGGTATTTGAAGATGTTGAAATTCTTTTGGTTCTGAACAGCGTTGATAAAATCGATGCCTGTCTCTTCTGCCGGAAGCATACTAAAGAGTGTTTCTTTTTTTTGGGTTTCAGCAGTATCCTCTTTCGTTTCGCTTTTACACGAAACGAGAAGGGTCATTATAAAAATAACTGTCCAAAGGGGAGCTTTAAAAACCATTTTGGTTATTGATTGCATACTATTTATAACTTTTTTTTGATAGAAAAACAGGGGTGTCATTATTTCTGCCAATGATGTAGAATTCTTTATTTTTTACTTTAATCTTGGCAATACTTCTTGCAGGCCCTTCTATGTTGAATTTCTGATTGCTCAGCCACTCAAAATCTCCTTTTTGGTTGTTTCGTAAAATGATGCCGTGCGCGGCATCCATTCTGCCCAATTGTGTGCTTATTTCGGATGTATTGCCAACTATAAGTAGGTCTTTAAAGCCATCATTATCAAAGTCGTCTACTGCAATATCATGAATTGTAGATGCTTGTGCAATAGTTGGAAGTGCTTTTATTTTAAAATTGCCAACTCCATCGTTTTCGTAAAATAAACTTTGCAATTCATAGACCTTTTTTTGACCAGATTTTGTCAATTTTTCATGTGAAAACAAATCGGAAACTGAGGCTTTAGCAAAATCTTTATACGATAGAAATTGCTTGTTCAAATACGGTAATTGTTTTACGAGTTCATCTTTAGATGAAAATGGAGTTTCCGTTTGTTGTTGGAAATGGGTTACAATTGGATCTATGGTTCCATTTTGGTCAAAATCTGTACTATAAAGAGTGATGGGTTCTGATTTTGATACACTAAACTTGCTGTTTAGACCCCAGTTTCCCGCAACAAAATCAATATCGCCATCATTGTCAAAGTCATCGGCAACTATGGTGTTCCACCAACCATTGCTTTCTTTTAAGTTTTGGTGATTTTGGAGTTGCAATAGTTTTCCGTCATTGTAGAAAATAGAAATAGGCATCCAATGGCCAACTGCTATGAGGTCTTTGAATCCGTTGCCGTTCAAATCCTTCCAGATAAGGTCCTTTACGGCGCCAATATTTTGAAAAGCTTTGCCAAAGGCTTCTGATACATCGGCAAAATTTCCGGTACCATCATTTTCAAAAATATATTGTGACGGAGTGGAACCAAATTGATGTGGAATCTGGTCGGAAGCGATTAGAATATCTGTGTCTCCATCATTATCAAAATCTACAGAACTTACATTTGAGGCATTTACATAAAGCTCGTTGAACTGGTTTTCTTCTTTTTTGAATTGGCCATTCTCATTTCGGTAAAAACGAGGTTGCAATGGTTTGCCCGATTGGAATTCATTTCCTCCACTTACGATTATTAAATCTTGGTCACCATCGCCGTCGGCATCAAAAAAGACCTGAGAAATATCTTCGTTAATACGATCTTCTTCAAATAGGGTAGTCTGTTCTTGTATGAAGTTACCTTGTGATTGTTGAACGAACAAGGTGGAGGCTTGCCCCTTTGCCCCACTAATGAGAACATCATCTAAACCGTCTAGGTTGACATCGGCCACCGAAATTTCAGGACCTTCATTAGTGTTCGCGAAAGGAACCAACGGACTACGGTTGAACTCAAGAGTTGGACTGTCTTTATGGTAAAACCCAAGGAAATCAGGAGCGTTGTTAAGTAGGAGAGGTGTAGATTGCTTTAACTTCCGATCAAAGCTTTCATTTGCATCAGAAAAACTGAAAGTGATTTTTTGATTGGTTAAAACGTTCTGTAGCGTTTGATGTTTTCCGTTAGGCCATATGACCTTAACAGAGTCCAAAAGAGAATCTTTGCCAATACCCAAATGTATTTGGGGAGGTACAGCCGATAGGTACCCTCTGCTCACAAAATTTTCAGCACTTATTGAAGCTGTTTTTCCATAAGCGATAACCTTTGCGCCAATTCCGAAAAGATTGTTTTTACTCCCTTTAAAATCGATTTTCAGAAAGTGATTTTTCAAGTTCGAATCGCTTGTGTTTTCTAAAACATATGCTTCTTGGTCAACATTGTTAACCACAATATCCAAATCACCGTCATTGTCCAGGTCTGCATAAATACTGCCGTTGCTATAACTGGCCTGTTGATCGGACCATTCATCGGATACGTTCTTGAAGGTTAAATCTCCCTGATTTTTAAAAAAATAGTTGGGGACCTTTTTCTTTGGCATTTCCTCAATAAATGCCAAATCTTCCTTCGTCATTCCGGCTTCAATGCGTTTTTGGATATTTTCATTGGCAATGAAGTTTATGAAATCCATATCATTGGTGGCACCTTTAATTCCGTTAGAAACAAAAAGGTCCTTTAATCCATCGTTGTCATAGTCCGCTAAAAGTGAGCCCCAAGACCATTCTGTTGCTGAAATAGCTGCAAGGTGTGCAATTTCGCTGAAGTTATTATTTCCAAGATTCAAGTGCAAGGTATTTTGCATGTACTGCGGAGCATAACCGTTTCGCAGATAGTTTTGGTAAGTTGGGTAAGAAAATTCCAAACCAGAAGTTTTGTAGGTCTCTAGATTTTCGGGCAACATGTCTAGGGAAACAATATCCGTAAGTCCGTCATTATTAATATCAGCCAAATCATTTCCCATGGAGAAGTGGGTGGTGTGACCTAGTTTTTTATCGTTCTTTGAAATAATTTCTTCAAACGTACCGTCTTTGCGATTGATGTATAGATAGTCGTTTTCAAAGAAATCATTTCCTACGTAAATATCAGGATAACCGTCATTGTTAACATCGCTCACACCAAGACCAAGACCATAGCCAATTTCACCTTGAAAAATATTAGTTTCAGCAGATACGTCAATAAATTTTCCGTTTTCATTTTTGTACAAACGGTCTCCGGATAGGGAGTCTACTTTTTTTCTTTTGCTTCCTTTGCCATAAGTGCGATTTGGGTGAACGGAGTGGTTGAGCAAAAACATATCAAGGTCTCCATCCAAATCATAATCAAAGAAAGAAGCTTGGGTAGAAAAGCCTGAAAAATCAAGACCATACTTTTTTGCTTCCTCTTTAAAAATAGGAGTTCCATTAGCGCTATTACCTTGATTTATGTAGAGTAAATTAGAGCCTTTTAAATGCTTATAATTACTAACCTTGCTAATGTAAATATCTAAAAGCCCGTCATTATTGATATCTGCGTGGGTTATGCCAGTGGTCCAACCCTTTGAATTAGTAATGCCTGCTTTTTGGCTTATTTCACTGAATTTGAAGTCGCCTTTATTTAGGTAAAAATGGTCTGCACCTTCGTTTGCCGTAAAATAGAGGTCTGTAAGTCCGTCATTATTAAAATCTGCTGCAGCTACTCCAGCTCCATTGTAATAATAAAGGTAATTGAGGATGTTAAGTTCCGGTGTGTTTTTGAGCGAATTAGTAAAGGATATTCCAGTGTGTGAGGCGTAAGTTTTTTTAAATAGGGTGGGCGTTTCTTGCTTTTTTTCTGAGCAGGAAATCATTAAAAAGGACAGTGCCCAAACCCAAATAAAACCCAGTACTTTTTTCATGGTCAAAATCACTTGCAAGATAATCAATGCGCAGAGGTCTAGAAAATTACAGGGCTGTGAAATTTCAACTTATTTCTTTGGCAAATGTGATATCGCATATATTGTCTGCTAATCATTAAGTTTTTCGTAAATAATCCAATATATTTAGCCAAAATATCAAACCAATTCATAATGATCGGAATTTTGTCTTTTGTAGGTTTTACCGCTTTGGTAGCCATAATATCTTATTTTGCAACACGAACAACAGACGAACAGTCTTCTGACGGTTATTTTTTAGGAGGAAGGAGTTTGACCGCTGGAGTTATAGCTGGGTCATTGTTGTTGACAAACCTTTCCACAGAACAAATAGTAGGTCTTAATGGGCAATCTTATACCGAAGGGATTGTAGTGATGGCTTGGGAAACCTTAGCCGCAATTGCTATGGTTGTTACAGCAATATTCTTGTTGCCTAGATATTTAAAGGGAGGAATTACCACTGTTCCCCAATTTCTAAAAGATAGGTATGATGTAACAACAAAAACATTAACATCGGTCTTGTTTCTTACTGGTTATGTAGTGGTTTTGTTGCCTACAATCCTTTATTCTGGGGCATTGGCAATCAGTACCATGTTCGATTTACCAACCATGTTAGGGGTTTCTGATAGTACGGCTTTAAATCTCAGTATTTGGGGTATTGGTATTATTGGCTCTATTTATGCGGTATTTGGCGGGTTAAAGGCTGTAGCGGTTTCCGATACTATAAACGCGGTTGGATTATTGATAGGTGGTCTTTTGATACCTATTTTTGGATTGATAGCCATTGGTGATGGTAGTGTTTTTGGAGGTCTAGATATACTATATCAAGCCAATCCGGACAAATTTGATTCTACGGGAGAGGTTACCAATAGCGTACCTTTTTCTACCCTTTTTACTGGTATGATGCTTATCAATTTGTTTTATTGGGGAACCAACCAACAAATTATTCAAAGGGCCTTGGGGGCAAAGAATTTGGCCGAAGGTCAAAAAGGGTTGTTACTAGCTTCTTTCATTAAAATTTTAGGTCCGTTAATTGTTGTGCTTCCAGGTATTATTGCTTTCCATTATTTTAAAGGAGGATTGGAAATGCCTGACCAAGCATATCCTGCTTTGGTAAATGCGGTACTACCTAAATACCTAGTTGGCTTTTTTGTGGCCGTACTTTTTGGTGCTATTTTAAGTTCGTTCAATAGTGTGTTAAATAGTTCGGTAACGCTTTTTGGACTTGATGTTTATAAACAGCACATTAACCCGGAAGCTAACGAGCAAACGGTTGTAAAATACGGAAAGATTTTTGGGATTGTTTTGGCGGTTGGCGCTATGCTTATTGCGCCGTTAATTTCTAACGCAGGTAGTCTATTTGCTTATTTGCAAGAGCTGAACGGTATTTATACCATTCCAATTTTCACCATAATTGTGGTAGGGTACCTTACCAAACGAGTTCCGGCCATTGCGGCTAAAATAGGTATTATTGCCGGAGTGGTGCTGTACTGTTTTAGTCAGTTTTATTTACAGCCTATGTTTGTTGATGGTGCTTTGGAAGAAGCTGCCGTTTCAGGTATAACCGATCCAGATGCATTGGCGCTAATAAAAGCTGAAGCTTACCCACACTTTATACATGTAATGGCTATTTTGTTTGTGTTGAATGCGGCTATCATGTTGGTTATTGGTAAAATATGGCCAAACGAAAAGCCGTTTGAATTGGAATACACAAACCAAGTATCTATTGAGCCGTACAAATATGTAAAGCAAGTAGGTATTGCAATCTGTTTTATAGTAGTTGCACTCTACGTGTATTTTGCGAAATAGAAATTTTAAAATAAAAAGAAAGCCTTGCATTGGTTGCTGACCAAGCAAGGTTTTTTCTTTTAACGTTGTTTTCTAAAGTTATTTTTTTTAGATAAAACTAAAGAGATTACCTTCTCCTATTAGGTAAAAGAGGCGGTGGTTCACCTGAAAACGGGTTCCAGCGGCTAATGCTTTTAGCTTCCATTCCGGCAGCACTAATAACGGAGCGGTCTCCATATCGTTCACGCATTTTGTCTATTGCTAAACTCAAACGGATTTGTTTTTCGTTGTCTTCGAATAAATTAATCTGGTGCCCACCTTCTACCAAGTGACTAAAGCGAACACCTATCAGCCGAACCAGTAGGCGTCTATTGTATAGCTTTTCGTAGAGGTTTAATACTACGGGGAGTATGCTGCTGTCTAATGAACTGTAGGGTATTCTTTGCTGTTGGGTATAGGTCTGAAAATCGGAATAGCGTATTTTAAAGGTAATGCAAGCTGTGAGTTTATTGCCTCGTCGTAATTGATAGGCTAAATTCTCGGACATAGCTACAATAATACTTTTTAGTTTTTTAATGTCCGTGGTGTCTTTATCAAAAGTTCGTTCTGTAGAAATAGATTTCCGTTCGTGATATTGAATTACGGGACTATTATCTATACCATTGGCTTTTTTCCAAATAGTGAGTCCATTTTTGCCTAATACCTTATGCATTAATTGCATAGGCATTTGCTGAACAGTTACTATTTTTTTTATTCCCAGGTCACATAAGGATTTATAGGTAACCTCACCAACCATAGGTATTTTTCTAACAGATAATGGCGCTAAGAAGGGTTTCTCCGTTCCTTTGTAAATTCTAATTTGGTTATTAGGTTTAGCTTCGCCTGTAGCGATTTTTGAAACGGTTTTATTAATGGATAACCCAAAGGAAATAGGCAAACCGGTTTCGTTCATGATTTTTTCCCTTAGTTCAATGGCCATTTGGTGGCAACCAAAGAACTTATCCATTCCTGTTAAATCAATATAAAATTCATCTACCGAGCTTTTTTCATAAAGGGGTACACTGTCTTTTATGACATCTGTAACTAAATTGGAGAATTTGCTATACGTAGCTGCATTACCCCTTAAAACAATGGCTTCTGGACACAATTGTTTTGCCATACGCATGGGCATTGCCGAGTGAATGCCAAATTTTCGAGCCTCATAACTGCATGAAGCTACTACGCCACGGTCAGAAACACCACCTATTAGAATAGGTTTGTTATCCAAGCGGCTGTCTAACAAACGCTCGCAGGATACAAAAAATGTATCCAGATCCATATGTACTATAGCTCTTTCCTTAGGCATTACACAGCAGGTTTTTTGGGATTTTCGGAATATCTGGGATCTTCAATAATTGCTTGGTGGTACATACTGATGACCTCAATAGTAACACATTCAAATTCTTCAGTAACTTTCCCGGTGATAGCGTAAATGCCTTTTCCTTTAAACGGGAATTTAGCGGCTATGGGAGGAAAATGAACCGTATCTATAAAATTGCCGTTTCTATCTAAAAAAGTTCCAAAATGCATTAATTTTCCGTTGGAGGTTGCCGTGTTTTTTGTGGCTACCAAATAGCCTTCAATTGTAATTACTCTATTTTTATAATGAAGTAATTGATTTGCTCTTAGAGAGTTTTTTGTAGGGTTGGCCAACAAATTGAATGGATTGCACAACGGAAATCCTAAGAGTTCATATTCGTCAAATGCATTCTCTAATTCGGTGCTTTTTAGCTCTGGGGTCTTATACGATACTTTTTTAGAATAGAACAAGGTAGGAATATGTGCTTCTTTCGGAATTTTACTTGTTTGTAAATAGGCGTTCCAAAGAAGTTCTCTTTTGTTTCTGCCCGTAAAACGGAATGCATTAATTTTAATGAGTATGGCAAGTTGTTCTACCGAAATGGAAAGCCTATCAATAAAATCATCCAAACTTTTATAAGGACCATAATGTGCCCTGTCCATAAGTATTTTTTCTGTGGTTTCATTTTCTAAACTTCGTAAAAAACTAAATCCAAGGTAAATAGTACGGCCCGTTATAGTAGTGAGGTCACCACTTCTGTTAATGCACGGAGCTTGAATAATACCACCGTGCATTTTAGTCTCGTGCACATAAAGTTCTCGACTGTAAAATCCGCCACCGTTGTTGAGTGTCGCCACCATATATTCTAACGGGTAGTATGCTTTTAAAAATAAGCTTTGATAACTTTCTACGGCATATGAGGCAGAATGACCTTTGGCAAAAGCATAACCGGCAAAACTTTCAATTTGTCGCCAAATGTCGCCTGTTACGGCATCAGGTTTTCCACTGGCCTTACAGTTATCAAAAAATTGTTGCTTTACTTTTAAGAATTCATCTCGTGAGCGAAATTTACCTGACATTCCACGGCGTAACATATCAGCTTCGCCAAGAGTCAGACCTCCAAAGTGATGCGCTACTTTAATAACATCTTCTTGGTAGACCATAACCCCAAAAGTTTCGGGCATAATATGAAGCAAAACGGGGTGTGCGTCTTTTCTGCGCTCAGGATGGCGGTAGCGTAAAATATATTCACGCATCATTCCGGATTTTGCCACTCCTGGGCGAATGACCGAACTGGCGGCAACCAACCCCAAATAATTATCTACTTGTAATTTTTTCAATAACATTCGCATGGCAGGAGATTCTACATAAAAACAACCTATTGCCTTTGCATTTTTTAAAAGGTATTTAATGCGCTTGTCCTCTTTGAACCGTTTAATATTATGAATATCTATGGGCTTTTGGAGGGGATGGTTCTTTCTTATAATTTCAACGGTATCTTTAATTTTTCCTAATCCGCGCTGACTTAAAATATCGAACTTATACAGTCCTATATCTTCGGCGGCTACCATATCTATCTGTGTGGTGGCAAAACCTTTGGGCGGCATGAATGTGGCGCAATACCTATGGATTGGTTGTTCGGATATTAAAACACCTCCCGCATGAATACCTAAATAATTGGGAAACCCTTGTATATATTGGCTGTATTTTATAACCAATTGGGAAAGGTTGTCGAGCTGATTTAAGTTAAACTTACCTTTAGTAAGAGCATCTATTTCAGATTTTGGTAGTCCAAAAACTTTCCCCAATTCGCGTACCGATGCCTTGAATTTAAACGTATTGTAAACGGTTATAAGAGCAGTATTCTTAAATTGTTTAAACATGAATCGGGTAATATCATCTCTATCTGCCCATGAAAAATCAATATCAAAATCAGGCGGATTTTGACGATAGAGATTAATAAAACGCTCAAAATATAGGTCTAATTCTACGGGGTCTACATCGGTTATGCGCAGTAGATAGGCTATAATACTATTGGCGCCACTACCACGGCCCACATAAAAAAAGCCTTTGCTACGGGCGTATTTTAATATTTTCCAGTTGATTAAAAAATAAGAAACAAATCCTTTTTCTTTAATAATAGCTAGCTCTTTAGAGATGCGGGAATAGATTTTTTTATCTACATTTTCGTAACGATAAGAGAGGCCCTGGTACGTTAATTTCTTAAGAAATCGGAAATCTAAAGCTTCATTGTTAGAGTAAGTACGTTGGTTTTTTGGTTTGGTTACCGAGAAATTAAACTTAATATGACACTCATTGAGTAGCTGTGTTGTGTTTTCTAGCAATCGTGGAAAATCACTATAAATAATCTGTATGTCCTCAATAGATAAGAATTGGTCTGTTTCATTACCTTGCTCGCTTGTTGGTAGTTTGCTTAGTAACGTATTATTATCAATGGCACGTAAAAGACGGTGTGTATTAAAACCCTTTTTATTTTGAAAGGACACCGTGTGTAGTAGTACCAAACGGTCTTTGTTGAAAATATGTTTTGAGAATTTTAGGCTGTTTAATTGTTTTTGGGAAACGCCTAAATATTCGTTTGTACCTAGACTATAATCCTTGCCCTTTTCAAAAGGATAAATGACATAACTATCATCAATTAATCTGGGCCTTTCAGGTATTATTGAATGGGGTTTATGTAAAAAAGAAGAGAGATAGGAATTCATATTATGATAACCCTTATTGTTTTTTGCAAGAAGAACAAATTGCTGATCGGCACCATTTCTAAAGTCAATACCTAGAACTGGTTTTATATCATAATTGGGGGCCATCCGAACAAAATCTAGGCAAGCAGATGTGTTATTGATGTCTGTCAAAGCTAAAACCTTGCAATTCTTCTGGGCAGCCAAAGTCAAAAGCTCTTTTGGCTTTAGAGTGCCATACCGTAGGCTATAGTATGTATGGCAGTTTAAATACATATGTGCCTAGGTTTGATGGGCGTTTCCAAGTTTATGAATAAACAGGCAAGTTGGATTGTAACCGTTCTTAAGAGGGCAAAAAATATATTAAAGGCTGAATGTAAACGGATTTTTAACATAACTATCCTAAAGGAATTGAGATAGCTAAATTATGGAATAATTCCTTTTATA
Source organism: Zobellia roscoffensis (assembly GCF_015330165.1). Lineage (NCBI taxonomy): Bacteria > Pseudomonadati > Bacteroidota > Flavobacteriia > Flavobacteriales > Flavobacteriaceae > Zobellia > Zobellia roscoffensis. Next base: position 2,006,716 of record NZ_JADDXT010000002.1, read on the forward strand.
TGGATTATATCCAAAAATTGATTATGTTAAAATTGAAAATATATAATGTGGATTTTTAGCGGAGGAAAGCTTATGTCCCAGTTTATGGTATATAGATTTCAAAAAAATGCCCCAGCCTAATTAGGCCGGGGCGTTCTAAACACTTAAGTTATAATTTTTAGTACCCTGGGTTCTGAACTAGGTTAGGGTTTGAAAGAAGTGCAGTTTCCGGTATAGGATACAGGTTTGCGTTCTGATCTCCACTAACTTCTTTAAGGCCCCAAGGAGATGTGAATTGCCCAAATCTTACTAAATCATTTCTTCTCCAGTATTCAATGAATAATTCTCGTCCTCTTTCACTTAGAAGCTCTTGTTCATCTACAGATGTTAAGTCAGGAGTATCGGTTCTTTTTTGTCTTAATTCGTTAACCGCACCTGTAATATCATTGCCCATGCGCATCATAGCTTCTGCTCTCATTAAATGAGCATCTGCATAACGGAACATTATTTGATGTCTTCTGAATGAGTTGTTTTGGTTTTCATCATCAGTAGGGTCAAAAGGGTGGTATTTAATTACCCGTACTCCTTCTACTTCGGTATTACCTACTAATGCTGGTATTTCTTTAGTAAAGTTTAAAGGAGCACCTTGGCGATTAGTAAGAGGAGTGCCATCTTCGTTATATTGTTGACCTATCAAAAAGCCGTAGCCAATACCCAAGTTTTGATTGTTGGCGGTAGTAGCATCAGGAACAAAACCTCTTCGCTCTTCTTGACCATCACCTACATAGTTGGTGTTAGGAGCACCTTCAAAACTATTGTAGAAGTCAGAAAGGGTCGTAAACCCATTCCATCCACCACCTTCATTATCAGGTGAATTTTGATTGTAGTGAAGTGTATTCCAAATTCTTCCTCCAACCTCACTATTTAAATGCCAAATAGTTTCGGTATCGTCCGTAGGTTCAAAAATTTGAAAGTATCCTTCTTGTATGGCAAATCCTTTGGCCTCAATGGCATCAACTGCATCTATGACTCTTTGCATATCGGCAGCGTCAAAAGTACCTGTGCCTTTGTATACAGAAGCATTCAGGTAAAGCTTTGCCAATAAAAAATTAGCAGCTTCTTGCGTAGCTTTACCAGTGTTATCAACACCGGGCGCTACAGATGGTAGGCTTGGAAAAGCGTCAAGTATATCTGATTCTATAAAATCAAAAGCTTCCGTTCTGGTCATTACCATTGGATTAACGTCTGGGCCTTCGTCTACACCTCTAAAAGGAACCGAACCAAAAAGGTCTACAACAAAAAACATATTAAAAGCACGAAGAAACTTTGCTTCAGCAATAACATCAGCTGATGGATTACTTTCTATGATTTCTGTAGCTCTAAAAATATTTTGGTTCAAATTGTTCCAAGAATTTTTTATGTATAGGTGAGATGAAGTCCAAGTATGTGTATGTAGTTGTCTCCAAATTCCATTATCGCCCCAGTCGGTTCCTCTAGTAGGAACCAATAGTTCGTCTGTGGCGACTTCAGAAAGTGCGTACATATTTTCTTGGCCCTGAAAATCTCCTCCAACTTTATTGTAAAGGTCACCAAGGGAAGATTCTGGGTCACTTAAGCCAGTAAAACCTGTGGATCCCGAATCTTCACTTATTAAAGAATCTGTTTCTTCTATTTCAAGATCGGTACAAGAGACTGCTAAAGTCATCATCAAGGCCGAAAATAATATCGGGGTTATTTTTATGTATATTTTCATATCTGTATTTTTTAAAAAGTTACGTTGATACCGACAGTTAAAGTTCTAGGTCTAGGAAAAGAACTGTAATCAATACCTGCTATAGGCAAACCGTTTAATAGATCTGCACCTGCTGGGCTTACGCTAACTTCTGGGTCAAGACCACTGTAGTCGGTAATAACGAACAAATTCTGAGCATTTAAACTTAGTCTCATAGTGTCAAAACAGCCTTCTCCAGAAAGAGGTACGTTATACCCAATGGAAGCATTTTGAAGTCTTACGAAATCACCTTTCTCTAAAAATCTAGTTGAAACAGAAGCTTCTGCAAAACGTCCTTCTTCACCTGCAAGTCCCACAACATCTTGGGTTACATTATTTCCACTGCCTATGGCACCACCTGTAAAGAAGGCGTTAGCGGTGTTATTATAAATATAATTACCAAATTGACCATTAAAGTACAAGGAAGCATCCCAGTTTTTGTAGTTCAAGCTTGTTGAAAAACCACCAGTAAAATCAGGTAGTGCACTTTTACCAACAAATTTTTGATTATCATTTCCTCCTTCATGAATAGGGTTTCCGTTTTCGTCAAAACCAACAAACTCCCGTAAGTAGAAAGAAAATAAGGGCTGACCTGAAGCTAGGCGTTGAGAAAAGGCATTGGATAAACCTGCGCCACGTATAGTTCCTGCAGCTATTTCACCATCAAAATCTTGAATTTCATTCTTGTTATAAGCAACATTGAATCCAGCGGACCAGTTAAAATCCTCGGTCTGTACAAAATCGTAGTTCAATGCAAATTCTACCCCTTGGTTAAGTACTAAAGCATCTAAATTTTGAAAGAAAGTTGGCTGTGGCGATGGTTGTGCCGCTTCAATATTTAAAAGTAAATCCTTAGTCTCTTTACGGTAAAAATCAATACTTCCGTTCAATCGATCATTAGCAAAACCAAAATCAAGACCTACACCATATTGTGTAGTTTCTTCCCATTTTAAATCTGGGTTTGCAAATTCAACAGTGGCAATTCCTGGTACGTTGATATCTCCACCATCGTTAATATTACTATTCCCAGTTGTTGTGGCTGTTGAGTATCGCTCTCTTCTTACAAATCTTCCATAGCCAAGGCCATCTTGGTTACCTGTTATTCCGTAGTTTAGTCTAAGCTTTAAAGTGGAAACTGCATCACCAATAAAATCCTCTTCATTAATTTTCCAAGCGAAAGCTCCTGAAGGGAAAATACCATACTGGTTATTATCTCCAAACTTAGAGGAACCATCTGCTCTTACCGTAGCTGTAAATAAATACTTGTTAGCTATAGTATAGTTAACTCTTGCAAAATAGGATTGAAGTTCATCTGTGTTATCAAATGTGTCAGCGAAAACTGAACTAACCGGAATAGATGCTTCGCCTAAAAAGTCGGTCTCCGTAGTAGGAAACAGTCTGTTTACAAAAAGACCATCGGCAATATTCTCGGCATATCCATATTGCTGGTATGAGCCTGAAATTCTCGACTCTAAAATGTCTGAAGCACTAGATAAGTCACGAGCCATTATATTCAAGTCTGATGAAGCAAAGCCATACCCTTCAACATTTCTTCCTCTCACATTAAAATCTTGGTAAGAAAAACCTCCCAAGACATCTAAAGTTGAATTTTCGAATTCTTTTTTATAGTTTACTGTGAATTCAAAGAGTCTATTCTCGTTGGTCAAGTCATTTAGTGCTCCACGGCCGTTGCCAGCTGCTCCTCTAGAAACATTGAACGAATTAGCACTTAATGAAGCCTCCCGTGTTGCTTCTGCCTTATCATAACCAACTGTAGCTTTTGCTGTCAATTCATCGGTTATATTATATGAAGCAGATAAATTTGCCAAATAACGGTTGGTGTTGTTTAAACTTTGCCAGCTGTCCAATAAGTTTAAAGGATTGATTCTGTCTCCTGGGTTAAAAGTTGCACTAGCAGGCCAAGTTGGATTAGCCGAGTATGCAGAGCCCAAAAGGTCACCTGTAGAACCAGCACTACCACTTAATGGCGGTGCTTCATCATTTACACGTGAAATTGTACCTTGAAAATCAAGTTTTAATTTATCCTCTAAAAATCTTTGAGAAATATTTAATCGACCAGTTATTCGTTCTTGAGATGATTTTTTGATAACTCCAAATTGCTTCCCGTAATTGAAAGTGGCTCTTACGTTACCTGAACCATAATTTCTTGAATAAGCTAAGTTATTGTTGGTTGATGCGGAATTTCGTGTAACTAAATCTTGCCAATCCGTATCGCTGCCAAAATCAGTAGCAGATCCTCCAAAAGCATCAACTGCAGAAAGAAATTGGCTTCTGTTTAGCAAGTCATATTCTTCAGCAGGTTTCGAAAAACTTAAATCGGAAGAGAATTCCCAAGTTCCGCCTTCGGCACCACCTTTTCCGCTCTTGGTCGTAATAATAACAACACCGTTAGCACCTCTGGATCCGTAGATAGCAGTAGCAGATGCATCTTTAAGGACACTCATGCTTTCAATGTCATTAGGATTTAAGAAACTTAGTGGGTTTCTTGCTGAGCTAGAACCAACACCAATATTAGTGCCTTCTGATGAGGTGTCCCCAGAAGGTAATGGCACGCCGTCAACAACAAATAAAGGGTTGTTGTTTGATCTTACAGAAGAAGTTCCTCGAATACGAATAGAAACCCCAGATCCAGGCTCTCCACTTCCTTGAGAAATCTGTACCCCAGCGGTTTTACCTTGTATTAATTGTTCAGGAGAAGAAATTACCCCTTTGTTAAAATCTTCAGAAGTCACAGAAGCTACAGACCCTGTAGCATCTTTTACGGTTGTAGAACCATAACCTATAATAACAACCTCGTCCAAAGCTTGAGCATCTTCTTGCAAGGTTACGTTAATTGTAGATTGACCATTGACCGGTACTTCTTGGGTAGCAAAACCAATGTAACTAAAGACTAAGGTTGCACCTTCAGGTACATCGCTTAATGAATAATTTCCATCAAAATCTGTTTGTGCTCCAGTGGTCGAGCCTTTTATTACAACACTAGCTCCCGGTAAAGGGCCACTTGCATCGGAAACAGTTCCCGAAACATCTTGTGCCTGTGCTATGCCAAAGCCTAAAAAAGCCGCAACCATAACCAGGTTTTTGAGTAGCATAATCTTCATAAATAATTTGTTTTAAGTTGAGTTTAATTATAAGATAAAGTTAAAAGTATGCAAAAACGACGTTAATATCCATGAGTTTGCCTTAGTGACAACCACGAAAACGGTTTCGTGTTGATAACTTTCGCAAAATTCGATACTAATAAAAAATATATCGAATAAATATGAAATAAATAATAAGGAGGGTTGAAAACGGGGAATTGATATGTAATTCCAAATATACAGATTTCATTTGAATTAAAAAATGGATGAAATTCAGTAATGATTTGTTAAGATTGTTAAAAAAAGTAGATCGTTGTCATTTGCCCATATTATAGTTTAATTTCACTACCAAAAGTTAATAAGATTTGAAGCGAAAGATTACCTTAAAACAAATAGCAAGAGAATTAGAGGTATCTATTTCTACCGTGTCAAAAGCGTTAAAAGATAGTGACGAGATAAGTACAGATACCAAACAAAAGGTAAAAGCCTTTGCTAAACTTTATAATTATAGACCTAATAAAATAGCCTTAAGCTTAAAAAATAGGAGAACAAAAAACATAGGGGTAGTTATTCCAGATATTGTACATCATTTTTTTACGACCGTTTTTAGGGGTATTGAAAAGTATGCCAACCAACATGGCTATAATGTAGTGGTGTGCGTGTCAGATGAGTCATATGAGAAAGAGGTATTCAATATGGAGCTTTTGGCCAATGGTAGTATTGATGGTTTTATAATGTCCGTATCTGCGGAGACACAACAAAAAAACAATTTCAGTCATTTAAAGGAGGTCATGGAACAGGGGATTCCTTTAGTTTTGTTTGATCGGGTAATTGATGAGATTGAGTGCGATAAAGTGGTGATGAACGATGAGGAGATTGCCTATGAAGCAACAGCGAAAATGTTGGCCGAGGGCAAGAAGAAAATTGCATTGGTCACTACTGAAAGTTATTTTAATGTTAGTGAAAAGAGAGCAGAAGGTTATAAAAAAGCTCTTCTTGACCATAACATAGCTTATGATGAAAAGTTAACCTTAGTTTTGCCTTTTAAAGGAATAGAAGAAACTTATATAGAGACCTTTGTTGAAAACGAAAGTTTTGATGGGGTGTTGTGCGTTAATGAGATTTTTGCTGTACTATTTATGGGTGCGGTCCAAAAGAAGGGACTTAAGATTCCAGAAGATGTCTCGGTAATTGGTTTTACTGACGGGCTTTTATCACGATATTCAACCCCTGCATTAACCACCATAGCACAACACGGTGACAAAATGGGGCAAATTGCAGCCAAAATGTTGATTGAGAAACTTGAAAATGAAATTGGTTTTCATGAAGAAGAAGTTTATAGAACTGAAATCATAGAGGCAACCCTCATTGAAAGAGGTTCAACTATAAACAAATAGATTGCGTAAAAGGTCTGATGATGTTGCTAGATTCAATTCTAAACGATTAAAAATATTAATAATTTAAATTACATGAGTACATCAGCATTTATATTTGATCTTGACGGCGTTATTGTAGATACCGCTAAATACCATTACCTGGCTTGGAAGAAACTTGCCAATGAACTGGGTTTTGAATTTACAAAAGAACAGAATGAACTTTTTAAGGGTGTAAGTCGCAAACGATGTTTAGAAATTCTTCTTGATATAGGAGGTGTCACGGCAACTCAAGAAGAGTTCAATAAATATATGATAGAAAAGAACGAGGACTATCTTGAGTACATAGAAAAGATGAACGAATCTGAAATTCTGCCGGATGTACCTAAGGTTCTGGATTTTCTAAAGGAAAACAATATTCCTATTGCTTTGGGCTCGGCAAGCAAAAATGCTCGTCCTATTTTGGAAAAAGTAAAACTATTGTCTTATTTTGATGCCATTGTAGATGGTAACGATGTAACAAAAGCAAAGCCCGATCCAGAAGTCTTTCTGATTGCGGCCAATAAGTTAGAAACATCACCTGAGAAATGTATTGTTTTTGAGGATGCCGTGGCAGGAATACAAGCGGCAAACAATGCTAATATGGTAAGTATTGGTATAGGTGATGCCCAAATTCTTTCTGAAGCAGATCATAATTTCAATGACTTTACAGAGATGAGTCTTGATTTTTTGAAAAGTTTAATGTCACCAGAAGCGTAAGTTCATTCTCTTTTCACCCCTAAATTTTAAACGAAATGCAAGAGTATATAAAAGCCGATCCTTGGTCAATAATTGAAGAGGGTTTTGATAAGGAATTAGTTAAATCTTCCGAAAGTATTTTCAGTATTGGTAATGGAGCCATGGGGCAACGGGCTAATTTTGAAGAAAACTATACAGGAGATACCTTTCAAGGAAGCTATATAGCAGGAGTTTACTATCCCGATAAAACCCGTGTGGGCTGGTGGAAAAATGGCTACCCTGAATATTTTGCTAAAGTTTTGAATGCGCCCAATTGGATTGGTGTTGAGGTTTTTGTAAACGGGGAGCCTCTGGATTTAAACACCTGTAAAAAGGTGATAGGTTTCAGTAGAGAGTTGAACATGAAAGAGGGTTGGTATAAACGTCAATTTAAGGCTGTTCTACCAAATGATGTAAAAATTTCAGTGAAAGTCACTCGTTTTTTATCCATTGACTTGGATGAGGTTGGTGCTATTAATTATGAAATTATACCTGAGAATGGCGATGTTGAAATCAAGTTTGTGCCCTATCTAGATAGTGGTATTACTAATGAAGATTCTAACTGGGACGATAAATTTTGGAATACCACTTCGGTTACTTCAGAAGGTAATAAAGCGTTTATTGAAGCGCACACCATGAAAACCAATTTCGAAACCTGCACTTTTATGGAAAGCAGGTTGTTTGTTGATGGGAAAGTCATAGAAAATAACCCAACGGAGCAAAAAGATGAATTACGCATCGCTCACGAGTATGTTCAAACTGTAAAGCAGGGTGAAACTGTAGCGCTTCATAAATTTGGTGGATACACGGTTGCTAGAAACCATAAAGCATTGGTAGAAGCTTCAACGAAAGCTTTGAAAAAAGCGGTTGATTTTGGTTTTGATGCCCTATTGGATAAACAAAAACAGGCTTGGGCCAAAATTTGGGAGATGAGTGATATCACTATTCAAGGTGATGTAAAAGCACAGCAAGGAATTCGGTTTAATATATTTCAATTGAATCAGACCTATTTAGGTAAGGATTCCAGATTAAATATTGGCCCTAAAGGATTCACCGGTGAAAAATACGGCGGTAGTACCTATTGGGACACAGAGGCATATTGCATACCATTCTACATGGCAACCAAAGACCAAAATGTAGCGCGTAGCTTGTTGAAATATAGATATAACCATCTAGATAAAGCAATTGAAAATGCTCAAAAATTAGGTTTTTCTAACGGAGCGGCTCTTTATCCTATGGTTACCATGAACGGTGAAGAATGCCACAACGAATGGGAAATTACTTTTGAGGAGATTCACCGTAACGGAGCAATTGCTTTTGCTATATTTAACTATTACAGATTTACGGGCGATTATTCCTATATCCCAGAAATGGGACTTGAGGTCTTAATTGGTATCGCACGTTTCTGGCACCAAAGAGCAAGTTTCTCAGCCGATAAAAATAAGTATGTCATTTTGGGTGTAACGGGTCCTAATGAGTATGAGAACAACGTTAATAATAACTGGTATACCAACTATTTGGCTAAATGGTGTATTGATTTTGCAGTAGAGCAACTACAGAAAGTTGATGATGGTTACAATGAAGACTACCTTCGTGTCATTGGTAAAACTAAGTTGACGGATAACGAGGTTTCACAATGGGAAAAGGTTGCGAATAACATGTATTTTCCATATTCGGAAGATAAAAAGGTCTTTTTACAGCAAGATGGCTTTTTAGATAAAGAGCTAATTACGGTTAGCGATCTTCCTAAAGCCCAAAGACCCATTAACCAAAAGTGGAGCTGGGACCGTATTTTGCGCTCTCCATACATTAAACAGGCAGATGTACTTCAAGGGTTTTATTTCTTTGAAGATCATTTCTCTGAGGAAGAACTAGAGAAGCATTTTGACTTTTATGAACCATTTACGGTGCATGAATCATCGCTTTCACCATGTGTACATAGCATACAAGCGGCAAAATTGAATCGAATGCAACAGGCGTATACATTTTACCTTAGAACATCTCGGTTAGATTTGGATGATTATAATAAGGAAGTTGAAGAAGGTCTACACATTACTTCTATGGCGGGTACTTGGATGAGTATTGTAGAAGGTTTTGGAGGAATGAGGGTCGTGGATGATAAACTTTCATTTGAGCCTAAAATACCGGAGCAATGGGAAGCGTATTCCTTTAAAATTAACTTTAGAGACCGAATTTTAAAAGTGACGGTTAAAAAAGATAGCACTGAATTGTTGTTGACTGGTCAAGAAGATATGTCAATCCGTTTGAAAGGAGAGCGAATCGTTTTACAACCAAATACGGTTAAGGTAGTATAAGTTTATGGCAGAAAATAAAAAACAGGTTGTATATCATGTATTCACAAGATTGTTCGGTAACACTAATACCACGAATAAACCATGGGGTACTATTGAGGATAACGGTGTAGGTAAGTTTACTGACTTCACCAAAAAGGCACTCCAAGAAATCAAAAAATTGGGTGTTACTCATATTTGGTATACAGGTGTCCCACATCATGCTGTAATCAATGATTATACGGCACACGGAATTTCTAATGATGATCCAGATGTGGTTAAAGGTAGAGCAGGTTCTCCCTATGCCGTTAAGGATTATTACAGTGTGAATCCTGATTTGGCCAAAAATCCAGAAAACCGTCTTAAAGAGTTTCAAAACTTAATTAGCCGTACGCATAAAGAAGGGCTTAAAGTTATTATTGATATCGTTCCCAATCATGTGGCACGCAAGTATGAAGGCGGTGCTACACCTAAAGGTAAAGAGCCTTTTGGAGCTTCCGATGATACGTCTGTTGAATACCATCGTGATAATAATTTCTATTACATTCCCGGTACTCCTTTTCAAGTTCCTGAATGGAGAGATGGTTATGTACCCTTAGGAGGCGAGAAACATGAGGGTGTAGACCATAAATTCTCCGAAAACCCTGCAAAATGGACGGGTAATGGCTCACGTTTAGCTAAACCTGATTTCAATGATTGGTATGAAACCGTAAAAATAAATTATGGAGTACGCCCAGATGGTCATTATGACTTTGATGTACTTCCAGATGATTTTGGTGGAAAAGATCATAAAACCCATTTTGAATTTTGGAACGAACGATCTGTGCCAGATTCTTGGGTGAAATTTAAAGATATTGCCCTGTATTGGACGGAAATGGGTGTAGATGGCTTCCGGTATGATATGGCTGAAATGGTTCCGGTGGAGTTTTGGAGTTATATGAACTCCAACATTAAAATGAAAAATCCCGATACCTTTTTAATGGCCGAGGTTTATAACCCGTATGAGTACCGCAATTATATTTTTAAGGGCAAAATGGACTATCTCTACGATAAAGTAGAAATGTACGATTCTTTAAAAAGCATCATGCAGGGCGATGGGTGGACGGACCATATACCAGTAATCAAAAATGGTACGCAAGATATTGAACATCATTTGTTACATTTCTTGGAAAACCATGATGAGCAGCGTATTGCCTCGCCTGATTTTGCAGGAGATGCTAACAAGGGTAAACCGGCAATGGTGGTTTCGGCTACTATGACTACGGCGCCATTAATGATTTATTTTGGGCAAGAAGTGGGTGAGCCTGCTGCAGAAAATGCGGGTTTCGGCAGTTCTACAAGAACATCAATTTTTGATTATATCGGTGTTCCGCACCATCAGCGTTGGGTAAATAATAAAAAGTTTGATGGGGGGCAGCTTTCCGAAGATGAAGCCGACTTACGCGATTTTTATCGGCGATTGTTGAATTTTACGGTCAATAGTAGTGCATTAATGGGTGCATACCAAGATATTCATTTTTATAATAGGGACCATGCGGAATATTACAATCACCATGTGCTTTCGTATGTACGTTGGTCGGATAATGAGAAACTAATCGTCATCTCTAATTTTGATGCTAACGATTGGTTCGGTTTTGAATTAAAACTTCCTGAAAATATCGTTCAAGAATGGCAATTGTCTGACGGGAATCATACCATTACCGATGCACTTTACGGAGTAGAAAAGACTTTGAAAGTTGAAAATGGTTCCGCTCAGGTTCGTATTGATATCAATCCTTTAGAATCCTTTGTTTTCAGTGTAAAATAGAATCTAATGAACAAATTATCCATTCTGTTTATCTTTTGCGTTTTAGTTGTATCGAGTTGTATGGAAAATAAGAAACCGCTTGTTATTGGTCATCGGGGAGCAATGGGCCATGAAACCGAAAATACTATTGCCTCTATCGAAAAGGCTATGGAAATGGGTGTGGATATGCTTGAAATAGACGTTTTCAAAATAAAAAGCGGAGAAATCGTTGTTTTTCATGATGACACGGTAGAACGCCTGACCGATGGAAAAGGTGAAATAGAAAATTATACTTTGGCCGAATTAAAAGCATTGAAGGTCGAAGGCGGACATCAAATACCAACACTTCAAGAGGTGTTGGATGTGATGGGCGGAAAAACCGAACTTAACATTGAGTTGAAGGGCAGAAATACGGCAACTGACGTAAATAGAATGATAGAGGCGGAAGTGAACTCCGGAAAATGGAGGCTCAACGATTTTATAATTTCCAGTTTTGAGTGGGATGAGTTGCGGGATATTCGAAAAGCCAATTCAGAGGTGAGGATTGCCATTCTGATCGGTGAGAATCCCCTTGATGCTCTTGAAGTCGGAAAAGAGTTAAATGCCGAAGCAATCAATCCTAGTTTCAAACAACTTACTGCGGAGAATAACGTAAAAATAAAAGAAGCGGGTTTCAAAATTTTTCCTTGGACGGTAAATGAGCCTCAAGATATTCTACAAATGAAACGCTTTGGCGTAGACGGTATCATTACCAATTATCCTGAACGCGTAAATTAATGTTTGATGTTATAGTTATAGGTGGTGGTGCGGCCGGGTTTTATACAGCAATTCATATTGCAGAGGCAAAACCCCATCTTAAAATAGCAATTCTAGAACGTGGTAAAGACGTGCTAGGCAAAGTAAAAGTATCTGGTGGGGGACGTTGTAATGTTACCCATGCAGAATTTGACCCTCGTGAACTAACTAAAAACTATCCTAGAGGAGAAAAAGAGCTTTTAGGTCCTTTTCACACGTATTGTAGCGGTGATACGGTCGGTTTTTTTGAGGAGAGGGGTATAACACTAAAAATAGAGTCTGATGGGCGTATGTTTCCTGAATCGGATTCTTCACAAACTATTATCGATTGCTTTTTAAACGAAGCAGAACGTTTGGGCATAAAAATACTGAAGCATAGTGCAGTTTCCAAAATTGAAAAAGTTCAGTCGGAGGACAATGCTGAGGGATGGAAAATCACCACGATAAAACATAGCTACAAGTGCCAAAAATTGGTCGTGGCTACTGGAAGCAATCCTAAAATATGGAAGCTTTTAGAAAAATTAGGTCATACTATTGTACCAGCAGTACCTTCTCTGTTTACCTTTAATTGTAAGGACGAACGAATTTCTGGTATTCCAGGGGTAAGTACAATGGCGCAAGTTGAAGTATTTGAGAATAAGTTGTACCAATCAAAAGTTACCACGCAGTTAAAAAGTAAGAATACTAAATCGGCTCTGTTAACTTCTGATGGACCGTTATTGATAACCCATTGGGGTTTGAGTGGTCCTGCTATTTTAAAATTATCGGCTTGGGGTGCACGCTTGTTAAGTGGAATGGAATACCGGTTTAAAATACGTGTGAACTGGTTGCCGGAGTATAATTTTGACGGTCTAATGGGTTTGCTTTCTGAAATTAAGGATGTTGAAGCAAAGAAAACAGTTTTACGAACCAAAGCTGTAGAAGTACCACGGCGCTTATGGACAAACCTGGTCAGAGCATCAGGTATTGCGGAAACCGATAAATGGGCTGAGGTGACCAAGGTTCAAATGGAAAAATTAGCACGGCAACTTACTGAATGTGAGCTAAAAATAGAAGGGAAAAGCACCTTCAAAGAAGAATTTGTTACCGCTGGTGGCATTGACTTGAAAGAAGTAAATTTTAAAACGTACGAAAGTAAAAAACTACCTGGAATGTACTTTGCTGGTGAGGTCATTAATATAGATGCCATCACAGGAGGGTTTAATTTTCAAAATGCTTGGACGGGTGGTTATATTGCCGCGAAAGCCTTAGTTAATAGCTTTTGAATGATAAAATATATCGCTCTTTTAAGAGGAATTAATGTGAGTGGGCAAAAGAAAGTGCCCATGGCAGAATTACGGTCTATGTTAACGAACATGGGGTTCATAAACGTGAAAACCTATATTCAAAGCGGTAATGTAGTTTTTGAAAGTGAGGCAGATAGCACAGCTGCATTAGAAACTTTAATTGCAGATAAAATTAAATTTACTTTTGGTTTTGAAGTGCCTGTTTTGGTTAAAACCAGAACAGACTTTGAGATTACATTCAAAAGCAATCCATATACAGATGAGGAGGCAATTGCCCAAAAACAGGTATATTTTGTGCTTTTGAAAAATCCACCGAAAAAAGAATGGATAGAAGCATTCGCTTCAGAAGTGTATGTGAATGAGGAGTTTGAAATCACTACCAATTGCGTCTATTTACTTTGTAAAACAGGCTACGGAAAAGCGAAACTGAACAATAATTTGGTAGAGCGAAAGCTAAAAGTAGAGGCCAGTACGCGCAATTATGCTACGATGATTAAATTACTTGACCTATCTTCTTAGAATTTTATTAGTTTAGTTCCCAGAGTTTATAGTTTAAAACCGTGGCAAAACAAACCCATAGGAAATAGGGCGTCAAAAGCCATGCTGCCGGTTTACTAACTACCTTGAACCATTTAATGGTTATAGAAAGAACAACAAGCAAGGCTATAATCACTAGCAGCGCATAGAAAGGTTCTTTTAATCCGAAGAAAACAATGCTCCAGGCGGCATTGAGCATCAATTGAAAACCAAAATGATAGAGCGCAGTCTGCACCCAAAGGTGATAAAGCCCTTTTGCCCATACGATACCAGCAGCTATACCCATCATAATATAAAGAACCGTCCAAACCGGAGCAAAAAGCCAGTTAGGTGGGTTGAAACTGGGTTTGTTCAGGGTGGTGAACCAATCGTTTACGGAGCTTTGTGTGGCAAAACTGGATAGGTAGCCAATAGCCAAACAAATACAGACAGCATAGAAGATGTAAAGGGCTTTCTTTTTCAAATTGAAATGCGTTGACCCCTAAAATAGTGATTTATTCCATTGAGCGCCATCACAATCTTGGTAAAAACTATCTTTGTACAAAATATTTCTCGATGACCGAAAAAGAATTTATTCCTTCCCCATATAAGATTGATGTTCCGTCAGGAAAAACAACCTACAAATCACCCAGTAATATAGCCTTGGTGAAATATTGGGGGAAGAAAGCAAATCAGATTCCTGCAAACCCGTCTATTAGTTTTACTTTGAACGAATGTGCTACGGTCACAACGCTTACCTATTCCAAATTAGAGAAGGAAAGTAAAGCATTTTCTTTTGAGGTTTCTTTGGAAGGGAAGAAAGAAGAGGGATTCAAACCAAAAATCAATACTTTCTTTAAGCGGGTGTACGAGTACCTTCCGTTTTTAAGGGAGTATCATTTTGAGATTGAAACATCTAATTCTTTTCCGCATAGTAGTGGTATAGCTTCGTCTGCTTCCGGTATGAGCGCACTAGCACTTTGTTTGATGGATATCGAAAAGAGCTTAAATCCGGATATGACTGTGGAATTTTTCAACCAAAAGGCTTCCTTTTTAGCGCGGTTAGGGTCGGGTAGTGCTGCGAGAAGTATAAAAGGTAGTTTGGTGCAGTGGGGAGAACATGCAGGAATTAAAGGCAGTTCAAATTTATTCGGAATAGAATATCCTCATAAAGTACACCCTGTTTTTCAAAATTACTGTGATACCATTTTGTTGGTGGACAAAGGACAAAAGCAAGTAAGTAGTACAGTAGGGCATGATTTAATGCATGGGCACCCATTTGCGCAGCAGCGCTTTTCTCAAGCACATGAAAACCTTTCTAAACTGGAATCGATTTTTGCTTCTGGAGATATAAAGAATTTTATTGCTATTGTAGAGAGTGAGGCATTGACATTACATGCTATGATGATGACGAGTCAGCCGTATTTCATTTTAATGAAACCCAACACACTTGAAATCATTAATAAAATATGGGCATTCCGTGAAAGTTCAAAAACTCATGTATGCTTTACCCTAGATGCTGGAGCTAATGTTCATGTACTTTATCCTGAAAATGAAAAAGCTCAGGTGCAACAGTTTATTAAAGATGACTTGGCGAGTTTTTGCCAAAATAGACAGTTTATCCATGATTTTATAGGAAACGGTGCGCGAAAAATAAACTAGCAATTTCATAATTAATTAGAATATAGGTCGTTCTTTTTCTAAGAAATACATGCCGTTTTGATCCGTAGTGCATCGTAAAACGTATATACAGCATCTATCTAAGTAGAACCGATAATGAGTTGGGCTAGAGTTGGATAAGATTTATTTCTAAAATCCGACTTATTAAGACTTGAATATGGGTTTTGACGGATAAAATTGTAGCGTTAATCGTGTTGTGGGGCAGAATTATAGAATCATCAAGAGTATATTTCGTATTTTTGTGCCGTAGCTAACCAACTATATAATGAAAGGACCATTATTTTATTCAAAAATACTTCTCTTCGGAGAATATGGCATCATCAAAGATTCTAAAGGACTCTCTATTCCCTATAACTTTTTTAAGGGAGCTTTGAAGACCGATGAAAATCCGTCTGAAACAGCTAAGAAATCCAATACTAGCCTTCGTGAATATGTAGGTTATCTAGAGATGATACATAAAAACAGTCCTGATTTGGTTTCTTTTGATTTTGAAGCTTTAAAAGCAGACGTTTCTGGAGGTATGTACTTTGATAGTTCTATTCCGCAAGGTTATGGTGTAGGTAGCAGTGGTGCGCTTGTAGCGGCTATTTACGACAAATATGCGCAGGACAAAATCACGGTTCTTGAAAATCTTACCAGAGAAAAATTGTTGAAGCTGAAAGCAATTTTTGGTAAGATGGAGTCTTTCTTTCATGGTAAGTCATCTGGGCTTGATCCATTGAACAGTTATTTAAGTATTCCTATTCTTATTAATTCACAAGATAATATAGAGTCGACCAGTATACCTACCCAAAATTCGGAAGGTAAAGGTGCCGTATTCTTATTAGATAGTGGTTCTACAGGAGAGACAGCACCAATGGTTCAGATTTTTATGGAAAAGATGAAGCAAGAGGGTTTCCGTAATATGCTTAAGGACCAGTTTATAAAACATACAGATGCTTGTGTAGAAGATTTTGTAAGCGGTAATGTAAAATCACTTTTTGGTAACTTGAAGCAATTATCTCATGTGGTATTAGATAACTTCAAACCCATGATACCGGCAAAATTCCATGACTTATGGAAAAAAGGTATCGAAACTAACGATTACTATCTAAAACTTTGTGGTTCTGGTGGTGGAGGTTATATTCTAGGTTTTGCAGAAGATTTAGATAAGGCCAAAAAAGCATTAAAGGGCTACAATTTAGAAGTGGTTTACAACTTCTAAAAATCAACATACATGCTAGGTAGAAAAAATAGACTTTTACTATTAAAGGTATTCAGTCTGTTTTCTGTTGTTCGCGGGTACAATATTCTTATGGTTGTTCTGGCGCAATATCTAGCGTCAATTTATATTTTGGCGCATCAACTGCGTGTCCGAGAGGTAGTTTTTGATTTAAATCTTTTTATTATTGTTGTATCCTCGGCATTGGTAATTGCAAGTGGGTATATCATCAATAATTTTTATGATGCAGAAAAAGACTTGATTAATAAGCCAAGAAAGAGCATGATTGATCGGTTCGTGGGGCAGCAATTTAAGCTTACTACCTATTTCATTCTTAATTTTTTAGCGGTTATAGCGGCAAGCTATGTTTCCTTTAAGGCGGTATTTTTCTTTTCGGCCTATATTTTTGGTATTTGGATTTATTCACATAAATTGAAGCGACTTCCGTTTGTTGGGAATTTTGTCTCCGCAACTTTAGCTATTGCCCCATTCTTTGCGGTGTTTGTCTATTACAAGAACTTTGAACATGTCATTTTCGTTCACGCCATGTTCCTGTTTTTGCTTATTCTGGCACGTGAGATGATAAAAGACCTCGAAAACTTAAAAGGAGATTTAGCTCAGAATTATAAGACCATACCAATTTTATGGGGAGGTAAAGTTTCTAAAATTTTCATTTCAATATTGATTCTGTTAACGCTGATCCCCTCGTTATTATTGATACTCACGTTTGATGTGGGTTACATGAATTATTATTTTATGGTCTCTGTGGTTCTCCTCATTTTATTTTTGTTTTTACTGGTTAAATCTAAATCTAAGAGAGACTACGTTTGGTTACACAATATTCTTAAACTCATTATTATTGTGGGTGTTTTTAGCATTCTACTGATAGATGTTGACCTTGTTTTAAATAGAATTTTATAATGGAAAATATATTGAAAGTAGCTCTAGCTCAAATTTCACCCGTGTGGTTGGATAAAAAGGCAACACTTGAGAAAATAGAATTAACCATTCAGGAAGCTGCCCGAGAAAAGGCAGAGCTTGTTGTTTTTGGAGAAGCTCTTCTGCCTGGTTATCCATTTTGGTTGGCATTGACGGATGGTGCGGCCTGGGATACTAAGGTGAATAAAGAATTACATGCCCATTATGCCCGTAATTCAATTCAAATTGAAATAGGGGAATTGGACTCCGTGTGTATGTTGGCAAAGGAAAACAAGATTGCCATTTATTTGGGCATTATAGAAAGAGCTCAGAATAGGGGAGGGCATAGCTTGTATTGTTCTTTGGTGTATATTGATGCAGAGGGTAAAATTAAATCCGTGCACCGTAAACTACAACCCACTTATGATGAGCGTTTGACATGGTCTCCCGGTGATGGTAATGGACTTCAAGTACATCCATTGAAACAATTTACCGTTGGCGGACTCAACTGTTGGGAGAATTGGATGCCTTTACCGCGAACAGCACTTTATGGTTTAGGAGAGAATTTACACATTGCGGTATGGCCTGGAAGTGATCATAACACAAAAGATATTACCCGTTTTATAGCACGAGAATCTCGCAGCTTTGTAATCTCTGTTTCTTCATTAATGAAAAGAAAGGATTTTCCTAAAAGCACGCCTCATTTAGCCGAAATTTTGAAAAAGGCACCAGAGGTTATGGCGAATGGTGGCTCGTGTGTAGCTGGCCCTGATGGCGAATGGTTGCTTGAGCCTGCGGTAGATAAAGAAGGGTTGTTGTATCAAGACCTAGATTTTAACAGGGTTTACGAAGAACGCCAGAATTTTGATCCTGTCGGACACTACTCAAGACCTGATATTACGAAGCTTAGCGTAAATAGGGAGCGTCAATCTACCGTAGAGTTCAAAGATTAAACCTACCTTTGCATAAATTTTTAGATATGGGCAGATCAGATTCCAACAATGATAAGAGAGCTTCAGGCAGACAAGGTGGTACTTTTCGTAAGAAGAGTTATGCGCGTGGTAATTCGCCAATACGAAAGAAAACAGAACAAGAACCTAAGAAACCGTCAGATCCTAACTTGATTCGATTGAACAAGTATGTGGCCAACTCTGGTGTATGTTCTCGTAGAGAAGCTGATATTTATATTTCCGCAGGTAGTGTTACCGTAAACGGAAAACCCGTAATTGAAATGGGTTACAAAGTAAAACTTACCGATGAGGTTAAATTTGATGGCCGTTTATTGAATCCGATAAAAAAGGAATACGTTTTACTGAACAAGCCAAAAGATTTTACAACTGCGGCTCGTAACGAGCAAGGTAGACGTACCGCTATTGGTTTAATTTCTAAGGCGACAAAAACCGAGCTTAAGCCTGTAGGAAAATTGAGTAAAGATACAACAGGACTTTTGTTGTTTACCAATGATGGGGATTTAACAAAGCGTTTGAACAGTCCTAAAAACGGACTGAGAAAGATATTTCATATCGAATTGAACAAGCCTTTACGTAGTGCCGATTTGAAGAAAATTCAAGATGGTTTACTTGTAGAAGAAAAAGTAATTAAGGTACAAGATGTTAGCTTTGTTGATAAAGCACCTAAGAACCAGGTAGGTATGGAGATTTTTAGTACCCGTACCAATATTGTACAACGTATTTTTGAAACACTGGGCTACGAAATTGTAAAATTAGACCGTGTGGTGTATGCAGGTCTTACCAAAAAAGATTTACCAAGAGGTCATTGGCGCTACTTAACAGAACAAGAAGTGGTCAATTTAGGGATGATTAAATAATTTACTCGATAATCGAGATTAAATGCCCCGAGATAGTTTACTATAATAACGATACCATAATATTGTGATAACCTTTGGGAGTTTCAAAAACCACATCTTTGCAGAGCAATTTACTTGTTCAACCGAGTAAAGAAGATGCCTTAAAACCGATATTTGTATCGGTTTTGTCTTTTTTGATAGTTTCTCGTGTCAGACTAAATCAATTTTCTAACGGTAAATCCCATGTTTCCCAATCATGAGGTTCTGTTCTCCCATCCCAAAAATATTTAAAGGGCAATGCACCTTCTTGCCAAGGGGCTAGAGGGTAGATGTCATAATTATCTTTATGCTCATAAAGACCATAAGTAGGATTTTCTCCCCAGTAAAATTCAAATTTCACGGTTGTATCAAGTTCTTTTACAAATACACTACCCAACACAATAGGATGTGTAGAGCCACTAACAGGTTTTGTGTAAGCGTTTGCACCTTCAATTTTCAAAGGAGTTCCTATTGGTAATGTATATATTGAATCAATAGTTCCGTAAAAATGGGTTGTATCCATTTCGATGATGTACGGATGTTCTTCAACGAAATGTTCGTAATTGGCAGCTATATAAGCAGGCTGTTTTGTAGTTAAGGTCTTATCAATAATTTCATTGTAGGGAAATTGCTTGGATAAATCTTTAGTCTTTGTCCTAAAAGCTAAATAAATGATACCTGCAATTAGAAATATAAAAACTACAAAGCCAATTAGTATATTTTTCAAAGACATGGTAACTAATTTAATCTATTGCGTAACCATCGCCAAATTGATAGCTAAGTATAAGTCCGTGAGTGTTCCCCAGTGAAGAATCATTAGTTGCTAAATTGTAATTGTAAATTGCTCTTACATTATCAAAGACATAAATACCTGCTAAAAAGTTTATGGAATTATTGGATCTATAACCAGTGCCTATTTCAAATTTATTTCTAAAGCTCACAGCTACATTAATATCTGCTTGTAAGGGCGCACCATCTTCGTATTTTAGAAGAAGGTTTGGTTTTATCATTAAATCCTGAAAACGATTGTTAAAGAATCGATATCCAAAATACCCGTAATAGGGGCTGTTTAGGTTTAAGGTATCATCTGAAGCTAAAGCATCACCTAAAATATTAGGTGTAGAAAACCCTACATAAAATGAAGCGTGATTAAATAAAAAACCTAAACCAATAGTGGGTATAGAAGCGCTTATATCTTGTGCAAAGTTGGGGTCGCCAACAATTCCTAATTGGGTTAAGTTATTTTGGTATTGCTGTAGACCGGCCGTAATACCAAAAGACAATACCCCGGCATCGTAAAGTTGCCAATAGGGTCTGTCACTTTTAAAATCAAAGAATATTTTGTACGAGTACGAAGCAAAGAAATTGGTGGAAGTAGTTACTCCGATCTGATCTCGGATAAAACCTGCTCCCAAACCAACTTTATTACGATTAAGAGACCCATGCCCGCTTAACGAAAAACTTTTAGGACTCCCTTCTATAGAGTTTAGAAAACCAGAATTACTTAGTGAGATTTCTGTGTTTTGGGTTAAACCTGCATATGCAGAATTTATTAAAAATGGATTATAGTTATACTCTGTAAAGGTGGGCGTTTGTTGCCCAAATAGAGAATTGTATGATATGAACGACAGCAAAACACCTAGTGCTAGCGTGCCAATAGTTTTATTTATTTTCATTGGTTTAACGCTTTATTACTACGTATCCTTTTGTTTTTCCTAGAATAGTTTCTCCTTCAACTTGAATATTAAAAAAGTAGGTTCCTTCTGGTAATTGGCCAGCACCCATTTTGGTTTTTAAATTGGCATCGCCACGGAAAACGGCAGAATTATTATCGTAATTTTTTATTTCAAATACGGCATCTCCCCATCTATTATAAATCATCACTACATTCTCAGGGTAGTACTCTATATTGTCAATATGCCAGTAATCATTAATGCCATCGCCATCTGGAGAAAAGCCATATTTAGTTTCATCTTCTGGAATAACGGTTGTAAAAGATTGTTCTTCACATTCTATGGCGTCGCCTTTACTATTGTAGGGTGTAATGGTTACAAATATTTGCGTATCAAAAGGGTATTCTTCAATAGGGGTATAATTTGTGTTAGTTCCCATATCCAAATTATTTACAATGTCAGTTCCTCCAGGAGAGGTTCCTAACGATAAACGGTAACCATCAGTTTTTTCTACTTCTTCCCAAGAAATACTACTTTCTAGTGGCACCTCATTTTCACCATTAAAAGGACTGGATAATTGGGAGCATGCCGGAACTATAATTTCGGTTTCAAAACTTTCGGATGTACAACCAATCGCATCGCCAGAGGTATTATAAGGAACAATAGAAACGTATATTAAACTCTCAGAAGGTAAGTCTTCCGCAAAAGTGTAATTGGTTAAAGAAGCTACATCTTCATTATTTACAATTTCTGTTCCGTTTGGAGATGTACCAATAGAAATTCTATATCCATCTGCATCGAAGCTCGGATTCCAGGAAATGTCTGTCAAAACAGAAACTTCAGTTGCATTGTTTAATGGAGACATTAAATTTGTACAAGGTGGTATTGGTCTTACCGTAAAACTTTCTGAGGAACAACCAATAGCATCACCAACTTCATTATATGGTATAATGCTAACTGTAACAATTTCTCCTGGAGCAAAATCATTGGAAAAAGTATGTGAATTACCAGTTACTATTAAATCGGTTTGGTTATTGGCAGTTGTATTACTTCCTGTTATACTTAATTTGTAGCCATCTGCATTAGTTGCCGTATTCCAAGTAATTTCACTTACTTCTGTTACTACTGCGTTATTTAATGGAGCGATTAAGTTAGTACATAGAGGTACAGATTTAATAGTGAATGTTTCTGCGGTACAACCTATGGCATCCCCAACTTCATTATAAGGAACTAATGTAACTGTAACAGTTTCTCCTTGTTCAAAATCGTTTGTAAAATTGTAAGTAGTACCTGTAGTAATATCTAAATTGGTCACATTATTTGCAGTACTACTACTTGCGGTAACTGTTAATTTGTAACCATTAGCATTACTGGCAGCATTCCATTCTATATTGGTAGCAACTGCTACATCTGTAGTGCCATTTGCTGGTGTTATTAAATTAGTACATGTTGGAACTGGTTTTATGGTAAAGCTCTCTGAAGTACATCCAATAGCATCACCAGCAGTGTTATATGGTACTAATGTTACAGTAACAGTTTCTCCTTGTTCAAAATCGTTTGTAAAAGTATAAGTAGTTCCAGAAGTAATATCTAATTCGCTTACATTATTTGCAGTACTAGTACTTGCATTAACTGTTAACTTATAACCATCAGCATCAGTAATAGAAGTCCATTCTATAGTTGTATTAACAGCAACATCTGTAGCGCCATTTGCTGGTGTTATTAAATTAGTACAGTTTGGAACAGCTTTTATGGTAAAGCTCTCTGAAGTACAACCTATAGCATCCCCAACAGAATTGTAAGGTATAATTGTTACTGTAACGGTTTCTCCTTGTTCAAAATCATTTGCAAAATTGTAAGTAGTGCCTGCAGTTATATCTTCATCCGTAATATTGTTTGCAGTGCTACTACTTGCTAAAACGGTAAGTTTATAACCATCTGCATTTGCACTTGCATTCCATTCCAGATTAGTAGCAAGAGCAATATCAACGGCCCCATTTGTAGGAGTTATTAAAGTGGTACATGCTGGCACCGGTGGTGGAATAATTGTAAAACTTTCTGAAGTACACCCAATGGCATCACCCGTTGCGTTGTAAGGAATAATTGTGACTGTTACCGTTTCTCCTCTTTCAAAGTCATTCCCAAAAGTGTGGGTAGTACCTGTAGTAACATCAAAATCTGTTAAATTATTTAAAGTACTATTACTCGCAGTTACCGTTAATTTATAGCCGTCTGTATTACTGCTCGCATTCCATTCAATACTGGTGTCTACGGGAACATTTGTAGCACCATTTGCAGGAGTTGCTAGTGTGGTACATAAAGGAGCACCATCTGTAGTAAAACTTTCTTCGGTACAACCAATAGCATCGCCATTATCGTTATATGGTGTTACTGTCACATAAATAGGTGTGCTTTCTGGTAAATTGGCGGCAAGGTCGTATGTAGTTACATTTAGCACATCATCTGTAAAAATATCTGAACCTCCACTTGTTGTTCCTACAGTCAATTTATACCCTGTAGCCGATGTTAACTCCGTCCAACTCAAATTAGTTGCTGGGTCTACGGCAGTAGCGCCATTAATAGGTGCTGTTAGCGTAGTACAAGATGGTGGACTAGTTGAGTCGCCAGTGGTAAAAGTTTCTTCGATACAACCAGTAGCATCCCCTTCAGCATTATAAGGAATAATGGTTACATAATGCATTCTAGCTTCTTGTAAATCTACAGGAATATCATAGGTGTTGGCGCCAACAACATCTGCATTGTTTACTATTTCTATACCGCCAGAGGTAGTGCCTACAATTACTAAATAACCTGTTGCGTTAGCTATTGGTGTCCAGCTTAAATGAGTGTCAATAGCAATTTCGGTTGCACCGTTAACAGGGCTGGTTAAGTTTGTACAAGTTGGTGGAACAGGAATTATCTCGGTATGGAAACTTTCTTCGGTACATGAAGTAGCATCTCCTTCATCATTATAAGGAATTATAGTGACGAAAATATCACTATCCTCAGGTAGGTCGCTTGTAAAGTCATAACTAGTAACATTATTTACATCTTCTGCATTAAGAATATCACTAGCTCCAGTAGAAGTTCCAACTGTAATTTTATATCCATCTGCATTGGAAATAGGATTCCAACTTAAATCCGTAGTTACGGCTACATCTGTTGCGGCATGTAACGGCTCGGTTAAATTGGTGCAATCAGGTATGGTAGCAGGACTACTGGAAATAGTAAAGCTTTCTTCGGTACAAGGTCCCACAGCATCTCCTTCTGTATTAAAAGGAATCAAGGTTACGTAGATAGTATCTCCGGTATTAAAATCTGATGCAAATTCGTATGAAGTTTCATTGGTAATGGTAATATTATCTACAATATCATTACCACCTGTAGTGGTGCCCACGGTTAAGCGGTATCCTTCTGCATATAAGGCATGTTCCCATGTAATGTTGGTGTTTACCGGTACATCTATATCTCCATTAAGCGGAGATGTTAGTAGCGTACAATCTGGTATTGGACAATCGCGAACATCTTGGTCAAACGTCCATCCAAAATTATCGATCATAGACTGTCTTTCTTCTTGAGCATCACAATAAGGTAAATCTTCTGCACCAAGTGTAATACCAGGAGTTAAGTTTTGCTCAGACCAAGCAATTAAAGTAGTATCATAATTTTCTCTTATGAGTGCCGTATTATCCAGCATATCTCGCATATCGGTAACACCACTAACATCCCAATCCGCTAAACTTTGGTTTAAAGCAATGGCATCATCGAACATAGAACGCATAGTTACATTACCAGGATTCCATAAATCCATAGGTTGGTTGTATGCCGATGCATTTCTGAACATATAGTCCATATTGCTTACACCCGCTATACGCCAGTTATTTAGGTCTTGGTTAAAGGCGGTTGCGCCACTGAACATTTCTTCCATTGTGGTTACGCCTCTAACGTTCCAATCACCAATGTTCTCATTAAAAGTACTTGCATCTTTAAACATGTCTTCCATAGTGGTTACAGAAGCTAGGTTCCAAGAGTTCATGGTTTGGTTATAACTGGTAGCACCATTAAACATAGCTCGCATAGTAGTTACAAAAGAAACATTCCAAGGATCTATATTTTGATTAAATGCTGTTGCTCCACTAAACATTTCTTGCATAGTTAAAGCTTCACCTGTATTCCAATTAGATATTGTTTCATTAAAAGCCAAGGCATTTTTAAACATGGCTTCAAAATTGGTTACTACCGCAGTGTTCCAATTATTTAAATTTTGATTAAAAACTTCGGCATCTTCAAACATAGATTCCATTAGTGTTACTGAACTAACGTTCCATGTATTTATAGGTTGGTTAAACAATGTAGCATCTTCAAACATAGAAGTCATATTTGCTACGGCACTCACATCCCAATTATCAAGGGATTGGTTAAATGTTGATGCCCCACGAAACATACTTGACATGTTTACAACAGAATTTACATTCCAACTATTTAAGGGCTGGTTAAATGCAGCTGCATAGTTGAACATCGTTGACATGTTTAAAACATTGGTTACGTTCCAACTGTCAATATCTTGGTTAAAAAGCGTAGAGCCGCTAAACATACTTCTCATATTGGTTACGCTACTTACGTTCCAATTACTCAATGGTTGATTAAACAATGGTGTGGAACTGAACATAGATTCCATGTTGGTTACATTGTCAACGTCCCATGAATTTAAAGGGCTGTCATATGCTCTTGCTGCATTGAACATTCCTCTCATACTGTTAACATTAATTACATCCCAATTATCTATGTTTTGATTAAAAAGTTCGGCTGAATTGAACATCTCCTCCATACTGGTAACATTTGTAACAATCCAATTGTTAAGTGGCTGATTAAATAATTCTGCCCTTTGGAACATAGATTTCATGGTTGTTACATTAGAAACATTCCATGAATTAAGGGGTTGGTCAAAGGCGTCAGTATTAGCAAACATGTATTGCATTGAAGTAACATTTTCAACATCCCAAGTATCAATATTTTGATTAAATGCTTGAGCGGCGTTAAACATATTATCCATTGTGGTTACATTGCTTACATCCCAATTATTTAATGGCTGATTGAAAATGTATGCCTGATAGAACATATTGCTCATATTCGTAACATTACTAACATCCCAGTTATTAATGTCATTGTTAAAGAGCCATGCCCTTCTGAACATACGAGACATGTTTGTTACTTGAGTTAAATTAGGGATATCTGTAGCATTGTAAACCATGTTCTCACAGAAATAGAAAGCCTGGTTCATACTTTGCCATATCTGGTCTCCCCATTGATCCATAGAAATAAGTTTAAGGTTGTCTTTATTACTTGAATCTTGACGGAACGAAGGGAAATCCCCAATAATCGCAATGGTATAAATTCCTGGAGTTAAGTAAGTATGTGTTATATCATTTGTAACATTATTATCATATTGCCCATCTCCCCAATCAATATTGAAATCATAGGTTAAATAATCAGGAGAACCATCATTTAATTCAATTCTATATTGATTAGCTGCGGTAGAATTGGTATCTAAATTTCTAGTATCAATAGTGATTTTAAAAACATCGGTTCTGTTTACCCAACTCTCAACCACAGTAAAACTAATTTCTTGACAGCCTACGGCATCCCCTTCTCCATTATAAGGTACAACGGTAACATATACTGTATCATTAGCCATAAATTCATTGGTAAAATCTAAACCAACGGTATTACCTACATCATAATTATTAGCGGTGTTTCCTCCAATAGTGGCATAATTTCGTACGCCACCACGTTCAATTTCTAAAGTAACTTTGTAACCTGTAGCATTTGGAGCAGGATCCCAACGAATATCACTATTCGCAGGCGTAGCTGTATCACTGGCATGTGGCATGGTAATTTCAGTACATAACACATAAGAACAATTAACGGCATCTCCTGTAATGGTCCACCCATCATCATCTATTAAACTTTGTCTTTGGCTTAAGGCATCACAATATTGTAAGTTTGTTGCACCTAGATTTATTCCGGAGTTTACAGTTTGTGCAGACCAAGCTATTAAAGTATTGTCATAATTTTCTTGTGATAAACCACTATTTGACAACATATTTGCCATGTTGGTTACAGAAGAAATATCCCAAACACCCAAGTTTTGGTTGAAAGTGCTGGCAGAAGTAAACATACCAGACATATTGGTGATACTAGATGTATTCCATCCCGTTATATCTTGATTAAAAGAACTTGCAAGGTTAAACATATTTTGGAAACTAGTAACATTGCTGAGGGTCCATAAATTTAATGGTTGATTGAAACTTAAAGCCCTATCAAACATTGATGAGACATTATCTACATTACTTATATTCCAATTGTTTAGAGGTTGATTAAATACCTGTGCCTGTTGGAACATTGTAGACATATTTGTAACACTACTAACGTTCCACCCACTTATGTCCTGATTAAAAACATCTGTTTGCGAAAACATACCTTGCATATTGGTGACATTGCTCACGTCCCATCCACTAATATCTTGGTTAAAACCAGAGTTGTCTCTAAACATGTAACTCATGTTCGTTACGTTACTAACATTCCAATTGTCTAATGGGTGGTTGTAAACTTGATCCCAATACCAACCATCAAACATACTAGACATATCCGTGGCATTTGTTACAACCCAAGTATTTAAAGGTTGGTTAAATGTTCTGTTTCTTTGAAACATTAATGAAAAATCAAGAACAGAAGTTACGTCCCAACTAGCTAAGGGTTGGTTATATTTAGCGTGTCTAAACATGCCAGACATGCTAGTAACATTACTAACATTCCAATTATCAATAGGCTGATTGAAATCTGAGCCATCAAACATAAATGTCATATCTGTAACACTGCTAACATCCCAGTTATTTAAAGGTCTATTAAAGGCATTAGTATAGGCAAATGTTTGTGACATGTCAGTAACATTACTAACATTCCAATTGTTTATATTTTGATTAAAACGTCCAGCAGCAATAAACATTCCTTTCATAGTAGTAACTGATGAAGTGTTCCAATTATCCAAGGGTTGATTAAAAGCTGTGCTTTTAAATGTCTCGGACATATCGGTAACGGAGTTTGTTGCCCATGTATCAACAGGTCTATCAAAAATGGAACAACCAGAAAAGATTCCTGAAATATCTGTTATTGTAGAAACGTCCCAATTGTTCACAATTCCGGTGAATGAAGTGCCTTCTCTAAACATATTTTTTAAAGAAGTAACTTGACTTAAATTTGGGGCGTCAATTAAATCAAAATTTAAGTTCTCACAGCCAAAGAAGGCATTTTCCATGGTTTGCCATTGAATATCTCCCCAAGCCAATATTTCTATAATTTTAAGTTTGTCATTTGCTTCTTCATCATTGAAATAAATAGATGGGAATGTACCGCTAATGCTAACGGTATAACTACCAGCAGTTGCATAGGTATGTGTAATAGTACCCGTTACTCCTGTATCCGATGACCCATCTCCCCAATCTACATCATAATTATAGGTAGTGTATGCAGGGTTTGTTGGTATAGTAATTTCGTTATTGGGAGAGGAACCAGTCTCGGTATTATTGGTATTCCAAGTAGAGGTGAATGATTGGGCATAGCTACTAGCGCTAAATAGGATAAATAAGAGAATAGATAGTAGGTTCTTCATCTTGTGGGTTGGTTTGGGTAATGCTATGATAAATGGTAGCAATAGGAGAGAAAAAGACTGTAAGCAAAGAGTTCTAATCTTCGTTTAAAATAATATCGGCAAGGATTGTTTCTATTTCGGCTTCGGTTAGTCCAGCGGCAATTCTTGAGCTATACATAAAACGGATTATATCCTTCTCTACCTCTAAAAAATCGTTTTCAGTGCTTATTTGAGAACATAGAAAACTGCCTTCATCTTCACATTTGTCCGAATGGCCAAAACCTAGGGCGTGTCCAAGCTCGTGCTTTAAAAGTGCTTCGGCCGGATTTGATATCCATATTCGGGTGGAGACCAAAACAGAATTTTCAGAAGGACTCATAGCAAAACCGTGGTAATTACCATCTTTAATTTCGTCGTACATATCCGGCCAAACTCCTTCTACCTCTTCTTTGCTGCCGTAAAACAGAATGGCGTTGGCATCTTCGGAATTTTCAACTAGTGCTATATTGAAATCTCCAGACAAGAATAATGCATTATATTCTGCCAAGACATTTTCTGTGGTACTTTGGTATTGTTCTGAAATGCCTCCAGTGAGGTGTAACCTCATTGGGCTTCCCCATTTTTGGTTAAAGTCTAAAGGAATGTTGCTATCTTCTTTCCAAAAGCTTAGATGCTGCGCATAGGAGACTACTTCTTTTTGCTCGTCCGATAAAAGAGTAACTTCGTCTACATTGTTAATGGCTAGGTCATAACTCTTGTCAACTATAGTTTTACCGTCAAATGCAGAGACCATAAACGGGTAGGAATCCTTAGTTTCAAAGTCTAGTTTGAGCAGCGGGCCCGTTATGATTTCGCCGGTAACTTCGTCAATAACAAGATCGGCACTAGACTCTATGGAGTAGGTTATTTCATCTTGGTCACTATCGGTAGCAGTTACAAAACCAATAGAACTGGCGGTTAAGGAATGCTCATCTATTGAATAGTTGGCTGCTTCGAATACGGGAATTGAATTTGTGTTTTCCGAGACAGTTTCTTCAGTCTCCTCTTCAGTTTCTTCTTTGTTTTCAGGTGTGGTTTCCGTTGTTCCATCAATGGAGTCCAGGGTAA
Source organism: Zobellia roscoffensis (assembly GCF_015330165.1). Classification (NCBI taxonomy): domain Bacteria; kingdom Pseudomonadati; phylum Bacteroidota; class Flavobacteriia; order Flavobacteriales; family Flavobacteriaceae; genus Zobellia; species Zobellia roscoffensis. The sequence goes on from NZ_JADDXT010000002.1 coordinate 2,036,464, forward strand.
CTTCCTCAATGTCGGAACTACAAGAAAATATAAATAGGGAAACTAGGGGAATGAAAATTTTTTTCATGTCGGATGGTAGGTTAAAATGGTTGGGTATTGGGTTATTGGTATTTAAAAGTATAAGATTGGTATTGTGTCGAAGAATTTTTGTTGTGAATACTATAATTTACAAGGTGAGTCTGTTAAAATTATACGTGTACAATATATTTGTGCAGCAAAAAGCTCACTATAACATTGATTTTTAGAAGAGTAAATAGTTGTTGTAGGACTGAATTTAGGGCAGCAGAAAACGCCCTGTTGTTATTTTATATCAGGTTAAAAATGAAGTAGTGAAGCGGTATTGTACTTACTTGTCTATCTCTTCAAACAACAACCAAGATTCTGGGTCAAGAACTACATCGTCCGGTTGGTAGTCCAGTTTAATAGTTAAGCTCTTTCTAGCGTTTTCCATGTCCATTTTGTAGATGACGGTTTTACCATCTTTTATTACGCCAATTTCTATAGGAAACTTGAAAACATGGTGTTTTTGAAGTTGCTCAATATTAATTTGCAAATTTTTCTTGGCGTAACTCCAATCCCATTTAAGTTCAGGATGGCCTTTGGTAAAAAGCCACTGCTGAAAGAACTCGGTCAGGTCTTCGCCTGAAACCTCTTCCATTATTTTTTGAAAGTCGACTGACATTGCATTGGAATCCCGATAAGCTTTGTAATACGCTTGTATGCCTTTCCAAAATACTTCATCACCTAATTTATGACGAAGCATGTTTAATACCCAACCTCCTTTTTGGTAGGTGTTAATACTTAAGACCTTCATTGGGTCAGTAATGGAAGGGTCTACAATGGGTGAGGGGTTTTGCAAATAGTAGTCAATTATCTGCTTGCGGTCTAGCTCTAATTCCTCTTTTCGTTTTTCATTTCCGTAGACGCTTTCTTGATAGAGTATGGCAAAGTACGTGGCAAAACCCTCACTTAGCCAAACATGATTCCAGTCATTTTCACTGGCTGAATTACCAAACCATTGGTGGGCTATTTCGTGTGCAATCAGTCCTTCCACTTCATTTTTTCCGGTTACGGAGTTTTCAAAATAGGCAATGGTTCCTGCGTTTTCCAATCCGCCCCATTGTGTCTTTGCCTGCATATTTGCAAGTTTTGCGTAGGAATACGGACCAATATTATCTATAAAATACTCCAGTACTTTGGTTGCTACACCATAATCAGAAAAACCATCCAGTCTATTTTCAGGATATACCCACGCAGAAACAGGAATATCGTAAACCTCGTCCAGCAGTTTGCTTGCAAATTTGGTCACCCCAATAGTAACCACTTTCATGGCTACCGGAGCAGGTTCTTTGTAAGTGGTCAATTTCAATCCGTTGCCTAGGTTGCTTTCCTCTATTTTTTCACCTGTTGCAACCACATCGTAATGGTCCGGGGCGGTAATTCTAAATTCAATGGTAGCCTTATCCGATGGATGGTCTACCGATGGAAGCCAATGCCGCGCCAAGTTGGGCCAGTTGTCGCCAAAGAAAGAGCGTTGCCCAAATTTAGTAGTGTCAATGACAAGACCTCTCTCAGGAATACCTTCATAAACTACTTTGTAGGTTCTTGTTTTTTCCTCGGAGGACGTAGGGCTGATGTTGATTTTATTATTCTCAAACGTGTAATTTGCCGCCGTATCACCTTCTAAAACCTGGGTGATAGTCATACCATAACTTTCGGACTTGGCAATCAAATCCAATGCAAATGGATTCACCCCCTTTTTAAAATTGACGGTAATTTCGGCCTCGCCTTTTATTTGGTTCGATTCGTCGTTTAGCGAAAGTCCAAAAACATATCCCTGTACATCCGCAGAAGTATTTCTTTGGTAGGTGTCTTGGGCCTGTAGAACAAGTATGGACCAAAAGAACAATGTAAATAAAGAAAAGGTACGGAATTGTGTTGGTCTGTTCATAAAGGCTATTCGTTTACTGCTAAAATATTAAATCTTATCCATTTTCCCTCTTATCTCATCTAAACACAAATTACCCAGACTTCCTTCATGCGTATGGTGAATATCTCGTTTTGGGGTAAAAGTGCCTTCTTGTATTTCCAGTCCCATTTTTTTGTAGGCGTCTCTAAAAGGCATTCCGCTTTGTACAAGTTCGTTCAATGTATCTACACTGAAGAGGTAGTCATATTTTGGGTCTTCTAATATGCCTTTATTCACCTTCATTTCCTTTAGGCTGAAAGTCAGGATCTCAATGCAAGCTTTCATATCTTGAATAGCAGGAACAATTATTTCCTTTACCAATTGCAAATCACGGTGGTACCCGCTTGGCAGGTTGTTGATCACTAATGTCAACTGATTGGGAATGCTTTGTAGCTTGTTGCATTTACCTCGTACCAATTCAAAAACATCGGGGTTTTTCTTATGTGGCATAATACTACTTCCGGTAGTCAACTCATCTGGAAAGGATAGAAAATTGAAATTCTGACTCATATACAAGCAGATGTCCATCGCTAGTTTTGATAGGGTAGCGGCAATATTTGCCATGCCGAAAGCTGTTGCTTTTTCCACTTTTCCACGACCCATTTGAGCGGCAACTACGTTATATTTCAAGGTATCAAAACCCATTTCTTTGGTCGTAAAACTACGATCGATTGGGAAAGAACTTCCGTAACCCGCAGCACTACCAAGCGGATTTTGGTCAGCAACTTTATAAGCAGCATCAACAAAATATAAATCGTCTATAAGGCTTTCTGCATAGGCTGATAGCCATAAACCGAAAGAAGATGGCATAGCTATTTGCAAATGCGTATACCCAGGAAGTAATACATCTTTGTGCTTTTCCGCCAGCTCTAGTAACAAGTCAAAAAGCTCTTTTGTTCCTGATTTTATTTCTGAAAGCTCATTTTTTAAATAGAGGTGCATGGCCACCAAAACTTGATCGTTTCTTGACCGTGCGGTGTGTATTTTTTTGCCGGTATCACCAAGTTTTTCGGTGAGTACATATTCTATTTTTGAGTGCATATCCTCAAATGAATCCTCAATGACAAATTCGCCTTTTTCTATGGTATCGGCTATGGCATCCAATTCTTTTACCAAGGAGTTGGTTTCTTCCTCGGTCAACAATCCTATTTTACCCAACATCTTGGCATGCGCTTGTGATGCGATGATATCATATTTCGCTAATTGTAAGTCTAATTCACGGTCGTTTCCAACAGTAAAATGGTCTATTTTTTTATCGGTGCTAAAGCCTTTATCCCAGAGTTTCATTTTTTAGTTATAAGTTTTAAGTTTATAGTTAAAAGTCACTATATTTTTTGATTAAAGTAAAGGTCATTTTCTGGACCTCATCGCATAAGGCAAAAGTATCCTCTAAGTCTGTTTCAGCCAGAAATCCAATTCTTTTTGATATCTCCAATTGTGTTTTTAGTTCATTAATAGATCCGTTGGAAATTTCTAAAAATTGGCGAAATACTTTCTTTGATTTCCTTCCGGTTCCTTCTGCAATATTGCTAGGTATGGAAACGGCGCATCTTCGTATTTGGCTTGTAAGTCCAAATTTTCCTCGGCAGGAAAATTAGATGTCAATTTATAAACTTTTTCAACTAAGGTCATTGACTTTTGCCAAACAATAAGCTCTTTATAATTATACATCTTGGAACTATTAACTTTTTACTAAAAACTATTTTATAAATCCTTTTAATAAGTTAATGTACAAATCAATTCCGTCTTCTATTTCTTTGACGTAGATATATTCATCTGCCGAATGTGAACGGGTACTATCTCCAGGCCCTAATTTTAGGGATTGGCACGTTAACGCCGCTTGGTCTGAAAGTGTGGGTGATCCGTACGTTTTTCGTCCTAACGCCATTCCTGATTGAATCAACGGATGGTCCTTATCAATAGCCGAAGAGTTGAGTCTCAGTGAGCGTTCTTTGACTTCACAGGGAGCATCTCTTTTTAAAATTTCTGCTATTTCTGCATTAGAATATTTATCGTTTACACGTACATCGATAACCAATTCCACCTGAGCAGGTACTACATTATGCTGAGATCCTCCACTAATTTGGGTAACGGTCAATTTCACCGGGCCTAAAACTTCCGATACTTTTGGGAACGTATAGTTTTTGAACCAATCTAGAACTTCAATGGTGTTGTAAATGGAGTTGTTGTCATTTGGGTGCGCGGCATGTGAAGGTGTTCCTTTTATCACTGCATCAAAAACTACGAGTCCTTTTTCGGCTATGGCCAAATCCAGCAACGTAGGTTCACCCACAATAGCAACATCTATTTTTGGTAGGTGCTGTAAAAGTCCTCTTAGGCTATTTGGACCTGAACTTTCCTCTTCCATGGAAGCCACCATTAAAATGTTGTGATTCAGATTTTCTTCTGCGTAGTAGGTGGTGAATGTCGCGATAAGCGAAACCAAGGCGCCACCGGCATCATTGCTACCTAGGCCGTAGAGTTTGCCGTCTTCAATATGCGGATTGAAAGGGTCTCTCGTATAAGCCGAGTTCGGTTTTACAGTATCGTGGTGAGAGTTGAGAAGCAACGTAGGTTTACTCTCGTCAAAATGCTTGTTCACTGCCCAAACATTGTTCAAATGCCTTTCAAAAGGAATGTCAAAAGACTGGAACCAGTTTTCGATGGCATCGGCAGTTTTGTCTTCTTCTGATGAAAACGATTGAATCGAAATCAGTTCTTTTAATAAATCTATCGCTTTTTGCGTCAATGCTGCTTGTTCCATTTTTAGAGGGTAAGGGTAGTGAATAAAGTGGATTTAGGGTCTAACATGCCAATGTTTCCAATACGCACCTGATGCACGTTTTGTTTTAAGGCATGAAAGCAATTTTCCATTTTAGGAAGCATACCGTCGGCAATGACTTTCTGTTCCAATAAGTCCTTATAAGATTCGCTGTCAATATGCTTTACTACGGAATCTTCATCGTGGACATCCATCAAAACACCCTTCTTTTCAAAACAATAGTAAAGGGTAGTTTCGTAGTTCTGGCTCATGCCAATCGCTAATTCTGATGCAATAGTATCTGCGTTGGTGTTTAATAGTTGCCCGTTACCATCATGTGTCATCGCACAGAAAACAGGGGTAAGCCCAGCTTCTAAAAGCTTTGATATTGTTGATGAATCTACGCCGTCAACATCTCCGGCAAAACCGTAATCAATTTCTTTTACAGGTCTTTTGTGCGCCTGAATGGTGTTGCCATCCGCACCGCTAAGTCCTATGGCATTGCAGTTGTTTGATTGCAATTCCGCTACAATATTTTTATTTACCAATCCGCCATAGACCATGGTAATCAGTTCCAGGCTTTGCTCGTCTGTTATTCGGCGTCCACCAATTAGCTTGGATTCTATTCCTAATCTAGTCCCTAATTGGGTGGCAAGTTTTCCGCCACCGTGGACTAATATTTTGGGGCCTTCCAATTGGGAAAATGCCATTAAGAACTTTGAAAGCTCTTCTTTATTTTCGATGACGTTTCCGCCTATTTTTATGATTGATAATTTCATGGGCTTACTGTTCCAAGATTTTCTTCAACACGATTTGAGCTGCATAGGTACGGTTGTTCGCTTGTTCAATTACAAGGGATTGCTCCCCATCTAAAACAGCATCGGCAACAACCATATTTCTACGCACAGGAAGACAATGCATAAACTTGCCTTTGCCCACTTTTTCAGGAGTCATCGTCCAACTTTTATCTTGGTTCAGCACTTGGCCATAATTGGAATAACTACTCCAATTTTTTACGTAAATGAAATCGGCATTTTCACAAGCCTTCTTCTGGTCGTATTCTATAGTTGCCCCTTTAGTAATTTCGGGGTTTAATTCGTAACCCTCTGGATGTGTAATCACAAAATCCGCATCTTGCATATGCATCATTTCTACAAATGAATTGGCTACGGCATGTGGCAAAGCCTTAGGGTGCGGTGCCCAAGAGAGCACTACTTTGGGTCTTATTTTTGTATTCTGTTCGGCCAAGGTTATGGCATCTGCCAAAGCCTGTAATGGGTGGCCTATGGAACTTTCCATATTTACAATGGGTACGCTGGCGTATTTTTTGAATCCGTTTAATACTTTTTCCGCTTCGTCTTCTTCTTTATCCTGTAATCCGGCGAAAGCCCTAATAGCAACAATATCACAGTACTGAGAAATAACTTGAGCCGCTTCTTTGATATGTTCGGAAGTTCCTTGGTCCATTACGGTTCCATCGGCATATTCCAAAGCCCATCCTTCGCTTCCAAAGTTCATAACAATAACTTCCAAACCAAGGTTCATAGCCGCTTTTTGGGTGCTTAAGCGCGTACGCAGACTGTTATTGAAGAACAGCAAACCAATAGTTTTGTCCGAACCTAGGTTTTTGTGCTTTCTGGGGTCTTCTTTTAAATCCCTTGCTTCTTCTACCCAATTATCTAGCGAGTCTATGTCCTGTAAGGAGAGGTAATGTTTCATTTTAAATAAATTTCTCGTGCTGTTTTATTTTTATTTGGATGTTCTCTACATCATTGGTCTTCTAAAAAGTGACCGTCTTTGGTTTTTATTTTGGTATGGTTGCCCGAGCCTTTAAAAGCATCGGTGATAAAGCTGTCGTTCAATCCGTTTACAATCCAAGTTTCTATACCTGCTTTTTGTGCAATGGTGGCCGCCTCAACTTTAGATTGCATTCCGCCCGTGCCATGTGATGATTTATGTGAACTTATTTCTTGCTCCAAACTATCAATTCCCAATACTTCGGAGATGGTTTCCGGTTGCCCATTTTCTATGGATATTTTGGTGTATATGCCATTGGTGTTCGTAGCAATCATTAAAAGGTCGGCTTTCAGCAATGAGGCCGTTAATGCCGCCAGCTTATCATTGTCGCCAAATTTTATTTCATCGGTTGCCACCGTATCATTTTCGTTGATTATCGGAATAAAATTGTTCGCAACCAGAACATCTATGGTATTCTTAATATTGGCTTTGGATTTTGGACTCTTAAAATCGGAATACGATAAAAGACATTGCGCGGCAAATAGACCAAGCTCTCTAAAACTTTCCTGAAACATGCGCATTAAATGAGGCTGACCTATTGCAGCCAAGGCTTGCTTTACGTCAATATCTCCACCGTTGTGCTCTAATTTTACGAACTGTTTGGCTGCAGCAATAGCTCCTGAACTTACTATGATAAACTCATAATCGTTTTTTAAAGCAGCTATTTGCCGACCTATATCCTCTATTTTTCCACGGGAAATCTGATTGGTTTCCTTAGTAAGTGTATTCGTGCCGATTTTCAGTAAAATCCTTTTTTTCATCAGGTATTCGTTTTCATCATGAGGAGCCGACGATAGTTTTACTATCCTCTAGTTTGCCCGTTTCCTTTTACATACCACTTGTTGGTTACCAAATGTTGAAGGCCGATAGGTCCTCTTTGGTGTAATTTATCGGTACTAATGGCAAGTTCTCCACCCAAACCAAATTGCCCGCCGTCCGTAAAACGGGTTGAGGCGTTATGATACACTGCGGCTGTATCCACATTGTTCATGAAATATTCTGCAGTCTCATTGTTGGCCGTTATAATTGATGCAGAATGCCCTCCGCCATAAGTGTTTATTTTAGAAATAGCATCTTCTAAATCCGAGCTTTGGCCAATTACAATTTTATAATCTAGAAACTCCTCGTGCCAAATGTTATCGTCCTCAATGCCTTTTGTTCCTTCCATTCCGGCAATAGCTTCATCGGCCAGAATCTCAACATTACTTTTCTTTAATTCTTGAATCAAATGCTGAAGAAACTGCTGTTTTCTAGGCAAATCCGAAGAAATCAATACTTTGTCAACTGCGTTACAAGCAGATATTTTAGTAGTCTTGCCATTAATAATAATGTCTATGGCCATCTCTAAATCTGCTTCTTCACCAACATAAATGAAATTGTTTCCACGGCCGCTAACAATAACGGGGCAGGTAGCATGCTGTTTTACAAAAGCAATAAGTCGCTCACCACCTCTGGGTACAATCAAATCTACCTTTTGTGTCGGTTTTTCAAGAAATGCCTGAGTTTCGGTTCTGTTGAACTGTAAATAAGTCACCCAGTCCGCTTCAGCTTCATTGGCTTCAAGTGCCTTGTGCCACAAATCCACTAACAAAAGATTACTGTTCAAGGATTCTTTACCTCCCTTCAATAAAATTTTGTTCCCGGATTTGAAAGCGATACCGGCAGCCTCAATAGTAACATCCGGTCTGGATTCATAAATAATAAGAATCGTTCCGAAAGGAGCGGTTTTATTGCTTACCTGCATGCCGTTTTCATGCTCAAAACTAAAAAGTTCTACACCCAATGGGTCTTCTTGAGCGGCAAGTTGTTGCAGGCTTAAAATCATACCGTCAATTTTGCCTTGGTCAACTTTAAGTCGATCACGCATGGCAAGGTCATCACCTGTATAACCTTCCATATCCTTTTTATTGGCCTCAAGAATGGCTGAGCGTTCTTGATTTATCAAATGGGCCATATCCGAAAGAACGGCGTTGCGTTGTTTTATATCCAATAATAAACTCATTACAATTCAGCTTTTAAAGCGGTGAAAAAAGTGTCTAAATGGTTTTCGGTAATATTCAATGCAGGTAGTACTCGTAAAACGAATTTGTCTTTGGCACCACCTGTAAATAAGTGTTGATCGTGAATCAGTCTCTTTCTTAAATCGGCCACTTCAAAATCAAATTCTAGTCCGAGCATTAAACCTCGGCCTTTTACTTTTTTAATTTGAGGTATTTCTGCCGCTAGCGCTCTAAAGTATCCCTCTAAATGAGCTGCGTTTTCGATCAGTTTTTCCTCTTCTAAAACTTCTAAAACCGCTAATGTGGCTACGGAAGCCAAATGGTTTCCGCCAAAAGTGGTGCCTAATAACCCGTAGGAAGCTTTAATATCTTCATGTATTAAAATGCCGCCAACAGGAAAGCCGTTACCCATTCCTTTTGCTACAGAGATAATATCCGGTTGTATATCATGATGTTGAAAAGCGAAGAATTTACCACTTCTGCCAAAACCACACTGTACTTCATCGGCAATCAATACGGCTTTATTAATTTTGGATAATTGAGCCACTTGCTGATAAAAATCGGTTGTTGGTTCATCTAAACCTCCAACACCTTGAATGGTTTCTATAATCACCGCACAAACATCGCCTTTTTCTATTTCGGTTTGAAAAGCTTCTAAATCATTCAAAGGAAGAAATGTCACCTTTTGCTGTAAATTGATAGGTGCATTAATCTTTGGATTATCCGTAGCCGCAACGGCCGCAGAAGTACGCCCATGAAAGCCATTGGTGAAGGCTATTACTCTAGACTTTCCAGTGTGAAAGGAAGCTAGTTTTAACGCATTCTCATTAGCTTCGGCACCTGAATTGCACAAAAACAGATTGTAATTTTCACAGCCTGAAAGCTGACCGAGTTTAGCAGCCAGTTCTTCTTGTAGCGGATTTTTAACCGAGTTGCTGTAGAAACCTATTTTATTTAGCTGGTCCGTAAGACGTTTTACGTAATGCGGGTGTGAATGACCAATGGAGATTACGGCGTGACCTCCGTAAAAATCCAAAAATTCGGTTCCTTTATCATCGGTTACTACTATCCCCTTTGCCGATACAGGGGTTACATCGTATAATGGGTAAACATCAAATAAATTCATAACTTTTACTGTTGAGCTAATCATAGCTTCTTGTATTTTATTAGAGAGATGTTTTTATAACTGGTTCTCTTTAATTCTACTGATTTTTTCATAGGATGCTACAATTCCCTGAATAAGGGAAGAGCTCAGTCCTTGGTGTTCCATTTCGTTCAAGCCTTGAATGGTACAGCCTTTTGGCGTGGTGACCCTATCGATTTCCGCTTCTGGGTGACTGCCGGATTCGATTAATAAACTAGCGGCACCACTACAGGTGTGCATGGCTAACTCTTGAGCCTCTTTTGCATCAAAACCTAACTGAATGGCACCTTGGGTGGTGGCACGTATCAAGCGCATCCAAAAAGCAACTCCGCTGGCACAGATTACCGTTGCCGCTTGCATTTGCGTTTCTGGGATTTCCATGGAATGACCCATACGATTGAAAATAGCCTTGGCCAATTCAATTTTCTTTTTGCCCTTTTCATTACTACAGATACAGGTCATAGATTGCCCTACGGAAATAGCCGTGTTGGGCATGCTACGGATAATATTATAATCCGAACCAAGAATAGCTTCCATTTTAGCAATACTAAAACCGGTAATAGTAGAAATAACCACGTGGTTATCGGTTAGCAAATCCTTAGTGCTTTCCAAGATATTCTCAAGCTGACTAGGTTGAACAGCCAAAATAATAATATCGGATTTTTTTACGGCCTCACGATTATCCGAAGTAATGGTAACATTGCCATAGTTGGAATATTCTTCTATTTCAGCCGTATTTCTTTTGGTAAGATACATGGTTGTGGCTCCGTTGGAATTTAAAATCCCTTTGGCGATGGAAAGGCCCAAATTACCTGCTCCTATGATGGCTATTTTCATAATCTTTTAGTATTGAGTTATGAGTAAAATGTACGTAGTACATCTTGTTCAAAACTGAGTGTTCATTACTTATAAGTAGACCTTTTTATTTAATGTTTTAATTTGTTTTCTATAGGTCTGTTTAGAAAACGCCTGCTTTTAAATTAAGACCGGCTGCTTCTTCAAAGTCAAAAATCAAGTTCATATTCTGTACCGCTTGCCCAGAGGCGCCTTTTAACAAGTTGTCTATTGCAGAGGTAATAAGCAATGTGTTCCCATGTTTGTGCAAGTGAATATGACATTGATTGGTATTCACAATTTGTTTGAGGTGAATGGGCTCTTCGGCTATTTGCGTAAAAAGTGCATCCGCATAAAAATCTTTGTACAACTTAACGGCTTCTTCTAAACTGCCATCAAACTCTGTATAGGCCGTTGCTAAAATACCACGAGTGAAATTACCCCTATTTGGGAGGAAAAACAACTCTCCCGAATTGGGCTGCAAAGATTTTAAACTCTCGTTGATTTCACCCAAATGTTGATGTGTAAAGGGTTTGTACCAGCTCACATTGTTATTTCTCCAACTAAAATGAGATGTAGCGGAGGGACTAACGCCCGCACCTGTACTACCTGTAACGGCATTAATGTGTACCGTATTTCCAAGTTTATTCTCTTTTGCCAAAGGAAGAAGGCCTAATTGAATAGCCGTTGCAAAACAACCCGGGTTTGCGATATAATTCGCCTTTTTAATTGCTTCTTTTTTAAGTTCCGGAAGTCCGTAAACAAACTCTTTTCCTTCAAAAACAGCGTGGGCCTGAAGCCTAAAATCGTTGCTGAGGTCAATTATTTTGGTGTCTTTGGAGAACTCGTTTTCCTGTAAAAATTTAGAGGAATTACCGTGCCCCAAACACAGGAAAACCAAATCTACATCAGGATTTACAGTTCCTGTAAACTCCATTTCGGTAGTGCCTAATAAATCGGCATGGGCCGTTGTGACTTTCTTTCCGGCTCTGGTAGTGCTGAAAACGAAATCTATTTCAGCTTCTGGGTGATGCAGGAGAATTCTAATCAGTTCACCGCCCGTATAACCAGAACCTCCTATGATACCAACTTTAATCATCGCTAGAATTTACATGGTTATAAATCTTCCCGGAATTGGAAAGTATTTTGATGAATCCTTTGGCGTCATCCGCAGACCATCCTTTGTTTACTTCTCCGTAGCTTCCAAAAGCATCGGTCATTAAATCATGCTCCGAAGAAATTCCGTTCAATCTAAACTGAAAAGGATAAAGGCTAATGAAAACATCACCGGAAACGTTCTTTTGCGTATCCGTTAGGAAAGCTTCTATGTTTCTCATTACGGCATCTAGGTAGTTGCCTTCGTGCAATAACATGCCATAGAAGTTACCCTGTTGTTCTTTTTGGAACTGTTGCCATTTGGTAAGGGTGTGTTTTTCCAACAAGTGGTGTGCTTTAATAATAATTAACGCAGCAGCAGCTTCAAAACCAACTCTACCTTTTGTACCGATAATAGTATCGCCTACATGAATGTCTCTACCTATAGCATATTTTGAGGCCATGGCCTCTAGTTTTTCTATATTGGCAACGGGACCATTTTTAACGCCATCAATAGCAACTAATTCTCCTGTTTCAAAAGTTAGCTTTACATCTGTAGGCTCTTTTTCCTGTAATTGGCTTGGGTATGCACTATCGGGTAACGCTCTTTGGGAAGTTAATGTTTCTTCACCACCAACGGAAGTACCCCAAAGCCCTCTGTTTATAGAGTATTTTGCTTTTTCCCAAGGATAGTCTATACCGTTCTCTTTTAGGTAGGCAATTTCTGCCTCTCTAGATAGTTTGTTATCTCTAATGGGAGTAATAATTTCTATTTCTGGAGCAATGATTTGAAAAATCATGTCAAATCTCACTTGGTCATTACCGGCGCCCGTACTACCATGGGCTATATAATTAGCGCCGATTTTTTTGGCATAGTTTACAATTTCAATAGCCTGTACGATTCGCTCTGCACTAACTGATAGTGGGTAGGTATTGTTCTTTAGAACATTTCCGAAGATAAGGTACTTAACTACCTTGTCATAAAAAATCTGAACGGCATCAATAGAAGTATACGAACTAGCTCCTAATTGTATAGATTTTTCTTCTATGGAGGCAATTTCTTCTTTTGAAAAACCGCCTGTGTTTACGCTTACTGCGTGTACTTCAAAACCTTTTTCCTGTGATAGGTATTTAGCGCAGTAGGAAGTGTCTAATCCGCCGCTGTATGCTAAAACTAATTTTTTCATTTTACAAATTGTGTTGTTTCGGCCAAGATTGAATAATTCATTGACCTATTAGGTTATTCGTTTGTTTTCTTTTTTAAGAAAAGTGATTCTTTTATGCTTTTTAACCTTTTGAAAGCTTTGCTGTTCACTTCTTCTTTTGGAGCCTTTTTTTCTTTGGTCGCTGCATCATAGAGCATACCTGTACAGAGGCACATTTTACGCTCGGTGCGGGTAAGAATGTCAAAGTTTTTGCAGGTCTGGCAGCCTTTCCAAAATTCAGGGTCATCAGTTAGTTCTGAAAATGTAACGGGCTTATAGCCAAGCTCATAATTCATTTTCATTACGGCTAACCCCGTGGTGATACCAAATATTTTGGCATCTGGAAATTTCTCTCTCGAAAGTTCGAAGATTCTTTTTTTAATTTCTTTCGCCAATCCCTGATTTCTATAGTCAGGATGAACGATAAGACCAGAGTTGGCTACGAATTTCTCGTGCCCCCAGACTTCTATATAACAGAAGCCGGCAAACTTGTCACCATCTAAAGCAATAACGGCGTTGCCGTTTTCCAAACGTTTTTGAATATATTCTGGTGTACGCTTGGCAATGCCAGTACCTCTTACTTTAGCAGATTCCGTAATGGTGTCGCTAATGATTTGGGCGTATTTAATATGTGACTTGTTAGCAATAATTAGTTTCATTGCCAAAAGGGTTTAAACTGTAAGAAAAAATGAATTGTTGTTTGTTGTGCGGAAATGGACTCACCTATTTCCATGAAATATGATACACCCCTACGGGCGACGACGGCGAGAAAACGGGCGAACGGGAGCAAGGTTGCTCAAAGTTTTAGATATGTGTCTTTGTCCTTTCATGGAAGGTCAAATGTACAAGATTATGCCGAAAGTATAAAGGTGTGAGGTTAATTTTTACGAAAAATAACAAATTGTTCTTTTGAGTTAAAAATTTCGTAAATCAAAAACACATATACAGAAATATATTCAACAGCGATTAGCGTTAGGTTTTCTTTAAAGTCAACCTTTGAATACGCGTAGTAACTGAGGACCACTGTGGCTGACCAAAGTACCGCATATTTGTATTTGGTAAATACACCTAATACCACCAAAAAGATGATATACCAAGGATGTACAGTGGCAGACATGAAATAATACAGCGTAAGTACGGCCATCATTGAGGTAATTAATGTTGGTATTTTTTGATTGTCCCTAAGAAAAGTGAATAACAGTACAAATAGGATAGTTAATATAGGTGTGATTTTTCCATAGGTTTTTATAAGTTCCCACGGTTTTCCGTTAAATTGAACGGCAATGTATTTTATAGCATTGTATAGACCGGCATTAAATTCAAAATTTGAAAACCAGAGTCCGACTGTTTTGGAATAGTTCGCAATAAATTCAGAAGAATAAAAGGGAACAAATAGCAATACACATGTAACTCCTATAATCATGTAGAAGCTTACACTTTTTTTAAATCCTAAATGTTTTAGAAAGAGCGGTAGAAACAATAAAGGTACTAGTTTAACACAAATGGATAACGCGTAAGGAATGGCAGCCAGAGCCCATTTTTTTATGGATAATAGGTATAGTGCCCATACAAAAAAGAAAAGCATAACACCTTCAAAATGTAGGTTTCCTGTTAGTTCAATTATGACTAGAGGGTTTAAGAAGTACCAAAAAATAAGGTGTGGTGAATGGTTAAGGTTTTTTAGTAGTTTTCTCCCAAAATAGAAAATACCTATATCAGCTAAAATAATCATGGTTTTGATAACCAGAACAGAACCCATTATGCTTTTTGCACCCAATAAGGCTGCTAGGGCAAAGAGCAACTGGTTTAATGGAGGGTAATTGCTGAAATGCTTCGCACTTAAGCTTCCCATGCTATCGTAAAGGAGTTGGGCGTTGGGGATAACCAAATCACTTTGGGTAATCAAATCGTTTGGAACTTCTAGATAAGGATTGATAAAATTGGCAACTAGGTGCCCATCCCAAATAAAACGATAATAATCCTGGGAGAGGTTGGGTTCTGTGGTTAAGAATATCAACCTGAAAATAATACCTACTACCAAGAGAAATTTGAAATTCCATTTTTCAAACTGTATCAGCTTAAAACATAGAAAAAAGGAAGCAGCAAAAAGCGTTAAGAGTTTAATGAAATCCGTTCGCTCCAAATGAAAGGCAAAGGTGAAATAAAAAATAGCACCTAATAATGCCATAAGTACAGGCACCTTGTGAAGCTTCCAATATGTAGTGAGACGGTTGGGCATTTAACGGTTTGTTCTAATACCGAAAAAATAAGAAATTTAAATGGACTTGATGGTGTTAAAGGAGTTAAGATTCGTTATACACGAGAAGTCAGGGACTTTGTAAATACAAAGCCAAAGCCTACAAAAAGCATAAAGTGAAACGGGAAAAGACCAAAATCATTCAAAGGAACGGCACTGTACATTCCAAAAAGGAAATAAATCATAAGAACAGCTTCCAGAATCATGTTGGGAGATAATTTTTTGGTAAGGTATTTATTGCCTTTCCATGAATCTGTAATATTATTCAGGTTGAATTTAGGCGTACGTACAAATTCACTCCTTTTACCCATATGACCTTCAAGAACAGCAATTGAATTGTGCAGTGAAAAGCCCAATGCAACGGAAAAGAAGGTAAAAAATATTTTAATATAATCCACAAAATTGTCAAAGCCACTTCCTTGAATACTTTTATAGGTAAACCAGTAACAAACAAAGAGAATAATGGTGCTTAAAACAAAGAAACTCAATAAGGTAAAAACAATATCCAGTTGAGGATATATTGCCTTAATATACATGGCGGGTATGCTCAATAAAGAGACCAAGAATACACATAAGAACATTGAACTGTTCAGAAGATGCATTACACCATGAAATTTAGTTTTAAATGAGATGTTCTTAGCGGTAACCACATTAAAGACGGTCTTTCTAAAATTTTCGGCCCCACCCTTATTCCAACGAAATTGTTGTGAACGAGCGGCACTAATAACTACAGGAAGCTCTGCAGGTGTCTCTACGTCTTCTAGGTACTTGAATTTCCAGTTCTTAAGTTGCGCACGGTAACTAAGGTCAAGGTCTTCCGTTAGCGTGTCGCCTTCCCAATTTCCAGCATCAATGATGCATTCTTTTCTCCAAATACCAGCTGTACCGTTAAAGTTAATAAAGTGTCCTTTGGCATTTCTGCCTACTTGTTCTAAAGTAAAATGAGCATCTAAAGCAAAAGCTTGAATACGCGTAAGCGTAGAATATTCGCGGTTAATATGTCCCCAACGAGTTTGTACAACACCAATTTCAGGGTCTTTAAAGTAAAGAACTGTTTTTTTTAACCAATCCCCGGAAGGCATAAAATCGGCATCAAAAATAGCTATGAATTCTCCTTTTGCTATTTCTAGTCCTTCTTTTAAAGCACCAGCTTTGAAGCCTTGGCGGTTTTCGCGACGTATATGTTGAATGTCAAGACCAGTTTCTTGTAAAGCTTTTACCCTTGCGGCAGTATCAATAACCGAATCATCAGTAGAATCATCAAGCACTTGAATTTCTAATTTGCTTTTCGGGTATTCTATTTTGGCAATGTTTTCCAACAAGCGCTCCATAACATATTCTTCATTATAGACAGGCAGTTGTATGGTAACGTAAGGTATCTCTTTTGGATCTAGAAGATTGAATTTTGGGGCAATTTGGTTGCGTCTCTTATACCCCAGGTAATTTACCAAGAGGTTCAGTTGCGCCAAACTGTAAAAAAATATCAATAGTAGTGCTACACTATAGATTGCGAGAATAATGTAAGCAATAATTAAACCCATATTATTTTATGCTGTATTTAAAAATCCAACCTAATATTTTTATGCCCGCAAATATACTACCTTTTACGGTACCCGATACTTTTGACATACCAATTCTTTTTTTGTAACGTACTGGTACTTCGGTATATGCTAAATTTTGTTTTAAAGCCTTCAATTGCATCTCCACTGTCCACCCGTAAGTTTTATCCTCCATGTTGAGTGTTAACAACTTAGGATATGATATAGCCCTAAACGGGCCAAGGTCTGTAAATGTTGCCCGAAACAACAATTTCATTAAAAAAGTGGCCAGCCAATTGCCAAAAATTTGCTGAGGCGTCATGCTTCCCTCTTCTCTAAGTCGTTTTACACGAGCACCAATTACAAAATCCACCTCTTTATTTAATATCGGAGCCACAATTTTATCAAGTTCTTCCGGATAATCGGAATAGTCTCCGTCAAGAAATACGACAATATCGGGTGCTTTGGATTGTTTGGCAATATGATCCATTCCCTTTAAACACGCATACCCATAACCCATTCTGCTCTCATTCAATACGGTAGCTCCTGCATCAGACGCGTTTTTTACTGTATTATCTGATGAATTATTATTTACCACTATAATTTCCGATACCGATTTAGGAATCTCGTGAATTACGGAAGCTATTGAATCTGCCTCATTGAATGCAGGAATTATGACCTTAATGTCTGGTTGTAGCATTAGTGAAACTTATTTTAAAGTATACTTGTTTTTTCCTTGTTTTAAGGGGATGTGTTTTCCGTTCCAAACCAGTTCGCCCTTCACTTTCTCAGGAATTGTTATGTCTGCCGAAAGCTTATTTTTTGATTTTTTAAAGTTGAAAACAATATTTCCTTTAGTAGTAGGGAGTAATCCATCTATAGATTGAAGCTTGCCAAAAACGGGAGCAATCCTTACTTTTTCAAAATTATTTTTAACCGATTTTATTCCAGCTAAATAATTAAAATAAAAATAGGCAGGAGAGGCGCTCCATGGGTGCACTTCTGAACGTGTTGGTTTCTTTTTACTTTCAAAACGTTCTAAGGTTGTGGTCATATGATTGGTAATCATAGATTCCCAAGGTTTCTGGGCCAAGTCAAAAAGTTCAGGTGCACCAACTTTTTCTATTGCTTGAAATAAATAGAAACGATAGTAGTAGGTAGCTTGTAACAAATCTTTGTCATTCAAAATTTTTGTCAAAAGTGCTCTCTGCTGACTTTCATCAACAGCATCTGTAAGAATGGCCATGATGTTGGTATGTTGGTCATAAATAGTCTTGTCCGGACGTTCCGCAAAGACTTGCTTGTTTGAGTCATAGCAAAGGTCAAAAACAGATTTTTTTATAGCATCTGCTCGGCTTTGGTATTTTTCAGCAGTAGGGCTATCGCCAATAACTTCAAATAATTTTGCGGCATTTTGTAGCGCATGTACATAATGCAGACTTACCACGGCAGAATTCTTTCCGTTATTTTTTGTTGCTGTTCCTTTGCCGTCATTAGCTCCTGAATACCAATCTATGAAATATCTGTATTTGGTTTCATTCACCAAATTCAGTTCGTTCATGTTCTTTTCAAAACCTGCTAATGTATGAACGATACCATCTTTATAATGCTCTACAAAAGATATGTCTTCGGTAAGGTTGTAGTAATCATAAACCATATCTACCCAAACTAAAGAATAAGTGGGGTAAATAAAGGTTGATCTGAGTGGATAGGCTCCTAAGATATTGCCTTCTGCATCTCGCGATTGATGAAATTGTTCAATGGCATTTTTAGTATGGTCTAGATTGCCACTCATTGCCTGCCAGAGCAAGGCATGAATTTTAGTGTCACCAACATACTGCATAGTTTCATAATAGGCATCACTTAAGAAATAATCTTGCGTACAGATATCTACCGTTCTTTTACAGATGTCAAAAATGTCATTATACATTTCATTGTCAGAGGTGAAACTAGCAGAAGAAACAATGTTTGTCCTTGAACGATAATTGATAAAACTATCTAATACCAATTCTTGCTCTTTTGTTTCTATTTCAAACTCAACAAAGCGGAAGGTCCGCATCCAATTAGGAATGAATTTTTGAGCATCTTTTCCGTTTGAAACAATACTATCATAGTAGCCTAAGAGCCTCTTATTTTTGATAATATCTCGATCTCCCTTTTCATCATTCTTATCAAACAAGTTTTCAGCATACTTTATCTTAATGCTGGCATTTTTTCCCTTACTGAAAATTAGTTCAGGAAAACCATTGGTAACGTATTTTTGGTCTATCAAAAACGTTGCTATTTTACCACTTGGAATTTCAAGCTTTCCTGAAGCAGGAAAAGTGGGAAGCGTAGTTTCAGAACTTCGTATGGTACTTTCAATATGTTCTTTGTGCCAGGTAAGTAATGGTAAGTTGCGCGGTTCTAACAAGTATGCCATTGATCCACCCATGCTGCTCGCACCCTCAAAGAATATGGTTCTAGACCAAGTGGAATCATTAAAATCTAGTTGTTCCCAATCCGTAGGATATTTGTTCATGTCTATAAAGTCCGTAGGGTTGTTGGCATAAAAGCCACCTACTATAGATTTTGGTCCGTCTCCTCGCCAGTTCACATTTATTACTTTATAGGAGTCATCCAATGAGCATAACCAAGTATCTCCCTTTCCTGTGGTAGTTAATACTTTTGCATTTTCTGTTATTCCGTTTACCATTACACTGGTGAAAATGGACTGAAGACCGTAAAAGCGTCGCTTTCCAAAGTTGATAACTTTTACAGCAATAACGTTCTTGCCATTTTGAAGATATTTTTTAAGGTTCAGGGTTTCGAACTTCCAATGCTTAATATCACTTAATTGTGGGCCGTGAGTTACTATTTTTCCGTTTACGTAAAGGAAATAGTGGTTGTCCGCAGATATGTTTATTATAAAATCTTGATTTACATCAGTAACATTAAAAGTGTTTCTGAATAAGATTACTCGGTCCTCACCTCCGCTTATATTGGGGTGACTTACCCAGTTGGCCTTAATGTTCTCAGTGGTATACTTTACATCAGGGTAATTAAGCTCAACTTGCGCCCATATGGAAGTTGAAAAAAGAAGTAAAAAGATAAACAGCGGGAAACGTGTCATTATTTAAGGTCTGATAAATTGTTTTCGCGTCTAAAACTACTAAAACTAAACCATTCCTTAATTTTTTTACCGTTTTGATATTTCTCTGCTGAGGTCAGTTTTTCGTTGATATACTGTAGACAATACCCATTTTTTTTGCCATTACTCAATTGGCATTTATGGTTTACTTTTCCCATAGAGTCATAGAATAACCACCAATTGGACTTCTTTCCGTTTTTATAATGACCTTCTTGTAAGGGTTTGCCATAGCTGTCGTAAAAGTACCAATAAGACACGCGTTGGTTATTTTGGTAGTGTCCCTGTTCGGATAATTTTCCGTTGGTGTGGTAGAATTTCCAAAAATCAGCTTTTACACCATCTTTTAACCAACCTTCCTGTTTTATCATTCCGGAGGGGTAATATTCTTTTTGGTATGTAATATTTCCTTCGGACTGGAGTCCAAAAAAAACAAAACACGCCATAAAAAATAATTTTGGGAACATACTAAAAATGCTTACAAAAGTATAGTCGGTTTAAGAAGAGAGAACTAACAAAAAAAATCCTATATATCTAATACTTTTAGATGTATAGGATTTTAATAGGTATTCAATGAATTGCCCCCTATTTTTTATTTACTAATTCCATAAGGTTAACATCGTTTCCTAGTAATACTTCCGTTGGGTTAATACGACCTTCTTCTGGACCGTTTTCTAATTTCAGAACCCCACGTGGGCAAACTGCTGAACATACACCGCAACCTACACAACTAGATCGTACAATATTTTCACCTTTTTGAGCATAGGCGCGAACGTCAATACCCTGCTCACAGTAGGTAGAACAGTTACCACAAGAAATACATTGGCCACCATTGGTGGTAATTCTAAATCGAGATTTAAAACGTTGTACAAAACCAAGGTATGCAGCTAACGGACATCCAAATCTACACCATACACGGTTACCGAAAATTGGATAGAAACCAGTTCCGATAACACCAGCGAATATTGCGCCGATCAATAAACTATAAGTGTTTTGAACACTTTGTGTTTTAATACCAAGTACGGTTCCAGATTCTGTAAAGAAGCTGTAAAGCGTCATACCTGTCATCACTACGGCAAAGAGTAAAACACCATGTATTAACCAACGCTCCACTTTCCAAGAAAATAGTGATTTACTTGAATGCTGACGGTACGGATCTCCTAAAGTTTCAGCTAATCCACCACAACCGCAAACCCAAGAACAATACCATCTTTTTCCGAAGAAATAGACCATTACCGGTACAATCACCAAGGTAAGAACAACGCCCCATACCAGAATGAATAGACCAATACCACCACTATCCAACAACGATTTTAAGTTCCATTGAAAGAAGAAATCATAATCTAGAGGGAATGCATTTTTAAAATCATAGTAAGGCATCTGTAGACGCACCATTATTTCCGGGATTAAGAAAGCAAATACAATCTGGAAAAATAGTACAGATGTAGTACGCACCACTTGGTACACGTTGTGACGGTATTTAATGTACATACGCACGGCCATAACGGTCATTACCGTACAATACATAAAACCATAGACAAACCAATGTCCTGCAGGATTACCGCTAAGGCTTTCGCTAATTGGATCTACAAGGAAAGTCCAGTTTACCGCAAATTCAGGTCTGAAGTATAGAACTAGATAGAAGGAAACTAGAAATACAAACACCATCCATGCTATCCAACCTCTATTCGTGGCGCTTTCATGGTATATACCATCGTTTTTTATTCCTTTTTTGCCTAGTAAGACCACATTAGGGAGAATAAACATCAATGCTCCAATAATACCAAGGCCAAAGGTCAAAAACCACATTAGTCCTTTGTTTTGAGCAATAAACCCAGCTCCGGATTTCTTACCTACCAAGGCCGCCATATCATGACCACTTGTGTAGATAACTTTTTTGTATTCTTTGTTTTTCCGGTGTTGGCTATTGGCTGCATCGAGCGCGGAACTTATAGCGGGCGAGAGGCTCAACATTCCGTTAAAATCTTTGCCAACAACGTTTTGATTTATTGACTGAATAAAAACATCACTTTTAATGTTTTTTTCTTTTACGATTTCGTCAAAGGTATTCTGGTCTAGCTTGTACGTACCTAATACGGGTACGGCAGCAAAAATGGCAAGCCCGATTAAAAAAATGACAAGGCCTATGTTTTGTATTGCTTTCATTATTTGTTTCTGATTAAGCTTTACTCGATAATCGAGATTAAATGCTCCGAGGTTCGCCTCGAAATTTCCAAGTTATTCCTTTACGATTGCCTCACGGGCTCGCTTCTTGTTGGTTTACTAAAAATTCGTTTCCAACTTTTCTTCTTAGGAGATAAGTTGGTATTCATTACCGAGTTATATTTTGATAGGATTTTCTCTTCATAATGCGAATAGAATTCTGGGTCAAAATTGGCATCTTTTAAATATTCCATCACATAATCTACACCGCGTTCTTCTGTTAGCCAACGATCAAACATTTCATGACGCATACGAATACCAAAGGTGTTGATACCCAAGAATTTTTTAGAGTCCTTATCATAGGCAACCGTAATGCAAATTTTTTCCGAAGCGTGGCGCCAGTGAAAATGGTTTTCGTGTTCTTTTTTTATTCTTTCGCTAAACACCCAACCATAGGTCTGATATTCTATATCAAGAAATTTGGCCGAATTAAACCAATGCCCAGGGTTGTATTCCCTTGGTTTGCCGCAAATGGTCTGTGCCAACGTTTCGCCCATCATGCGGCCCGTATACCAAACTGCTTCAATAGGTCTGCGATTGCCAATGCCCTCGTGTTGTTCGGCACAATCACCTATAGCATAAATGTCTTTTATATTAGTTTCAAGCAAGCGGTTGACTTTTACGCCTCGTCCTAATTCAATACCAGAATCTTTTAGAAAATCTATATTTGGTGTAACACCTGCGGTAAGACCTACTACATTACATTCAATAGTTTCGCCTTTATCCGTTGTAATAGCTTTGGCTCTGCCATTTTCATCGGATAGGATTTCAACCAGATTGGTCTCTAGTTTTAAATCTATGTGATGTTCTAAAATGTGCTCATTAATCATTTCAGATTCTCCAGATGGTAGAACACCGTTCCAAAAACTATTTTCGCGAACTAGGAACGTTACCGGAATTTTTCTAGATCGAAGCATTTCCGCAAGTTCAATACCTATAAGTCCGCCGCCAACAATAACTGCACGATTGCAAACCTCTTTATTAGGAGCATTTTCTTCAATTTGGTCTAGGTCTTGTTTTGAATACAAACCCTGAACCCCTTTTAAATCTTGACCAGGCCAACCAAACTTGTTGGGCTTGGACCCCGTTGCAATTATGAGCTTGTCATAAGTTAATTCTTTGCCTTCTGCCAATATCAGTGTTTTGTCTTCGTGATTAACAGAAGTAACAAATCCTTTAAGAAGTTCTATTCGGTTTTTCTTCCAAAACCAATTTTCATAAGGTTGAGTATGTTCAAATTTCATGTGACCCATGTATACATACATTAAGGCGGTACGAGAAAAGAAATAATTCGTTTCTGCGGATACTATTGTAATTTTTTTATCGGAAAGTTTTCGGATATGCCTAGCGGCTGTTACACCTGAAATTCCGTTACCAATAATGACGATATGTTCCATAATTTAATTGGGTTGTTGCGGGTTCTGTCGTTCTTAAAGGTAATACCTTAATCGCCTTTCCTAATTTAGAAACGTTTTAAATTCTTGAGGTATCTGTAAGGTTTTTGTGGATAAACCGAACTTGTAAGGCCTTGATTTTTAAATTCTTGAAAAAATCTCAAAAAATGAGCTTTTTTTGTATGGATGTTAAATTTGTCTCGACAGAAGCGTCAAGATAACAATGAAAATTATCAAATTATGAAATATTCAATTATGGTCCTTTTTCTTTCAATGGCCACTATGACAGCTACTTTCGGACAAAGTACCGCTGATTTTTTTACAAAGGCGGATGCTTTCTTTAAGACTAACGTAACAGATGGCCGTGTTAACTATTCGGCAGTGAAAGCTAACCCTGGGGATTTAAACGAACTACTTGAAGCGGCAAAAAATATTACAGTAACCGAAGCCAATGCCAATGAGTATCAAGCATTCTATATTAACGGTTATAATTTGTTGGTGATAAAAGGCATTATTGATAATTACCCATTAAAGTCGCCTTTGGATGTTGGAGGTTTTTTTGATGGTAAGAAATATGAAATAGGCGGAAAGAAGACTACACTCAATGATATTGAGAATAAATTATTGCGTGGAAAATTCCCGTCTGAAGCACGTTTTCATTTTGTGTTGGTGTGTGGCGGTTTAGGATGTCCTCCAATAATAAACAAAGCATATATGCCTGCTACTTTAGATGCACAATTAGAAAAGCAGACCAAATTGGCCTTAAATGATCCGCAGTTTATTCAACTCAATAAAAGTAAAGTAAAAATTTCTCAGATTTTTGAATGGTATAAGGGAGATTTTACTCAAAACGGACAAAGCTTAGTAGATTTTATAAACAAATACAAAGCAGAACAATTACCTGAAAAAACGAGGGTTTCCTATTATCCATATGATTGGACGTTAAACGAAACCAAATAACAATCAGCCTCTAATTTTAAAACAAAACTTATGAAATCAATACAAAGAAATTTTTTTCTTTCAGGTCTTCTTTTGGCCACAACCATGGTATTTGCACAAGATAATGCTAATGATGAAGACAATTCAACACAGAGTAATATTCAACAATACACGCCTTCCAAATTAATTGGAAAAGGACAGATAGATATAAAATGGTTCAATAATTTATATACTCAAACTAAAAGTACTTTTAGTGAAGGGAAAGAACCAAGACAAACATTTTTCACTTCTACATTAGAAGCCTATACAGGAGTGGGTGAGAATAAAAGATGGAATGTAGGGGCTATTTTTGAATTTCGTTCTAACGTAGTAGGAGGTAGAGATGCATTAGATGTGTTTAAGTTTGATGGAGAAGACAATACGGCGCGTTCAGGTCTTACTTCTATTGCGCCATCTGTAAAGTTTGTGCCTTTTAGATCGGTTAGTAATTTTTCTATTCAAAGTTCATTCTTTATCCCTTTAGTAGATAATGAAACTGAAAACGGTGTTTTCTTAGACCAAAAAGGATATATCTGGCAAAACCGATTTTTTTACGATTATACTTTTCCGGGTAACAAATGGCAGCTCTTTAGTGAGTTAAACTCAGAACTAAGCTTTGGTGATAAAGAAGATAGTTTTGCCAATAACAGTTTAAACTTAACCCCAGGTGTGTTTTTGAGCTATTTCCCGAGCTCTAAATTTACGGTTTTAGCCTTGGCGCAACACTCTCAACGTTTGGATTTAGGTAATGATTTTGCTCAAAACTTTACAGCAGTTGGTGGTGGGGCAAAATACCAATTGACCAATGCGTTGAACCTAGAAGCTTTGTATACCAACTTTGTAAGAGGTAGCAATACGGGGCTTGGGCAAACCTTTAATTTGGGTTTGAGGGCAATTTTCTAAGATGTAATCATAAATACTGTATTTTAGGGGTCTTAATAACGATACATGCGTAGATTAGGACTCCTTTTTTTGTGTCTACTTCAGTTTTCCTGCTCCAGTCAGGATAAGAAAAAGATTAATGGTGTAAGTTTTGTGGCTTCTAGAAGCGAAGTATTACAAGAACATATAGACGGTGTAAAGGAAGTTAATGCTAATCACGCCGCTGTTATGCCGTTTGGTTTTATTAGAGATGTGGCTTCGCCTGAAATCGTATTTAATACGGAGCGCCAATGGTTTGGAGAAACCAATAAAGGAGCCATGCAATACATTGGCTTGCTTCATAAAAATAACATTAAAACCATGGTAAAGCCGCAAATATGGATTTGGAAAGGCGAGTTTACCGGCACCTTACATATGAACTCTGAGGAAGATTGGGAAAAACTTGAAGCTTCTTATGATAAATTCATTTTGGCCAATGCTAAAATGGCGCAAAAAACCCAATCTGAGGTATTCTGTATTGGTACTGAACTAGAGAAGTTTGTGACAAATAGACCGGAATATTGGCATCGCTTGATTGCAAAAATCCGCACTATTTATGATGGAAAACTTACCTATGCAGCCAATTGGGATGAATATTCGCGAGTTCCTTTTTGGGAAGATTTGGATTATATAGGAATTGATGCGTATTTTCCGCTGTCGGAAGAAAAAACACCTACTGTAGAGCAATTAAAAGAAGGTTGGCAAAGGTGGAAAGGTGATATAGCTGCTCTTTCGGAAAAAACAGGAAAACCTGTTCTATTTACGGAATTTGGGTACAGAAGTATGGATTACACAGCCCACAAGCCTTGGTTGGTTGATAGAAATGAGGACGAGGTAAATCTAGTTGCTCAGGTAAATGCTAAAAAAGCCATCTTCGCAGAGTTTTGGGACGAAGAATGGTTTGCAGGAGGTTATGTGTGGAAGTGGTTTATAGATTATAAAAAATCGGGAGGTGAGACAGATAATAGGTTTACACCGCAAAATAAGCCAGCACAAGAAGTTATAAAAGAAGTCTATAAAAAATATTGATATGCGTTCAGTCATTTTTTTCATTCTATTAGCTGTATCTGTCAGCTGTTCATCAGATTTGGAAGACCAAGATGCCACGTTAAAGGAGGGTTTAATGAATCGTACTCCTGTGCTTGATAATGTTATAGCATGTGCAGCCAGTAATGAAAACGATGATTTGGTAAGTGTGTTTTTCTATCCCAGAGATGGTGCAACCAACATACGGTATTATGAGACTGAAGACCTGAATGTATCTAAGACCGATTTTGACAAGTACTACCGTTTAGATATTCCGTCTTTTGATGTTTTTAATGGCTATCTAAAAAAGTTTGAAGTCGCAATTTCTGAGGAGAGATGGGTCATTGTTACTTTTGAAGAGGAAGGTAAGACCCATGTGTCAAACCCTATTCGGATAAAACATTTTACCAAACCTACGGAATATGTTTCCCAAAATATTAAAATTGATTCACTCCAAACTGGTAGACCTGTTTTTTCATGGGAAGACGGTAAGTATACGGACTCTAAAATCTATTTTCAGGTGGTGTCGGATGAGTCGGATAATTTGCTTTCCGGTACATATACCTACGATACTAGTTTTCAATTTTACAACCTAGACAACGTAGTGTTGAATATAACAAAAGGAAACCCTCTTGCTTTAAAATCAGAATCAGCCTATAATTTTACAGTAATGGCTGTAAGCGAGGATAATTGGGTAAATCTTTTTTCTGAGATAGAATTTTAGCGTACTAAGAAGATATTTTTTCTGAGGTGATATTTTTAGAATGGACATAATTTATATTTGTAGTACCATAGCTTAAAGCATGATTAGAAGAATACTTCTGTTTTCTATTATAGTGTTAAGTGGGGTGTTCTTACAGGCACAAGAAGGGACCGTTTTAAGTGTTCAGATACAAGGTGCAACACGTACCAAGCCGTCTTTTTTAAAGAACTTGGTTAGTTTAAAGTCGGGAATGATGTTAGATTCTGTTCTTTTGGAGCAGGATATAGCCCGCTTGCAACGCCTACCTTCAATATCGCATGCCTACTATCAAGTTTTTTCGTCTCATACCAATGAGCACAATGTGTTTTATAATGTTGAGGAAAACTTTACGTTAATTCCATTTGCCAATCTTTTTTCATCTTCCAACGACGCATTTGCCTTTAGGTTAGGGCTGCAAGAATTCAATTTTTTGGGTAGAAATATAACCTTGGGCGGTTTTTATCAGTATGATGTTTTTAATTCCTACGGACTGGCCGTACGTGCTCCGCACTTGTTCAGTAGAACTACAGGTCTCTCTGTTAGTTATAACGATTTTACCACGCAAGAACCTGTTTTCTTTGACGGGACAACGGCAGATTATAGGTATAATAATAGTGGGTTTGAAGTTATGGGGTTACATGAATTCAATTTTAAAAACCGAATAGAATTTGGAGGAAGCCTTTTTACGGAAGATTATAAATACTTGTCGGGAGCTACAAGTGCTAATGTGCCAAGAACGTTAAAGGTAAATAAGCACCTTTTTAAACTCATTTACAATTACGAAAACATCAAGTACTATTTCTATTTTTTAGATGGATTTAGGAGTACCTTAAACTTTCAATATGTAGGTAGTACCGATACAAACTTGCCTGAGTTTGTAATTGGTTTTAATGACTTTGTTTATTTTAAAAGAGTGGGAGATAAAGGCAATTGGGCTAATCGGCTTAGATTGGGACTGGCAAGTAACGTAAATACGCCTTTTGCACCTTTTACGGTAGACAATAATCTAAACATACGGGGCGTAGGCAATACTATTGATAGAGGAACAGGAGCAATTGTTTTCAATACAGAATACCGTCATACCCTTATGGAGGAAGATTGGTTTGTTTTGCAAAGCAACTTTTTTATTGATGGTGGTTCATGGCGAAATCCTGGAGGTAAATTCAATGATTTTTCTGATAAAAGTAATATTCGGATATACCCGGGTGTAGGGCTCCGGTTAATGCACAAACGTATCTTTAATGCTATTTTTAGAATAGATTATGGGTACGGGATTACAAAAGATGCTTCTAGAGGTATTGTTTTTGGAATTGGACAGTACTTTTAATTAAACGTTCCAATAGGTATCATACTCCTCCTGAAAAGTTAAGGTCTCCATATTTGGCATACGGTCTATCAATAAAATTCCGTTGAGGTGGTCTAATTCATGTTGTGCCACGATTGCCGAGAAGTCATCAAGCACTTTTTCAAACTTTTCTCCCTTTATGTCAAGTCCGCTTAATTTTACCTTTTTGTAACGTTTTAACCTGCCGCGTATTCTGGGTATGGAAAGACAACCTTCCCAACCTTCTACTTCTTCAGATGACAAAGGCTCTATTTCAGGATTTATAACTGTAGTTAGGGCAAAAGACCCTTTATCTGGGTAGCGGTCGTTTTTTTTCATTTCCATGGCAAAGACTCTTTTGAGTACACCTACTTGTATGGCCGCAATTCCCGCTACACTTTCTGCTCGCATGGTTTCCACAAGATCTGCTATAAACTGCTGAAATTTCGGAGAGGTTATTTCGTTCTGTCCAACTTCTTTGGATACCTTTCTCAATAGAGGGTTTCCCATTTTTATCACATCAAGAACAGCCATATTTTCTAATTTATTGTGCTAAATTTACAACGTTCTCCGTTTCTATTCTTGAAAGTTCTTCCAATTCTCCTTTTTGAAATAAAGAAGGCAATTCTGTAAGTGGAGTATCTACTGGTGCTTTGTAATTTACATAATCTTGGAATATAATGCCGTCTACGGTCCTACGATTGTATGCACTTCTGAAGCGTACGCCTCCATCGTTCGTTTCGTAGGAGTAGGCCAAATAATCTATAGTCTTCGTTTTTGTGTTGATCCAATACATAAAAACATCATCATGATCCGTGCCGCCACCTTTTTGGTCAAAAGTAACCTCAATAGCTTTGTAGTCGGTATCTTTAATTTTTACATTTTCCACGTATTTTTTATGTACCGCTTTATCGTTTAGCTTGTGGGGTAATGTGGCAAAATAAATAACAGAATTTAAGGCTTCGGTGTATTTAGTGTTGTCTTTAGGTGATAATGTAACCGGTTGTTCATTTAGGGTACGCAATAATTTTCCATTGTTAAGAAAGTCAATGGTTTTATCCCCGTTTTCGGTCATAGTCGTCGTATAAATATACTTGTTGCCATTGTTTTGGAATGTATAGTCTTTATCACGAAAAGTAAAACCATAATGTGCTGTGCTATATCGGCTACCACCATGCGCAATTATGGCTTCTAGAACTAGTATTTCTGCGTCATCGGGCTCATCTCTTTGGATAGAGTCATCCATGGGTTTCGTAAGTTTTGGAACCTCCTTTTCTGCAGTTTTTTCTTTTTCTTTTGATTTGCATGAGGATAATCCTAATAGTAGGGTTAGAGTGAAAAGGTAAAAAGTAACTTTCATAAATAGGTTTAGATTTCAACTACCCCGTTGGGGCATTGTATAATAGCTTTAATGTTAGTGTTCTCATTGGGGTCTATTCGTAAATGTACACCCAATTTTTTGAATGTAATTTTTAATAGGTCGGCATTTGGGTGTGTACCATACAGCTCAATTAATTTACATCCCATATTTGGTAAAGCATCATGCGGATGTGTTTCCGTTTGGCTCCAATCTACCATAAAAGGTATAAGCTCTACTTCTGGGGTCGGCAGTGGAAGAATAAGCTGCCATTTTAAAAGGGAGCCGTTTGCCGTATTTCTACTTCCGCCGGTGATTTTTCCCATCTCGGGGTGATATTGTTTTACTATTTCCGCATCTTTTTCAAGCTGTTCGGATTTTAGGGACCAACGAGTTATTTGGTCTTTTTTAAGGACGTCAATTCCCATCCATCTGGGAGGGAGTATATTTTTATTGTCATCATCGGCTGCCAGAAGCTCAAGATAAGTGCCGTTATCCAAATTAATAAGAGCATTTTTTGTGCCCTGAGTGGCATGGTAACCTCCAAAAACTGCTTTAACACCAAGCTTCTTTTCTAAAGTTAGGATTGCAGCGTCTAAATCCTTTACGGAATAGACAATGTGATCTAAAAGTCTATTAGTTGTTTTTGTTGATTTCATAAGCTTAAAGATATTTTAAAAGTAAGAGTTTAGGGCATATGTTTCCGAAGATTACCATGGATTCTCCGTATTGTGCCGTTCTCGGACGTAGAGCCCAAATACCTTTGTTCCGGTAAAATAATTAAAAACAAATTACTATGAAAAAAGCATTAATAATAGGTGGAAGTAGTGGAATTGGAAAAGCAACGGCACAAAACCTTTTAAACGAAGGTCTAGAAGTACATGTGGTTGGTACTAATCCTGAAAAACTTGAAACTTTTAAAGAAGAAGCTACAGGAAATTTGGTTATCCATAAGGTTGATATTACCAGTGCGAACGAATTGGACGGCTTAAATGCGGAAATAAGTGGTTGGGATAATTTGGATTACTTAGTGAATGCTTCAGGTATTTTTGGTCCCAAACCATTTTTAGACCACACTGTGGCAGATTACGATTCGTATATGGACTTAAATAGAGGGTTCTATTTTATTACTCAAACTGCTGCTAAAAAAATGGCGGCTACGGGTGGTGGATCAATTGTAAACGTTGGATCTATGTGGGCCAAACAAGCGGTGAAAGCAACACCTTCAACTGCGTATTCTATGCAAAAGGCAGGTTTACATTCATTAACACAACATTTGGCCATGGAGTTGGCAGATTCTAAAATCCGTGTAAATGCGGTATCTCCGGCAGTAGTTCAAACTCCGGTTTATGATAGTGTTTTTGGAGGGAAAGAAGAGGCCAATGAGGCTTTGCAAGGTTTCCATGGTTTTCACCCCATTGGGCGATATGGAAAACCAGAAGATGTGGCCAATACCATTTCCTTTTTACTTTCGGATAAAGCTTCATGGGTAACAGGTGCTATTTGGGATACAGATGGTGGTGTAATGTCCGGAAGAAACTAAATACAAATAATAAATGTTGGAAGATGGAAGCAATTTGTGGTCTGACAAGTAAATGTATGAATTGCTCCATTTTTCTTCACATATAAAATTAGCGAAGTTATGTACGATATGAAGAATCTAGAGAAGTTACCAACTCTAGGAAAAGAATCAGAAAAGACAATGAAGGCTTTTTGGGCTTTTGACCAAGCTGCTTTGGCAGATGGCGCTATACCAAAAAAGTATAAGGAATTAATGGCAATTGCCGTAGCTTTGACAACACAATGCCCGTATTGTCTTGAAATACACAAAGATGCTGCAATAGCGGCAGGCGCCACACAAGAGGAGCTAGCGGAAGTTACTATGATTTCTGCAGCATTAAGGGCAGGAGCGGCAGTAGTACACGGAACACATTTAATGAAGTAAGTTTGAAAGGGAATTTTTCTAAATATATTATTGTAGGAGCGGGGCTTTCAGGTCTAACATCGGCGTACAAATTATCTAATAAAGGTGAAACCAGTTTTACGGTTATTGAATCTCGAGACCGTATTGGAGGGCGAATCGTAACCCGAGACAGGATTGATTATGGGGCTACGTGGTTCCAGACGCACCATCAAGAAGTTATAGCACTTTTAGATGAGCTTGGTGTTGAGAAATACCATCAATATAATAAAGGGAAGAGTGTATTGGTCTATAGTACCATGGCGCCCGAACATTATTTTGAGAATGACCCAAATACACCGTCTGCCTACCGTATTAAAGGAAATTCACAAGCTTTGATTCAAGCATTGGCTAAACCGGTATTGGACAAAATACAGGTCAGTACTAGCGTTTCGAGCATTACAGAAACAGAAGATGGAGTACGGGTAGAAACCGATAAAGGCATATTTTACAGCGAAAAGGTGATTGTTACCATTCCGCCAAAAATAGCTACCCGTATTTCTTTTTCTCCTGAATTGCCAGTTGAGGTTGGAACGGTGATGGATAAGACCCACACTTGGATGAGCAATGCTATAAAGGTAGGGTTGACGTTTAAGGAGCCATTTTGGCGAAACAAGAATTTTTCGGGAATGGTCATTGGCCAAGTAGGTGCGGTTACTGAACTTTATGATCATAATGATTCTGAAAACCAACACTATGCCCTAATGGGTTTTGTAAACGAAGGGCTTCGCGATACATCGGCCGAGAATAGAAAACAACGCATTTTAGATTATTTGTCTAAATATCTGGGAGCTGAAATCTTAGATTATCTTACCTATGAAGAAAAAGATTGGTCTCAAGATTGGCATACCTCATGTGAAACAATAAAATCGGTTTATATGAGTCCGTCTTACGGGAATACGGTTTTTGACAAAAATTACATGAACGGAAAATTACGATTCTCGGGAGCTGAAACCTCTCCTATTCACGGTGGATATATGGACGGTGCCATTTATAGTGGAATTAAAACCATAGAAAAATTGTAAGTTAAGGTGTTAGTGAAGCAATCTTTTTCCGACAAATGGATTTTAACCAGCTCCAACCGAAGTGAATGCAACATTCAAAGAATAAAATTGAGCAGTACCATTTGCATAAAATGCACCCTCGGAAGCTTCAGTTTGAGCTGTACGACTTAAATGCGTATAGGAAAAAAAGTGGCGATTTAGCTGCCGTGCCCCACTCGCATAGTTACTATCAAATTATATGGTTCTTTAATGAAGGGGGGACGCATGCGGTAGATTTTAAGAAGTATGATGTAAAGAAGAACACGGTACTTTTTGTTACTAAAGATCAAGTACATGCTTTTGATGATAATGAAGATGTGCAGGGTTGGCTTATTCATTTTAACGAAAGCTTTTTTAAACATACAGATGTAGATATGTTTCTGAAATTCAACATTTTTCACATGTTGGATAAACCTTGTTATACTATTGAAAAGGGAGTTCTTAGCGTTGCATCAACTTATATCACTTTAATACAGCGTGAATTGGAACAGCGTGATAGGTTTGGATATGAAGATATTATCCGTTTTTTATTGAAGTCCTTTTTAATTCAATTGGAACGCATTCATCAAAAAAATGATAGTGAGCCTATTCAACTTAATAGTCTCTATGAAAGGCAGTTTTTTGAATTTAAAGAACTAATAGAGAAACATTTTAAAGAAGGTCTATCAGTAGCGGATTATGCTGGTTTACTGCATATTTCCTCCAAAACATTAGCTACACTTTCCAATTCGGTTGTAGGTAAGTCTCCTTCCCAAGTTATTGCTGAACGAACCATATTAGAGGCCAAACGTCTTGTGAGGTTCACGGGATTACAAATCAATGAAATTGCATTTAGATTGGGGTTTGAAGATGCATCGTATTTTGTAAAATACTTTAAAAGACACCTAGGGAAATCTCCTAAAAGTTATCGCCAAAGTCAATTTACTTGATTAATTGGTTAAAAAATAGACTGTTGAAGAAATCGTTAACTAAATTGTTCTAGGTCTTGTTATTTTGTCTGTGGGTTCTTTAATTTTGTATCACATGGTTTTTAGGCATTGTTTTTGATTTTCTGGGATTAGTAGGTTCTACTAAGCAGATGTTCATTTGGTTTTGATACAGTTTTTGATGAAGTACATTTTTTCTTATCGTTTTAGGGCAGTTGGTCTTTTGGTCGTTGCCATTAGTTTCACTATGTCGGCTTTTTCTCAGGATACCATTCATACGGTTGTTGCAGAAAGAGGGGATGGTATACTTTCACTATTAAGAAAGCAAGGGGTTAACCCATATGACCATTATGATGATTTTATATCCATGAATATTGAGAATCTGCGGGATAGCGTTCATTTGTATGCAGGACGAACCTATAAAATCCCAAATGCAAATCTTGATACGGTTGAGGTTGTGGATTCTATCCAAAGGAAAACAAAGGAAATTAAAAAAATTGAAGGGAAGCGCTATGCTATTTTTGGAAAAGGGCATGAAACGGTTATACCCAATAGTGAGAAGCTAAAAGATGCGGTCTATTACTTAGTTTCTGGTCATGGAGGTCCTGACCCTGGGGCAATGGCTACCTACGGGGGTAAATCAATTGCTGAAGACGAATATGCATATGATATTACGTTACGCCTTGCTAAAGAGCTATTGTCCCATGGCGCTAGGGTTTACATTATCATAAGAGATGAAAATGATGGTATAAGAGATGAGCGCATTTTGGAAATAGATCATGATGAGGTTGCTTATCCTAATAAGAGAATTCCATTAAATCAGGTGGCGCGCTTAAAGCAACGTGTAGATATTGTAAACAATTTGCATAGAAAAAATAGAGGAAAATACCAGCGTTTAATAGTTACGCATATTGATAGCCGTAGTGTAGGGCAGAATATAGATGTGTTTTTCTATCACCATGAAAAGAGCAGAAACGGTAAAAAGTTGGCGGAGAGCATACATAAGACCTTTCTAAAGAAATATAAAAAGTATCAGCCTAACCGTACCTATTCAGGGACTTTTGAAGATAGGACGTCTTTGTATTTGGTAAAAAAAACGCATCCTGCTATGACTTTTATTGAAGTTGGAAATATACAGAACAAGAAAGACCAAAGACGTATTCTTGAGCCCGAAAACCGACAAGCATTAGCGAAATGGATTAGCGAAGGTGTTCTGTTAGATTACGAACTGGGTGAAATAGGCCCAATTCGCTAAACCGAAATTTTTCGTTTGTAATAGTCGTACAACTGGTCTGGTCCTGCGCCCAAATAATTTTTAAGGTGCATCATTCCAAAATGATACTGTAACTTGACCATACCCCTTTCTTCATATCTTCTGGCCGAGGTTTTTACGTGTCTGGGTAAAATTTTAAAGAATGTGTTTTTATACAATCTTCCTATGAATTCATTGTCTTCATAAACCACATAGTCTTCGTTAAAGCCGCCAGAAGAATTAAATAGCTGTTTTGTAATAAACAGAGATTGGTCACCTCCTCTACAAAGTTGATGGTTAACTCTAGTAAACCATGCAAAAAAGTTTAAGAAGTGACTATTGCTATCAAATTTCATCTGAAAACAACCTGTTTGGTAACCGTTTCCCACCGCATCTATAATAGATTGGTCAAAATCTTTGGGAGGTAAAGTGTCTGCATGTAAAAAGTAAAGAATACTACCTTTTGCATTTTTGGCACCATAATTTAATTGTTTGGCCCTGCCTTTGGTTGAGTGAATAACCTTTGCCCCGGATTTTTCCGCAATTGACACGGTATGATCTGCACTCCCACCATCAACAATCAATATTTCATTGATATTTGTAGGGGAGCTGTTCGCGGTTAAGTAATTGATTGTTTCAGCAATACCATGTGCTTCGTTCAATACCGGAATTACAATGCTTATTTGGAGTTTATTTTTTCTCATTCAAACTCCAGTCATATGTAACGTATTCAATTTTAGCCTTAGAGTTTATTTCCGTTTGGCTATATTTTTTGATATAATCGATAAGACTTCCGTTTTCGGTAAAATCCTTTTTATACCATTTAAAAATATTCGAAAGCTGTAATTTTTCTTTAGAAAGAATATTTCTGGTAGGGTCATTTACAAAGTCTTCGGAAGCTTTCTGCAACTGACTCTCTAGTTTTGAGACCGTATATGCTTCGTTTAGCAATTTGGGACAAGAAAAAGAAGCACAGTTTATAGCAAAATGAATACGGGGCTCATCCATTTTACGGAGAATTTTATGCTCAATATCACCTAGAGAAAAAGTTTCTTCTCCAATTTTCACCCATTCTTTACCCCAAGGGTTCTTTATGTCTTTAATGCTTTTTGTGGGATAGTTGTTTAAAATTAACTGTACCGTTGCTGCATTATAGAGGTTAATGTAATAGGCCAAACCTTCTTCTTTGGACCAAGTTTCGGATGGTATGGTATTCCCTAGATAATCTAAATATGAACTAAGCGCGTCTTGGTCTGTTTTAAAACCTTTGTAATCTACATTGCCAGAGTCGTCTACATATTTTTTTAAAAGAGAATTCCAGGAACTGTGGTCTAAAACTTTGTTTTGGGCGTTTCCCGTAAATTGATGTATGGGCATTTCTTTCCCTCCAAAAAGAGAAAAAAGTCCCGCTAAGGAAAATAGTGATAAAATTGTCATTTTAGCCATTAGTTTAAATTGCATAGGGTTTGGTATCTAACAATAAGTAGTACGATAACTCAAAAACTTACAATTAAGTATTCTTCCTAATTTCTAATGCAAACAAAGATTAACGGTTTTACAAGGTCTTAATCAATTCTCTAAAAAGCTTCACCATTTTTGGCTCTGCGGTTTCTGCCGTTTCAATGATTCGCTGTATGTCTACGCTTTTTAGATTGTCCGGGTCACATTCATCCGTAATTACGGAAACGGCAACTATGGGCAGATTTAAGTGGTTTGCTACAATTACCTCAGGTACTGTGCTCATTCCAACCGCATCGGCGCCAATGATTTTTAGCATTCGGTATTCTGCCTTGGTTTCTAATTGTGGGCCTACTACTGAAGCATAAACACCTCCGTGCAGGGTAATATCCTCTTTTTGGGCAATTGCAAGTAGGCTTTTGCGCATAGGAACATCATAGGGTTCGGACATGTCCGTGAAACGGTCGCCAAATTTTCCTACACCTTTAAAAGCAAGCGGAGAGCCGCCTTGAAGGTTGATATGGTCTTCAATGAGCATTAAATCCCCTTCTTTATAATCTAGGTTAATGGCTCCGGCGGCATTGGAAATGAACAGTTTTTTTATGCCCAGTTGGTGCATCACACGAATAGGGTACGTGATATCTAGAAAATCATAACCTTCATATAGATGGAAGCGCCCTTGCATGACCACGGCCTTTTTGCCTTCTATAGTACCATAAATGAGTTTTCCAGAGTGAAATTCTACGGTAGCCAGCGGAAAAAAAGGAATATGGTTGTAATGCGCCTCAATAGGGTCCTCTATCTGTTCTGCTAGTTTGCCTAGACCGGTACCTAGTACAATACCAATTTCTGGCGTATCAAAACCCTTGCTCTGTAGGTAGGCAACGGATTCATTTAATTGCTTTTGTATCATGTTTTAATGTGTTTTAAATAGGGCTGAAAAGCTTCAACGTCCTTAATATCCTCGTAAATATCAACATCGTTTCGCTCTTCTAAAATATGATATTTTTCGTTTTTTAAATCGTTTAAGGTGTCGGCAAGGACAGTTTCGTTCCCCCAATTTTTTTGAACGAATAACTCTGGTTTAAAGCGGTTCATGCCCAGAAGATAATACCCGCCGTCTTCAGCTGGCCCAATTACAAAATCGTTTTTCTTTAATTCCGAAAAAGCATTTTGGAGGTCGTCTTGGTCCAGGTCAAACATATCGCTGCCAATAACAATGATTCGCTCATAGCCGGAAGCAAATCCGTCTTGAAAGGCCTTTGCCATGCGAATGCCCAAATCATTGCCTTGCTGTAATCTTTTGTCGAATATACTCGGGTTCCATATGTCGTCCGCCCAAATTTCTTCGGAATACCAAACCTGTTTTGCTGCGCTTAGATTTTTTGTAATCTCTACCGTATGATTTAGTAGAAATTTATATATGTCTAAAGCTACTTCATTACCAACAGTCGCTGCCAACCGGGTTTTGCACTTGCCCAATTGTGGGTTTCGCGTAAAAATGAGCAATAGATTTTTTGAAGCTACATTGGTATAGTTTACCGTGGCGGCTTCTTTTTGTTTTTCTTTAGGGGTTATAAAACTCAAATGATTATTTTTTTAGAATTTGTCGCCAAAACAGGGCATCTATTACGGACTCAAATGAAACTAGTACACTTTTTCTCCTGTTTTAAGTAGTTTCCCCCAATGTTTATTGAAAGCATGTACACGCTCGGTTTCGTTTCCTATGGTGTCATAAACGGGAAGCCCTTCGTTTTTCCATTCAAAAATGCCTCCGTATAGATTTTTTACATTGGTGTAGCCTGCTTTTTCCAATTTCTCACCAATATTTTCGGAACGGACCCCAATAGAACAGTAAACGACAATTTCACTGTCTTTATTTTGGACTTTCTGAACAACGGAATCCAGCTGAAAAGTATCATAACCCACCCAGATAGCATCTTTTAAATGGCTCACCTCGTATTCGGCCTTCTCGCGGGCATCTAATAATATAGGGCCTGTGGTAGAGTCAAGAGCTGTTACGTGAATATAATCAACAGATTCTTTGTTCAGCTTTTTTAAGGTTTTATCGATTTTACTTTGAGAAAAAGAAACCGAAGCAATACAGAGAAATAGAATTGTGGATAATTTTGTTTTCATGGCAATTAAACTTGAAGCACAGAAACAAAGATAAGATTAATATCAGCTGCAGTTGTTAAGTCAAAACTAAGAGTTTTAAAATTCCATATGCTTTTTTGCAACCATTTCACGAGCCAGGGCTTCAAGGTCAATGCCCATATTTTCTTTGTTGACTTTCAGGGCTTGGGTGCGGAGCGTTACGGGTAGGTTGGAATATCCGTCTTTTGCGCCTAGAATCATACCGGCCACAGCAGCAACGGTGTCATTATCTCTTCCGTAGTTGACGATAAATTGCAAGGTCTTTTCAAAATCACCTTCGCCGTATTGTAGTGCGGTAACAAGAATTTGCCAGATTTCCCCAGAGTGAAAAGGAATGGCTTTTTCGTTTTTTTCTAAAAATTGATAGGCCATTTCTTGACGCGTCCAATCTTTATGGCTCCCTTGAAACCCTTCAGGGATTTTAAAAGTAATGCTGTCTTTAGGCGTTAAGGTATCGGCTAAGACAAGTTGCTTCAGTGCAAGTACTTTTTTAACGGAGGCGTCTGTCATGTCATAAGCAATACGACCGACCAGCCGACTGTCCTGATAACGCAAAGGGTCTACAAAAGTTGCCGTGTTAATAATAGAGTCAATGTTTTTAGTGCGAAGTGCCATATGTGTCATTGCCGAAACCAAGGCCGAAATATCCTTAGCGTACCCTATATCGAACAAAGTATGATTATAAGCCAATGTATATGCGTTTTCGGGAGAATTACTGATTAGCCCAAACATAGGCGTGTATAATTGTCCTGCGCAGGACATTTCACCGCCGTAAAAACGATTCATCGCTTTTAAATAAGAGTCCGTATCTTTTTCGTAAGCCATACTTACACGCGCCCATTCTTTGATCCAGTCTATTTTTTCAATCTGCGTATCTAAAAAATCGGTTTCGGGTATGGTGCCATTGTCATTTATACTCTTTGTTAGGGAGGCATAATAATCAGTTATAAAATTGGCAAAGTTAGGAGCGTTTAAATCTCCCTTGTTCTGGGATAGATACTTTACCATGGCGTATTTCCAACGGGTGTCATCCGTAGTGGCACCGGCAATAAGGTTGTGCCCCCAAGTGCCTTCGGGAGATTGTTGGCGAACGGCAGGAGTAAGTGTTGTAATGTAGCCGTATTTAAGTTGAATATCTTTTCTAGACCACATTTCTGTAGACGCTCCCATGGCATCGCCAATTGCAGAGCCTACAAGCGCACCTAAAACCTTATCATAATATTCCTTTTCAGAAAGATGTAAAGTGTCTGAGGTGTACGTGGTTTTAGTTGGTGCCGGTATATCTATTGAGGTCGTGGATTCTTTGCATGCCATGGCTGCAAAAATCATAAGGCAGGCTAATAACCGTTTCATGGAGCTAAAATAAGTTTACGAGCTTTTTTTAGGAGCTTGCTTTTTTCTTTTAGTGTACGGTCTAGGGGTAATTGGGCAAGCCCAATTAAGCGTCTCATGATTTCTATTCCTGCCATTTGGGACATAAGTTCTAGATCTGCATCACCTTGGTAAGCGGCATGAATACGTTTCATGTAGCCTTTTTTTCCGGTTGCCATAATGATATGCGCCGCCATAACGCCTAAGTCAAATTCCGGGAAACCTACAAAACCAAATTCAGGGTCTATGATGTAAAGATTTTCTGCTTCGGTCATCCAGCTTCCAGGGTAGTAATCGCCATGCAATAAGGTGTTTCCGGGTTCTAAATATTTTTTTCCGACCTTTTTTACTATTTTTTTTATTTTCTTATCCTTCTTGAACTGTAGAGATAGCTCTTGTAGCCCTAGTTGCACGTCATCTAATTGAAATCCGTTATCCTCTAAAAATGGAAGTTCAAAAATATGTTGGTGGTTTAGTTTGCGCATTTCCATATTCTCAGGAAAGTTGCTCGAAACTTTTTTACGGTGAATAAGGCCTAAAATAAAAATCAACCGGTCTAATTGCCTATTTGAAATGGCTTGTTTGTGATAGATATAGACCATGTCTTCACAATGGCCTAAATCTTCTAGCAGTAATAGATTCTCAAAAGCATCAAACCCAATAATTTTTGGAACGTGGGCATGAACGGCATTATCTCTAACTGCCTGATAAAATTGTTTTTCCACCGCAATACGGTTCACCGGTGCTTTGATTTGTTGGTATTTCTGTACGTAGGGGCGAGATTGTTTTAAGATAAAAGAGCGCTGGTCCGTTATGATGCGAAGTACCACATTCATATTGCCGTCGCCAGGCTTCTCTACGGCCGTTATTTTCTCAGCGGGATTTAACCATTCTTTGGATAGTAGATAATTTTGAAGCTCTTCTAGAGAGGTGTTGGCATCTATTATAGTCAAAACAGTAGTTTTATGCAATATAGCCTAAAAACAAAAAAATCCTTACAGATGTAAGGATTTTTTGTGGTGCCTCCAGGAATCGAACCAGGGACACATGGATTTTCAGTCCATTGCTCTACCAACTGAGCTAAGGCACCATACCCGTTTGCGGGGTGCAAATATAATTTCAAATTTGCGATATGCAAACAAAATTTGAAAAAAAGATGAAAGTTAGATAACATTTTTTGATCTTTGCAACTATGAACCTAGTAATAGATGCTGGTAATACTTGTGTGAAACTTGCGGTGTTTGAGGGAGATACCCTCATATTTCGGCAGAATTCGGACGTGAAAGATGTGGCTCGAGAATTAAAAGAAATTTGTGACCATTATCCTAAAATAAAGCGCGGAATAATAGCTTCGGTGGGTAATTTGGACCGAAAAGTGATGTCGGTACTCACAGTTTTCTGCGAAGTTCATGAATTAACACCATCAAGTAAGACCCCTTTTAAAAATTCGTATGCAACGCCTCAAACTTTAGGGGTGGATCGTATTGCTTTGGCAACAGCGGCATTTTATCGCAACCCAAAAGGGAATAGTTTGGTGATTGATGCCGGTACGTGTGTTACGTATGACATGGTAAATGATTATGGAGAGTATTTAGGTGGGGCTATTTCGCCTGGTTTACACATGAGGTACAAGGCGTTGCACGAACAAACTTCAAAATTACCTTTATTGAAACCCAAAGAGTTTGTAGATTATATTGGAAACTCTACAGAAACAAGTATTCATAGTGGAGTGGTAAATGGTATTTGTCAGGAAATAGACGGTGTAATAGACCAATACAAATCTCGTTTTGCAGATTTAACAGTTATTTTAACAGGCGGTGACATGCTATTTTTGTCTAAACGGTTAAAAAATACCATATTTGCGGACTCCAAATTTCTCCTAGTAGGATTAAATTATCTGTTGGAATACAACAAACGCTAATGATCAGAAAAATAGGTTTTGCGATAATCTGCCTTTTTACAACAGGTATGTACGCTCAAGATGGTTCAGTTTCCCCATATTCATATTTCGGTTTAGGAGAGTTAAGAAGCGGTTCTACCGTGGAAAACCAAATGATGGGAGGTATAGGTATGTATGCCGATAGTATTCACGTTAACCTTAGAAACCCCGCTGCGTATAGTAAATTGGGTGTTCGGGGACGAGATGATTTTGGTATAACCACATATACAGCAGGACTGTCTTACAAGCAGACAAGTCTAAAAAGTTTCACAGAGAGTCAAACAACGGCGGTTACCAATCTAGATTATCTTTCTGTAGGGCTAACTGTTAAAGAAGGTCTTGGGGTTGGTTTTGGTATTATCCCTTATTCTTCTGTAGGCTATAATTTTGAAGATTTAGTTGGGGTTGAAGGTTCTCAGGAAATAAATCAGTATTCCGGTGAAGGTGGTGTGAACAAGGCTTACGTGTCCGTAGGTTATGAGTTTGCCAAGAATCTTAGCTTGGGAGTTACCTTAAATTATAACTTTGGTAGAATAGAAACCCTTAAAGTTCAGAGTACAGAAGGTGTGCTGTTGGGGTCTAAAGACGAGAGGGTTTCTAGAATAAACGGTGTCGATTTAAATTATGCCCTTAGTTATACGCCTGCAATAGATGAAACACATACATTACACACTTCATTACGCATTAATACCCAAGCTAATCTTACCGCAAGAAATACACAGAGAATAGGTTCTTTTATAGGGAGTCCAACTCAAGAGCGTTTTGTAAATGAAGTAGATTTGCTTTCGCAAGGTAAAGAAGATACAGGTGTAACGATACCAACAACAACAACTTTAGGTATAGGTTATGGGAAGGACATGCAGTGGTTTTTGGGTGTAGAGTACAGTTTTCAAAAGCTGACTGATTTTTCAAACGATTTTTTAGAAATTGATAATATAGAATATAAAGATGCTAGTACATTGGCATTGGGTGGTTTTTATACCCCAGAAAGAAATTCTTTTGGAAGCTATTTTAAAAGGGTTACTTACA
Source organism: Zobellia roscoffensis (assembly GCF_015330165.1). NCBI lineage: Bacteria > Pseudomonadati > Bacteroidota > Flavobacteriia > Flavobacteriales > Flavobacteriaceae > Zobellia > Zobellia roscoffensis. The sequence goes on from NZ_JADDXT010000002.1 coordinate 2,079,291, forward strand.
GGGCAGGTTTACGTTTGGAGAAGACTGGAATGTATGTTAATGAGAAAGACATAAACAATTTTGGCATAACTTTTGGATTGGGTCTACCGTTGGGTAACAACCTCTCTAATCTTAACTTAGGTTTTGAATACGGAAAAAGAGGGACTACCGCAGCAGATTTAATTGAGGAGAGTTACTTTAAAGTCAACCTAGGATTGTCTTTAAATGACCAGTGGTTTAAGAAAAGAAAGATAAATTAAGATTGTGAAATGCTTGAGGTTTTGTTAGGATTTAAACGATAAATTACGAAATGACCGAACTAATTCATAAAAAAACATCAAAAAGACATTTTCTAAAATTACCTTAGACCTCTTGCTAAAAAATTAGTACATTACCCCTCCAAAAATTAGAACATAAAAAAATGAGCCATAACAACTCTGGGCACTAACCACGATTTTGATTGGCGATTTGTAAATTCAAAAAAACAGGTAAAAACTACAAAATGAAAACGAAACTTTACTTCACGGCGATTATGCTTTTAGGGTTTATGGGAGTAAGTAATGCCCAAGCTCAAAATCAAGAATGTATGACCAACTTATCTATATATGTTGAGCATGCAAAAGTTAAAAATTATGAGGCGGCATATACACCTTGGAAAATGGTTTACGATAACTGCCCTGATATTAATAGAGCCAATTTTATTTATGGCGAAAAAATATTGGCCGATAAAATTGAAAAATCGTCCGGTACGGAAAAAGACGGTTATATAAGTGATATGTTAGCTTTGTATGACAACAGTGCCAAATACTTTCCTAAAAAGTATTCTGAGGCGGTTGTTGGTATAGATAAAGCTTTGTTTTTGTATGATAACAAAATGGCTTCTGATACTGAGTTGTATGATATGCTAGGTTCTGCTTTTGAAAAAGACCGTGCACATTTCAAGAACCCAAAAGCGTTATATCTGTATTTTTCAAGTTTAGTAGACTTGCACAAAGAGGGGAAAAAAGATTTGCAAGAGGTTTTTGATGTTTATGATAATGTAAACGATAAAATTGAAGAAGAGAATAAAGCGTTAACGGGTGTAATTACAAAATTACTTCCAAAAGATTCTACTGGTACTATAACTTCTAAAGAGAAAAGAAGCTTAAAAATTGCTACTTCTAACTCTACCTCTTATGGTAAGATTGCAGGTAGTGTAGATTCTAAGCTTGGTGCTTTGGCAGATTGTGATAACCTTATTCCTTTATACGAAAAAAGTTTTGAAGAGAAGAAAGGAGATGTTACATGGGTAAAAAGAGCCGTAGGTAGAATGTTTAACAAAGAATGTACTGATGATCCTTTGTTTCAGAAATTATTTGAAGCCCAGTTGGCTTTAGATCCTTCTGCTAGTGCATATGTTTACGGAGGTACTTTAAAAATGAAGAATGGAGATTCTAAAGGAGCTCTTGCAGATTTTGATAAAGCAATGACTTTAGAGACCGATCCATATAAAAAATCTGATATTGCATACAAAGTAGCAGTTATCAATAAGAGAAAGGGTAGTAAGTCTACTGCTAGAAAATACGCTCAGTTGGCTATCAATTCTAACAAAGCAAATGGTAAAGCTTATTTGTTAATAGCAAACCTTTACGCTACAAGTGCCAACGATTGTGGTAGTACGCCTTTTGAAAAAAGAGCTATGTACTGGAAAGCTGCAGATATGGCCCGTCAAGCTGGTCGTGTAGATCCTGCTGTTAGTAGTGCGGCAAATCAGTCTGCTGCTAGTTACGCAGCAAAAGCGCCTTCTAAAACGGATATTTTCAACTCAGGTATGGCTGGTAAAACAGTAACTTTTAACTGCTGGGTTGGTGGTAGCATAAAAGTACCGAACTTATAGAAAGATGATTTCATCTTACCGATATAATCTTAAAAGTATTGCCATGGTGTTTTCCATGGCAATACTTTTTTTGTCTTGTCAAGACAACTATGAGAGGTCTGGTCAAGAAAAAGTGCCTTTAATTTATCCTATGGGTATTGCTGAAAATTTCACAGCAACTTATACAGAGGCTAGAGAAATGCTAGAAAGCGAAGATTCTACCTCAACTAGGGTCATAGCGGTACTAACAAGTCCTTTGAACGAGGATTTTAACAATTTAGAATTTCCCCATAGAATTTTTCCGGACGGTTTGTTAGTTCATTATTTTAATGAAGGAGGGGAGAAGAGTATCATTAAAGCAGATTATGGTATTATTTATTCTGCTACAAATGTGATAGATTTACAGGGTAATGTAGTTATTGAGAGTCACGACGGGAAAAAATTGGAGACCCCCCAATTGTTTTGGGACCAAGATGATAATTGGATCTTCACTCAAGAAACGTTTAAATTCACGAATCCTGAAGACGGAACCATAATGGATGGTGAGGGAATGGATTTTAATAGGGATTTAAGTTTCTTTCATGCTCAAAAAACATATGGTCTTATGACTATAAAAGAAGAATCAGATGATTAAAATATTAAGATATACAGAATATTTATACTTGGCAGTTGCCTTTTTTTCCTTGTATAGAATTTTTACGGATTGGGGTACGGATAGACAATCAACCTACCTGTTTATTTTCTTTGCTGCAGTTTCTATTGGAATGTTCTTTTTTAGAAGAAATTATAGGAAGAAATTTGAACAGCGTAAACAAGATAACCAACAATAGTTGTGGAAACTGCCGTTTTAATTATTGTTTTGTCCCTGCTGTTCTCAGCATTTTTTTCTGGGATGGAGATAGCTTTTATTTCCGCCAATAAAATACATATTGAAATAGAAAAAAAGCAAGAAGGTCTTTTGGCTAAGGTGTTAACGCGCCTTACCAAAAGACCTTCTAAGTTTATTGCCACTATGCTTATAGGTAATAATATTGCTTTGGTTATTTACGGTCTTTTTATGGGAGATCTTTTAATGACGTGGTTTCAAGGCATTGTTCCTACCAATAATGAGTTTCTGAATCTGGTGCTGGGCGACTTTAGTTTGTTGACTCAAACGGTAATATCTACATTGGTAATTCTTTTTACGGCTGAGTTTTTGCCAAAAGTTCTTTTTCAGATTTACTCCAATACATTACTAAAATTTTTGGCTGTACCGGCGTATCTGTTTTATATTCTTTTTTCTGTAATTTCGGACTTTGTTATTTGGGTGTCAGATGCAATTTTAAAAGCTTTCTTTAAAACGGATGGAGATGAAGTGCAATTAGCGTTCAGTAAGATAGAGCTTGGAGATTATATTACGGAACAAATGGAAACCGTAGAAGAGGAAGATGAGGTAGATTCTGAGATTCAGATTTTTCAGAATGCATTAGAGTTCGCAGCCGTCAAAGCGCGTGAAGTTATGGTGCCACGTACAGAAATCATGGCCGTAGAACTTTTAGAGACCCCAAAAAACTTAGCAAAACTCTTTACGGATACAGGGTATTCTAAAATACTAGTCTATGAAGATACCATTGATAATATTATTGGTTATGTGCATTCGTACGAACTTTTTAAAAAGCCTAAGACTATAAAAAGTATTCTTTTGCCGGTGGAGTTTGTTCCCGAAACCATGTTAATTCAGGATATTCTTAATGTTTTAATCAAAAAACGAAAGAGTATTGCTGTCGTTTTAGACGAGTATGGAGGTACTTCCGGTATCATGACCGTAGAAGATATTGTGGAGGAACTCTTTGGAGAGATTGAAGATGAGCATGATAGTACAGATTTAATAGAGGAGCAATTAGAGGATAATACGTATAAACTATCTGCTAGGTTAGAGGTTGATTATTTGAACGAGGTATATAAGTTGGAGCTTCCTAAAAGTGAAGAGTATGAGACACTTGGGGGGTTAATTGTAAATGAAACAGGCGAAATTCCTGAACAAAATTCAGAAATACAGGTAGAAAATTTCCTGTTTAAAATAATTGAAGTCTCCAATACTAAAATAGATTTGGTCTTCTTACAAATCCTTGATAAAGAATAGTTTTTCAATCCTTTATAAATTGGAGGAAAAATGGTAATTTCGCAAACTGATCAAAAAAAACTAATTAATGGCAATTTTAGAGAATATAAGAAAACGGACAACCGTTCTAATACTAATTATAGGCTTGGCCCTTTTCGCATTTGTAATTTCCGGAGTTTTTACTAGCGGAGATGTTAACGGTAAAGTAGGCTCTAGTATAGCTGAAATTAATGGAGAGGAAATTTCCATAGATGCGTTTCGTCAAAAAGTAGATATCGCATCTAGAAATTCTGCCAGTGCATCTACCATGCAAACGGTGAACCAAGTATACGACCAAGAAGTTCGAAATGCGGTTTTAGGACAGCAATTTCAGGATTTAGGAGTTGACATTGAGCAAGACCAGATTTTGAATTACATAGGTACTATTCCTTCTTATGCTCAGAGCCCACAGTTTCAAAATGAAAGTGGTGTGTTCGATCAAAACAAGTTCAGAAATTTTATCGCAGAACTTAAAATGAATAGCCCGGAACAATACAACCTTTGGTTGCAGGATGAGCAGGCTATTATTCAAAGTGCCAAACAGCAAACCTATTTTAATTTAATTAAAGCGGGTGTTGGGGCTACATTAAAAGAAGGTGAGCTAGATTACAAACTGGCAAACGATAAAATTGATATCAGGTACGTACGTATCCCTTTTTCTTCTATACCTGACAGTAGTATTTCAGTTTCAAAAAGTGAGATTCAGACCTACATCAACAATCATAAAGAAGATTTTAAGCAAGAACCGGCTAGAGATATTCAATTTGTATACTTTCAAGAAAAACCTTCCGCTGCAGATGAGACTGCTGTAAAAGATGCCATTACTAAGTTGATGGATGATGCGGTTGAGTATAATTCTCAGACGGATAAGAATGATACCATTGCCGGTTTTAAAACGACTGCGGATATGATGGCATTCTTAGACCGTAACTCAGACGTTAAGTTTGATACTATTTACAAATCTAAAAAGCAATTGTCCGCTAAATTTGCAGATACGTTAATGACGTTGCAAGTAGGTGATGTGTTCGGCCCATATAGAGATGGAGATTTCTTTAAGGTTTCCAAAATGGTAAACAGAAAGCCAAACGGTTCTGTAAAGGCTAGCCATATTCTTATCGCTTATGAAGGGGCGCAACGTGCAAACCCAGAAGTAACAAGAACAAAGGAAGAAGCTGAAGCGGAAGCAAAACGTTTGCTGAGAGAAGCAAAGAAGAAAGATGCCAAGTTCGTAGAGTTGGCACGTGATAATTCTGACGGTCCTTCTGCACCCAACGGAGGTGATTTGGGGTATTTCCAAGAAGGTAGAATGGTGCCTGCTTTTAACGACTTTGCATTTGATAACAAAGTGGGTACGGTAGGTATGGTTGAAACCGACTTTGGTTTTCACATTATCAAAATTGATGACAAGGAAGATATAGTTCAAGTAGCTACTTTAGCCCGTGAAATAGAGCCTTCAGAAGAAACTACCAATAAATTGTTTACGGATGCTACCAAGTTTGAAATGGAGTCTATTGAGTCGGATAAGGCTTTTTCGGATTTAGCTAAAGAAAATGAGTATTTGGTTCGTCCTGTCAACAAAATAAAAGCTACAGATGAAAACCTACCAGGTCTATCCGCTCAAAGGAGTATAGTACAGTGGGCTTTTCAGGAAGAGACAAATGTGGGAGATATCAAGCGTTTTGATTTAACTGGTGGTTATGCAGTAGCGCAAGTGACTAAAACCTATAAAGAGGGTCTTATGTCCGTTGAGGATGCTTCTGCACTGGTTCTTCCTAAACTTAGGAAAGAACGTAAGGCAGCGCAGATTATCGCAGCTAATAAAGGTAAATCAATAGATGATTTGGCTAAGGACAATAATGTAAGCGCATCTACTGCATCTGCATTAACAGTGAAGTCTCCAACAATTCCAGGAGCCGGTTCTGAACCTGTTGTGGTAGGAACAGCTTTTGCAATGAAAGATGGTGCTACTTCTGATCTTATTGAAGGTAATACAGGTGTGTATAAGTTGACGGTTACCAAGAAAACGGAAGCACCTAGGCTAGATAACTATAGCATGTATGCAACGTCTGTAAAGACTTCTCGTGAAGCACGAGTTAATACGGCAGTTTACGATGCATTAAAAGACGCTTCTGAAATTCAAGATAAAAGGGCTTCTTTCTATTAAGAAATAGCTTTTCAGGATATAAATAAGCAAAGGGCCTTTCAAAATGAAAGGCCCTTTGCTTATTTAACCATTTTTGAATAAGGTATAATAGTTGTGTAGCCCTTTTTAGAAAAATACTCAGGGGTATCTTTGTTTCCTGTGGCTAAAATAAAATCTCCGCCCCAAGCACCTAAGCTTTTTAGGGTTCCGCTATAATCCGGAAAAAGTTGTTGCTTTACGGTTTTAGTTTGTAATATATGGGCTAATAGGGCCTCGTGGCGTTCCATTAAGGTTTGAAAGGTTTGCAGGTCTTCGCTTTTTGAGATTTCTTCCGTAATTCTCGTAATGCTTTCTATTAGTCTTTCAGAATCGAATTCCATTTTTCGGTATTGAGCAATACCTTCACGGCTGTTCTGTTTTTTATCAAGGTGGATAAAAAAGAGATTTTCTTTAAATTTAGGATTGAAATCAACAGGATGGACGGTTGGTATTCTTCCTTTCACCTGGTAAAATATAGGCATATTGTTTTGGGCACATGCAATGTCATATCCACTGCCAGAAAAAGCATTCCATAAAAGTTGAAAAGCATCTATGTTTGCCCATTGGGCAATATTGTTTATGAGAGTTGAAGAGGAACCTAGACCCCAATCTTTAGGGAAATCTAGTTTTGTTTCTACTTCAAACCCTTCATCGCCAGAAAGAAAATTAGGATTCAATTTTTTTGCTTCTCTGAGTAGATTGAAAAGTATAGTGTCTACGGATTCTCCTGAAGTCTCTTTTTTATCCTCTAATACTTTTTGTATTTCTACAGTGGTGCTGAACCAAGTTTCCCCTTGGTCGTCAAGACTTTTCCAGTTAAGATTTTTGTCCGAAGTGGTTGTGATTTTTAAAGTTTGACCGTAGGTTGTGGGCACGGCAAGACCTAAAGCACCGTCTAATATGGCGTATTCTCCCGTAAGAAGAAGTTTTCCGTTACTGTAAAACTCTTTTGTCATTTGGTACGCCTAAGCTTTTCAAAGGCATCTACTATTGCGCTGTGCGTAGCGGAATGCTTTTTAAAATGGTGGGTCAATGTGTTTTTTTCATCTTCCGTTGCTCCTAATTGGTTTAGAATATTCAAAAGGTGCATTTTCATGTGTCCTTCTTGAATACCTGTTGTAACTAAAGAGCGTACAGCGGCAAAATTTTGAGCTAACCCGGCAACGGCAACCAACTGCATCAATTCTTTCGCGGAAGGGTTTCCTAATATCTCCATAGCTAATTTTACAAGCGGATGAAGACTCGTGAGTCCGCCTATAGTGCCTAATGCCATAGGAAGCTCTATCCAGAATTTAAAAACACCATTTTCAATAGTGGCATGGGTAAGGCTGGAATACGATCCATCCTTTGCGGCATAGGCGTGAATACCAGCTTCTACAGCTCTAAAATCGTTCCCTGTGGCCAAAACAACAGCGTCTACACCGTTCATAATACCCTTATTGTGTGTAACCGCCCTATGAGGTTCTACTTTAGCGATGTTTACCGCCTGTACCATTTTTTCTGCAAATTCTTTGGAGGCTTCTGTGTTGCCTTCTTTAAGCTTCGTTACGGGACAGCTAACTTCTGCTCGTACCAGGCAATTTGGCACATAGTTGGACAGAATGCTCATTACAATTTCTATTGCCTTTTCTTCCTCTGTAAAAAGAGAGTACGACTGTGCTTCAACTTTAAAAGTTTTAGCGAATTGTTCCAAACAAGAATTAATGAAGTTCGCGCCCATGGCATCTAGGGTCTCAAAAGTGCAATGCAATTGGTAGTAATTGTCCAAGGCATTGGTTTTGTCCCGTAATTCAATGGAATTGATACCACCACCTCGTTTTTCCATGTTTTTGGTAATGGAGGAAGTATCGGAAAGAAGTTTGGGCTTCACTTTTTCAAAAAAGGCGGATAGATGGTCTTTATTGCCACGGTACATAAAATGTACTTGCCCAATTTTTTCGGTTCCTAAAATTTCGGTTTTAAAGCCTCCTTTGTCCAACCAAAATTTAGCAGCCTTACTTGCCGCGGCCACAACAGAACTTTCTTCTATGGCCATGGGTATGGCGTAAAGCCTTTCATTGATTAGAAAATTGGGGGCAATGCCCAGAGGTAGATAGTAATTGGTAACGGTGTTCTCTATAAATTCATCATGCAGCTGCTGTACATCTTTAGCAGTGTTCCAGTACCTTTTTAAAAGCGCTTTTGCCGCTTCTGGATCGGACGTGTAATTGTTGGTTAGCCAATCTATTTTTTGTTCTTTGCTTAGTTTTGAGTATCCCTCAATGGGCTTGATCATAGCGTTTGATTTCGGTCTGTAAAGATAATGATAAAGGTTTAGACCTAAGATTGCGATAAACCTCCATAAAACAAGGGATTTTTATGATTTAAAGTTTATTTTTTTGTAAAATTATCACTAAACTTGGGCGTTTTAATCTTTTTTATAACATTCTATGCGAAAAATTATTTTGAGTGTCTCTTTTGTGTTCGTCTTTATGGCGTTTTCTTATGCACAAAAGAAACAAGTTACTGTGGAGGCAGTGTATGGTGGTGAGTTCTCAATTGAAAGACTGGACGCTCTAAGATCCATGAAAAATGGAAAACAATATACTATTTTAAACAGAGGAGCAGACGGGTCTACCACTATAGATAAGTTTGATTACGCAACACAAGAAAAAGCAGGAACTATAGTCAGTTCCGTAGATTTACAAGAAATTGAGAGTTTTAGTTCGTATCAGTTTAGTGATGACGAATCTCAAATTTTATTAGCTACCGAACTAGAGCCGATTTTTAGACACTCTACGCTCGGTATTTTTTATGTCTATGATTTAAAGACGAAGAAACTGACTAAGGTTTCGGACACGAAGATTCAAGAACCTAAACTGGCGCCAGATGGGTCAAAAGTAGCGTATGTAGCGAAAAATAACTTGTATCTTTTTGATTTGACTTCAGGAGACACAAAGCAGTTTACTACGGATGGTGAAAAGAATAAAATTATTAATGGCGTAACAGACTGGGTCTACGAAGAGGAATTTGCATTCGTTAGAGCTTTTGATTGGAACACCAATGGAACTAAAATTGCCTTCTTGCGTTTTGATGAAACAGATGTTCCTGAATTTTCAATGGATATTTTTGGAACGGATTTATATCCAGCCCAAGAAACGTTCAAATACCCAAAAGCAGGAGAAGCAAATGCCAAAGTCAGCTTGCATTTGTACGATGTAAAAGCTGGTAGTACGGCTTCGGTTGATTTGAATGATGCGTATTATATTCCGCGTATTAAATGGATGAACAACCCAAATTATTTAAGTGTTCAGACCCTGAATAGACATCAAAACGATTTAAAATTATATGCTGTAGATGCAAAGGGCAACACGGCTAAAGTGCTTCTTGAGGAGAAAGACAAAGCGTATATAGATATTACGGACAACCTTACGTTTTTAGCCGATGATAGTTTTATTTGGACCAGTGAAAAAGATGGTTATAACCATATATATCTTCATGATCAAGATGGGAATCTTGTAAATCAAATTACCAAAGGTTCATGGGAAGTAACGCAATACTACGGTTACGACCAAAATGAGGACAAGGTGTATTACCAATCTACGGAAAACGGTTCCATTAACAGAGGGGTGTACAGTATTGAGAGTAACGGAAAGAAGAAAAAAGCGCTAGTGGCCGAAGCAGGTTTTAATGCTGCAGATTTCAGTGCCGATTTTACATATTTCATCCATACCTATTCCAATGCTTCTAGGCCACCGGTTTATATGCTTCATAAGGCGCTTACCGGAAAAAAGGTAAAGGAGATTAAAAATAACAATTCGCTTGTTGAAAAATTGAAGGGTTACGAAATCAGTGAAAAAGAATTTTCGACTATAACCATTAATGGCAATGAACTTAATATGTACATGGTAAAACCGATAGACTTTGATTCAGCAAAAAAATACCCGTTGTTAATGTACCAATATAGCGGACCAGGTTCTCAAAGTGTGGTCAATCGTTGGATAGATGCTAGAGATTTATGGCATCAGCAATTGGTGTCGCAAGGGTATGTGGTTGCCTGTGTTGATGGCAGGGGAACAGGTTTTAAAGGAGCTGATTTTAAAAAATCGACTTACTTAAACTTGGTAAAATACGAAACCGAAGACCAGATTGCAGCAGCTAAAGAATTAAGTAAACTGCCTTTTATTGATGAGAACAGAACCGGAATTTGGGGCTGGAGCTTCGGTGGGCATATGTCTACGAACAGTATTTTAAAAGGAAACGATGTTTTTGAAACTGCTATTGCCGTTGCTCCCGTAACTACATGGCGTTTTTATGATACAATCTACACCGAACGTTTCTTGCGTACTCCTGAGGAGAACCCCGGAGGGTATGATGAAAATTCACCATTGAACTACCCAGAAATGTTAAAGGGTAATTATTTGTTGGTACACGGTTCCGGAGATGATAACGTACACGTGCAGAATTCCATGAGAATGGTGGAAGCATTGGTGCAAGCTAATAAGCAATTTGATTGGGCGATTTATCCTGATAAGAATCACGGTATCTATGGCGGTAACACAAGAGTACACCTCTTCAATAAGATGACGGACTTCTTAGAGGAGAACCTGTTGGACCTAAAGAATTAAAATCCAAAACCAACGATAATTAGTGTCTGAGGTTCTTGTGACCAAGAATGTAATAACCGTTTAAAAAGAGTAATTTAATCGGTTCTTGAACTAATTATGATACAAATCAATTTAAACAAATAACATAGTATATGGCATTAGTAGAAAAAGCACCGCATGAAAAAGAGCTGTTTGGGCATCCGGTAGGTTTATATATTCTGTTTTTTACAGAAATGTGGGAGCGGTTTTCGTACTACGGAATGCGGGCATTATTTACGCTGTTTTTAGTGGCGGAAACTACATCAAGCAACGCCGGTTTTGGTTGGAGTAATGATGATGCTTTGGCGCTTTATGGCTGGTACACCATGTTGGTTTACGTTTCCTCAATTCCCGGAGGGTGGATTGCGGATAGATTCTTGGGGCAAAAGAAAACCGTAATGCTCGGTGGTGCTCTTTTATGTATCGGTCATGCCATATTGGCCATGAATTCCGAGACTTCTTTTTATGTGGGATGTCTCTTTATAATATTGGGGGTAGGGTGTCTTAAACCTAATATTTCTTCTATGGTGGGTGGTTTGTACAAGCCAAAAGATGAAAGACGAGATTTAGGTTTTTATATTTTCTACATGGGTATTAATATTGGAGGCTTTTTGGCACCTATCTTATGCGGTTATGTTGGAGAGCAAATCAATTGGCACTATGGTTTTGGTCTTGCTGCTATTGGTATGTTTTTGGGCCAAGCGGTATATGTTTGGGGACAGAAGTATCTAACGCATGTTGGTAATCTTATTAGTAGAAAGAACGAAGCTGATCGCGAGATTTTAGATAAGCCACTTACAAGTATAGAGAAGGATAGAATTAAGGTTCTACTGATTTCATTTCTTCTGATTATTTTGTTTTGGGCGGCTTTTGAACAGGCCGGTGGATTAATGAATCTGTATGCAATGCAAAAGACAGATCGTAATTTCTTCGGTCTTTTTGAAATTCCAGCTTCGGTTTTTCAGTCGGTCAACTCATTCTTTATCATTACCCTGGCTACCGTAGTGGGAGGCTTTTGGTTGAGATGGCGAAAAGCAGGAAAAGAATCTTCTTCAATCTTTAAGATTGCCGTGGGAATGGTGATTATGGCCCTTGGATTTGGTTTTATGAGTGCGGCATCTATGCAATATGAGGCTAATGGTTCATCTGCAATGTACTGGCTTATTTTTGCTTATTTATTACATACCATTGGAGAGCTTTGTGCGTCTCCGGTTTCTTTATCTTACATTACTAAATTAGCTCCGCTTAAATATGCCTCTATCATCATGGGGCTCTATTGGGCGGCAACAGGCCTTGGTAACAAGGTCGCAGGTTTAATAGGCCAGGCTTCTCAATCTTTAGGGGAATTTGAGATATTTACGGGAATCGCAGTTATTTGGTCGGCAATAGGGATTCTGGTAATAGTAATGCTGAAACCTTTGAAGCGACTAGCTCACGGAGCAGAAGATGGTGAAACTAAAATCTCAAATGAGGTCCAAGAAGATTTTAATATCGAAGGACATGCTTAATTAGAATGTTCAAAATAATAAGCTCCCTTTTCGCCTGTAGCGTGAAAAGGGAGTTTTCTTTTTATACAGGTTCGTTTCCACCTATTGATATAAGAAGTATAATTGCTGCCATCAGCAATGATATATTTTGGTTTTAAAGTAGAAATAGCTCTTTCAAGATTCAGCTTGGGGGATTGGGTGAGAATAAGATATTCTACCGGCGTTTCGGTAGTTGGAACAACTCCAAGGCTGTCAATTACTAAAACCGACTTGTCCTTCCAGATATAGCTGTTTTTTGATATAGAGTGAGATGTGTTCAATATTCGTTCGGCAATACTATAATCCTGAACGATGTTTTTTATACGAATAGAATCATTTGTGAAGGCTGTTAAGTGCCTCCCGTTTTGATGTATGAATACGGTATTTTTGGTTTGATGCGCCAGCAGTAATACATCTTTTTCAGAAGTTTGATACTCCATATACAAACCCCATAGTTGAAAGCTGATAATTGCAATGGTAAGTGCAATTACCTTTTTAAAGTTAGGTTGGGACAGTAGAATTATCAACAGAAATAGAATACCGTAAGCAATCACCATTTGGACGGCATCAAAAGAGATGTTCTTAAAAATAAAAGCTTCCTGTTGGGCAACCCAACTGATAATAGAATTCATCCACCCGATTAAGGTGTTATAGATAAAAACTAAAAAGTTGGGTAAAGCATCTAGTATTGCTAGCAATATTACTAAGATACCCATCCCTAAAATGAGCCCCAATGCTGGTACGATAAGTAAATTGCTAATAAAAAATAATCCGGGAAATTGATGGAAATAAAATAGACTTATAGGAAGCACACCTAACTGCGCTGCGATACTAACAGAAAGCAATTGCCATATCTTGCGGACCATTTTTTTCTTTGGGAACCATAATTTTTGTAAAAGAGGATAGAGCCAAACAATAGCCAAAACAGCAGCATAACTCATTTGAAAACCCACTTGGAAAAGTAGGTTGGGATTTATTACCAACAAAATGAAGAACATGGATAGGGCAAGAATATTAAATGTGTTCTTAGGTCTATTCAAATACATGCTGTAGGCTACAAAAGAAAACATGGTAACCGCTCTAACGACAGATGCGGAAAATCCGGACAAGAGGGCGAAGCCCCAGAGTAAAAGTACAACCAAAAAAAGTTTTAAAGTTTTCCCTCTTGGGAGCCGTTCCATGGGGCGTAAAAGGAATTGCAGTAGTACCAGTAGAATGCCAATATGAAGTCCGGACACAGCAAGAATATGAACCGCTCCGGCATTCTTATAATCGGTATACGTTTCTTCGGAGATATCGTTTCGTTGTCCTAGGAGTAAAGCTTGAATAATACTTAGTTCATTTTTGCCAAACTGGGCTTTGCGTAATTGGGCGATGATGTGGGCACGAGCTTTTGCAGCTATGCCATAAATGGTAGCGGGAGGATGTTGTAGCGTAATAAACTCATCTTTGGTCAATCTAAATTGGTGTGATATACCCAAATCTTTTAAGTATGCCTTGTAGTTAAATTGATGTGGATTTAATGGAGCTCTAACTTCAATAGGAGTAGCGAAAAATACTAATTCATCATCTACCTGAAGGTTTTGGAACGTGGTGTCTTTAGGAAAACTGATTAAGACCTTGCCTTCCGCATTTTTGTGGTCTAGTGTTTGGACGTTACCAATATATCGATTTGAAAAAGACGAGGACTTTAAAACCTCCGAAACTTGTATCCTCCATGTATGGTTTCCTGAAAAGTCCTGATTGACATAATGATGGGGTTTATTTTTGGGAAGTGAGAGTGATACGGCTAAAATGCCAATACAGAAAGTGGTTAAAATAGTAACATAACCAAAGAGCGGGGACTCGTTCTTTTTATCCGTGAAGCGTAAAACCCCTAAAAATAGAAGCAGAATAAGAGCAGCAAATAGCGGGAAGTATAGATTCGGACTAAGATGATTTCCAGCTACAATACCCAGAATCAAAACTAATGTAAGTTTGATGGGTATGAAGCGTAGTAATTTCATTTACAGGATTCGGGTGGCTTTTATGAAGGCACTGTTCCAGTACCCTTCTCGCAAAGAAGATACGATAACGCCACGAGAAGATGATGAATGAACAAACTTAATTTCATCGCCCTTTACCGAAACCACCATGCCTACGTGATTAATGCGTTTACTCCGTTTACTGGTTTTAAAGAATAGTAAATCTCCCTTCTCTACATCGCGCACACGAATGTTTTTACCTTCTTCGGCCATATGGTAAGAAGTGCGTGGCAGTTTGATGTCATTTTCGCCAAAGGCAACATACAGAAGGCCCGAGCAGTCCATTCCTTTCTTTGTAGTACCCCCAAATTTGTATCGCACACCTGAGAATTTTAAGGCGGAATCAATAACATCATCCGCTTTTGAGTTTTTTACTGTACTGGATTTTCTGACCGTTACGCGTTCTCTTTTAGGGTCTTCCGTAGTTTTAGCAGCGACACTTATCTTACGCGGCTGACTTTGGGCGACTTTCTTTTTAGAGGAGCCACAACTGGCAACTAGGCTTATAGTTAATATGAAAAAGAGTTTCCGAAGCATGCGTATCGTTACTTTTCTTGATTGAACATCAAGGGTATATACCAAAATTAAACATTTTCTATGATAAGGGTAGCGGCATTCTTGCTGGCGCCTCTACCGCCTAGTTTTTTCTCTAGCTCGTTATAAGCCTGTATTTGGGCTATGCGAGCAGGTCCTTCTAGTATTTTGTTCAGTTCGGTTCGGATATTATTGGTGGTCAAATCATTTTGAATCAGCTCTTTTACCACCTCTTTTTTCATAATCAGGTTTACAAGAGAAATGAATTCAAGCGTTATAATGCGTTTGGCAATTTGGTAAGACAGCCAGTTGGCTTTATAACAAACTACTTGCGGTACTTTAAAAATGGCGGTTTCAAGTGTGGCCGTACCACTCGTGACCAAAGCGGCATGCGATATGCTAAGGAGGTCGTACGTTTTGTTGGTTACAAAATTAACGTTGGGATTTTTAAGAAACGGCTCATAAAAATCATGGTCAAGACTAGGTGCGCCTGCTATTACGAACTGATAAGCGGTAAAGTCTTTAACGACGGATAGCATCAGGTTCAGCATTTTTTGAACTTCTTGCTTTCGGCTACCAGGTAACAAGGCAATAATTAATTTGTCAGGGTCTAGATTGTTTTCTTTTCGGAATTGCTGCTCGTCAACGGAATTTCGGCCTTCAATAGCATCAATAAGCGGGTGGCCCACAAAATTAACTGGGTAATTGTGTTTCTTTTCGTAAAATTCTTTCTCAAATGGAAGTATTACGTGCATGGCATCAATATCCCTTTTGATGTCTTTAATGCGACCTTCCCTAGAAGCCCAGATTTGAGGAGATATGTAGTAGTTGGTTTTAAAACCTTTCTCTTTTGCCCATTTGCCAATACGTAGGTTAAAACCGGAATAGTCAATAAAAACGATAACATCTGGTTGAAACTTTTCAATATCAGCTTTACAGAATTTAATGGCCTTTGCAATTGTACCTAAATTCATAAGCACTTCTAAAAAGCCCATAAAGGCCATTTCTTTGTAATGCTTTACCAAAGTACCGCCAGCCTTTTGCATAAGGTCTCCACCCCAAAAGCGAATGTCCGCATCAGGGTCTTTGGCAATAAGAGCTTTCATGAGGTTAGAGCCGTGTAGGTCTCCAGATGCTTCGCCTGCTATGATGTAGTACTTCATTATAAATTAAATACTTTTTATACCTGCCCTTTAATTAAGGAGAACTCGGTTCTGGAAAAATTCGTATCCCCAGCCCGTTAAATTTACGACTTAGAAAATCTTATAGTAAAGAATAGCTAATGCGGTTATAAGGGTAGCTATGAGGACACCTTTTGCTCTGTTGTCTCTCCTGATTCTTAAAAAGCCGAAAAAAGCAATAAGGTTTAGAATGGCACCTAAGGCTAAAAGACTGCCAATATGACCCTGTTGTACTGCTGCCTGAAAGGTTTCGGCTATGCCAAATTCTGAGAATAACAGAATGTAGAGTAAGGTGCCAATTGTGTTGGCTATAATCCCTACTATGAATCCGATGACAAGTTCTTTTTTAACGTTCATGTTTTTCAACTTTGTTCTATGTTTTTTGGTAGTGCAAAGGTATACTTCTATGGTAAACGATTATTGGTTATTCAAATTGCCACCCGTTCAATTGTTGAATGGCATGATGTGCAGTAAGGTCAAACTGAGTAGGGACAATAGATACGTAATTGTTGGCTAATGCCCACTCGTCCGTATCCTCACCTTTATCCAATAATTCAAATTCACCTGTTAGCCAATAATAATCTTTACCAGCCGGACTGGTACGCTTGTCAAATTTCTCTTTCCAGTTGGCACGTGCTTGTCGGCAGATTTTTATGCCTTTTATGTTTTCTTTTTGAGCTTTTGGAATATTAACGTTCAATACCACTCCTTTTGGGATACTATTTTCCAATGATTCACTAACTATTTTCTTGATAATTTCTCCTGCTTGATCAAAATCAGCATTCCAAGAATAGTCACAAAGTGAAAAACCTATGGCGGGAATACCTTCAATTCCGGCCTCGATGGCAGCACTCATCGTTCCTGAGTAGATAACGTTAATAGAAGAGTTGGAGCCGTGGTTTATGCCGCTTACACATATATCTGGTTTGCGGTTTAATAATTCTTGGAGTGCCATTTTTACACAATCGGCAGGAGTTCCGCTGCAACTATATTCTTCTAAAGCACCCTGTTTTTCATCTACCACAATTTTATTGGCATGCAAGGTGTTATCTATGGTTATAGCGTGTCCTTGACCAGATTGTGGGCCATCTGGGGCAACCACAACAACATCTCCTATGTCTTTCATGTAGCGGATTAGTGCACGAATGCCTGGGGCTGTAATTCCGTCATCGTTTGTGACTAAGATTAAAGGTTTTTTCATACCGAATACTTTATACGGCAAAAATACGTTTACAGAACACAACGACCTAAGTTCGTTTAACAAAAAATTAGTGTATCAGCTCTAAAGGTGGCATAGTTTTTTCAGTATCTTAGGGAATTCATTACTTTTAAGTGTGAAAATCACAATCTTCCCCAAGATTGGCTATTTTAAAATTTCGAAAAAAAAATATATGAAAAGGAATCTTGCCTATTCTCTTTTGGTAATGTTAATATCAGTTGCTTCATGCAGCTTTACCAATAAGTCTTTTGAGACCGATGACAAAGACAAATTACTGTTAGATTTAATTACTTATGTGCTTGAAAAGGGACACTATGAGCCTAAAAATATCGATGATGATTTTTCGGTAAGTGTTTTTGAGGATTTTATTGATGTTCTGGATCCTACAAAGAGATATTTCTTGGAAGAGGATGTTCAGGAATTTGAGCAATATAAGTTTCAATTGGACGATCAAATAAAAAGTACAGATATTTCTTTTTTCAACTTGGTGTATGATAGGCTCGTACAACGTATGGAAGAAGCTAAAGTATTGTATAAAGAGGTTCTGGAAAAACCTTTTGATTACAGTAAAAAAGAGAGCATCAATGTAGATTATGAGAAAATGACTTTCGCAGCTTCAAGGAAAGACTTGAAAGAGCGTTGGAGGCAACAGCTTAAATATGCCACTTTAGGAACATATGATTCTAAAATGAAAGGTGTTGAAAGAGGTGATGTATTTGAAGGAAAAGAAGGGTCTGAAAAGTCGAAGCCAATGACACCTAAAGAGGCAGAAAAATCGGCTAGGGTATCTACGCAGAAGACCTTAGATGAGTTTTTCGATTTCGTAAATGATTTAGAGCGTAAAGATTGGTTTGTACAATATATTAATACGATTGTAGATGAATTTGACCCTCACACCTATTATTTCGCGCCTGATGAAAAAGATAAGTTTGACACAAGTATGTCAGGTAAGTTTGAAGGTATCGGAGCGCGATTGCAAAAGAAACCAGAGGGTGCTAAAATTGTAGATATTATTTCTGGAGGACCAGTATGGAGAGATGCTCGTTTGGAAGTGGGAGACCTTATTCTTAAAGTAGGTCAAGAAGGTGAAGAGCCAATTAATATTGTAGGCATGCGTTTAGACGATGCTATTAAATTGATAAAAGGCCCTAAAGCTACTATTGTAGAGCTTACAGTTCGTAAAATAGATGGATCTTTAGATATTGTAGAGCTAACTAGAGATGTTGTAGAGCTTGAAGAGTCTTTTGCAAAATCGGCAAGTATAATCAAGAGTGATGAGAAGTTTGGTATTATTGATTTGCCTAAGTTTTATGTTGATTTTGATGATTATACGGAAAGAAATGCAGCTACTGATGTGGCTAAAGAAGTAGAGCGATTGAAAGAAGAAGGCGCCGAAGGTCTTATTATAGATTTGAGAGACAATGGTGGTGGGTCTTTAAAGACTGTTGTTGAAATGGCAGGTCTTTTTATTAAAGACGGACCAATAGTTCAAGTTCGTTCTTCTGGAAAAGGTAAGGATGTTTATGATGATAAAGATGAGCGCATTCAATGGGATGGCCCATTAGTAATCTTGGTTAATGAGTTATCTGCTTCTGCTTCTGAAATTTTGGCAGCTGCAATGCAAGATTACAAGAGAGCTATTGTTATTGGTAGCAAGCAAACTTTCGGAAAAGGAACCGTGCAGAACGTAATTCCTTTGGATAACATTGTAAGAAGCAATGACCATGGAGATTTAGGTGCTATTAAATTAACTACCCAGAAGTTCTATCGTATTAACGGTGGGTCTACTCAATTAGAAGGAGTTAAAAGTGATGTAGTCGTTCCAGACAAGTATAGCTATATTGATTTAGGTGAAAGAGATCAAGCAAACCCTTTAAAATGGGATAAAATATCTCCAGCAGATTATAAGCCATGGGATGGTTATATTGATTATGAGCAGACGGTAGCTAATAGTACAAAGAGAATGGCTAACAATCCGCAAATAAAACTGATTGAGGAAAATGCTAAATGGTTAAAGTCGGAAAGTGATGAAATGGAAATTTCGTTAAACTATGATGCGTATCGAGCAGATGAAAAAGAACACAAGAAAAAATCTGATTACTTTAAAGTGATAGGTGATTATGATTCTAAACTATCTTTTGGGTCATTGAAGTATGAAGAGCAGTTGTTTACTAAAGATTCTGTATTACGTGAAAAGCGTGACAGATGGCACAAGGCCTTGGCTAAAGATGTCTATGTAGAAGAAGCTGTAAACGTGCTTGAAGATTTAAAGAACAATAAAATTGAACACGGTAAATTGGCCGCTGTTAAAGGATAAAAGATAATTTTTTATTGAGAAGCCCTGATACTAATGTGTCAGGGCTTTTTTATTTACAGATTTTCTTTTGTGTGTTCGCCAAACCTAGAAAGCAATAATTGTAGCTTAGGGTGAATGTAACTTTGGCAAAATGGCTTTTCAGGGTTGCTATAATAGTAATTTTTGAACTGTATTTCAGAAGGTTTGAAAGCAACGAAAGGGAGTACCGTGGTAATCAATTTATTATCAAAACAGGTTTCTAATGTATTCAGGATTATACTAGTCTCAGTTTCTTGTTCTGTTGAAAATGTATAGATTGCAGAACGATATTTGCTGCGCATACTATGGTTAGACACACTTTTGTGGGTGTGAAGATGAATTTCTATTATAGTTTTTAAGCTGATGGTAGTAGGGGTGAAATGGACTATGACAGCTTCGGAGAAGGAACTATTGTTTCCAGATGAAGCAACAAAACCTTGTTCAACTTTGTTTACACCTTTTAAGGATTGAAAAACGGCTTCTGTACACCAGTGACAACCACCTCCTAAAGCTATTTTGTGCAACACCATAATTAGGTAAGTTGAAACCCGTTTAGAAAGTCTTCTACTTTTTTAAATGGCATTTCACACGGTTTTAGATTTTCTAAGTTGGAGGTAACATAGTAATTGAGGCTAATAAAGTCATTTCCACCTAATTCCTCTGCATATACCTTGTGGCTATTGCCATTATTGAAATCAGATCGGGTTACCCCATATCTTTTCTCGTTGTAGATTACTTGGCAATAGCCCACAGGCAATTTTCTAATACGTTTTAGCAATGGGGTCATTAAGCTGAGACACCTTTCAGTTTGTCGGTATGCATCTTTCTAAGTTTAGCCAACTTCGGAGTGATTACAGCGCTACAATACCCTTGTGAGGTATTGTTTCTATAATAATCTTGGTGATAGTCCTCGGCGTCGTAAAAAACCGGCAGAGCGCTTAATTCGGTAACAATTGGGTCTTCAAAGTAAGAAACTAATTCTTTAATTACCGTTTCAGCAACTGTTTTTTGTGTATCATTATGATAGTAGATTACAGAACGGTATTGCGTACCAACATCACCGCCTTGTCTGTTAAGTGAAGTAGGGTCATGACTCGTCATAAAAACAATCAACAAATCTTGATATGAGATTACGGAAGGGTCAAAAGTTACCTGTACTACCTCTGCATGACCCGTAAGCCCAGAGCATACTTCTTTATAAGTAGGTTTGCCAGGTGCAGTACCGCCCGTATAGCCGGAGACTAATTTCTCAATACCTTTTAATTCTTGTAAAACTGCTTCTATACACCAAAAACATCCTCCTCCTAGGGTGGCTGTCTCTAAATTTTTATTTTCCATTTGTAATGCTTTCTTTTTGTAGTTTCATTGATTCTGAATTAATGCAGTAGCGTAGGCCACTTGGTTCAGGGCCATCGGGGAAAATATGTCCTAAATGGGCATCGCAAGTATTGCACATAACCTCTACCCGAATCATACCAAAAGAAGAATCTTTCTCATATTTAATGGCATTTTCTTTTATGGGTTGTGTAAAACTTGGCCAACCTGTCCCTGATTCAAATTTAATGGTTGAATCAAATAAAGGCGTATCACAACAAATACAATTATATTTTCCTGCGTCATGGGCACTGCATAAAGCACCAGTATGCGCTTGTTCTGTGCCTTTCTTTCTAGTAATTCTGAACTGTTCAGGGCTAAGTGTTTCTCGCCATTCGGCTTCAGTTTTTTCTACCCTTTTATCCGGTTCTGGATTTCCGTTTACACTAAAACTAATTACATCTTTCCATGTAAGCATAACTTTCCTTTCTGTTTTGACTAATTCGTTAGATAAACTAGATTACAAAATAAATACATTGCACTATATGAAATGTGCTTATTTGTCGAAATTTTTAGCTTTTACTTACATTTGACATATGAATAAAACCTCCAAAAATAAACTTATATATTCTGTATTAATGTTGGCCTGTATAGCTGGCTTTTGGCTATTTGAGAATTTCTATACACCTGATACCTATTCTCAACAAACAGAGAACGGACCAACAACTTCCGTAGCAAGTAATTTAATACCAGGTTCCACTACGGGAGATATTGTGGAGCATAGTCATTATATGCTGTCTTATAACGAACCTTTTGAGCAGGCGGAGTGGGTAGCTTATACGTTGAAAAAAGAACATTTGACCAATGATGACCGTAAACGACCTTATTTTATTGAGGACCCCAAGGTGCGAACAAAATCTGCCGATTGGCGAAATTATAAAGGGTCTGGCTATGATAGGGGGCATTTATGCCCTGCAGGAGATAGGAGGTTTACCGAACAAGCATATAACGAGACGTTTTATACTAGTAATATAAGCCCGCAAGACCGAGAATTTAATGCTGGTATTTGGAATGAATTAGAAATGCAAGTTCGTATTTGGGCCAAGCAGCACGGGGAAATTTTTGTGATTACTGCGGGCGTATTAGAAGAAGGTTTGGATGAAATAGGGCAAGAAGATGTTGATGTGCCCCGATATTATTACAAAATTGTAGCACGTGGTAACGGTGATGATTTAAAGATTTTAGCTTTTTTGATGGAAGGAAAACAAAGTTCTAAACCCTTAAAACGATTTGTGGTATCGGTTCATGAGGTTGAAAAACGTACGGGCATCGATTTTTTTCAAAAGATCTCCAAACAACAACAAGATCAGTTGGAAGCCAAAGTTGATACAGGTAGTTGGAAGTTTAAATTTTAAAGGGAATATTTTTTAAATACCTTCCTTTAAACGGTTTGCATCCAGCTTCAAGAAAATGAACAATAGGGCCGTAAAAAATAAAAGTCCCGATCCACCGTAACTAAAGAAGGGTAGGGGAATACCAATGGTAGGCAGTACGCCAATAACCATTCCAATATTAATAAAGTAATGTATCAATAGAATTGAAATTACCCCGTAACCATACATTCGGGCAAAGCCGGTTTTTTGGCGTTCTGATAGATAGACCAGACGTAATAGTAAAAAGGTAAAAAGTAAGACTACTGTTGCTGTGCCCAAAAAGCCCCATTCTTCACCAACGGTACTAAAGATATAATCTGTATGTTGTTCAGGAACAAAATCCCCTTTGGTTCGCGTCCCCTCTAAAAAACCTTTTCCGAAGAAACCACCGGATTCAATTGCTTTTTCAGACTGATAGGTGTTGTAACCAATCGTCTTTCGGATTTGCTCTAGTTTAGCAGGGTCTTTTTCCAAACGTAACCAAAGACTGAAACGGTCACGGTGGCGTTGTTCAAAAACATTGTTGAAAACAAAATCTACCGAAAGGGAGAATAAAAGCGTGAGAACCACTGCTATTACGGTCGGAATCACCGGAACCTTAAATTTTTTCTTTTTTAAGAGGAAGAACAGAATCAATATAAGTGCAATGCCAATAGTAATCCAAATGGTGCCGAACATCAACGTGGTTACGAATATAAGAATGGCAAAAAAGGCGATTCCCAAATAATAGATAGGGAGTCCTTCTCTAAAAATTACAAAGCTTAAAGAGAAAAAAACCAATGCACTACCAGGGTCAGGTTGAGGTATAATTAATATTGCCGGAATCAAAATGATTAGGAATGCGTACAGCTGATCTTTATTCCGTTTAATGTCTGTTTGTATATCACTCAGATATTTAGCTAAAGCAAGGGCTGTGGCCACTTTGGCGAGCTCAGAGGGTTGTAAGTTAAAGAACCCCAGGTCATACCAAGAAGTTGCACCGGCAATAGTTTTACCAAAAGCAAATAGACCTAGCAGTAGAACCATTGATATTATATAGAGCACACTAGAGAAACGCTCATAAAAGTTGGCTTCTAGCGCCAATAGAATTACGATAGACGCAAAACTGGTAAGAATAAAGAAAAGCTGTTTGCCATGAAGTGTTCCAAAGTCGAATATAGAAGAATCGCTTTCGGAAAATGTACTGGAGTAAATATTTACCCACCCAATTGTCAATAGGAGTACATAAAACAAAACGGAAAGCCAATCAAGACGTTTGAGGACACTTTTACCGGCCATAAGCTATTGTTCTGATTGGGAGATTTTCTCTTGATACTTTATGGAATGTCTGCTCCAATCGTATTCGTTTATTTTGAATTCTTTACCGCTGTAAGGCTTGGCATATTCACTTTCCAAAGTTCTTTCTAGCATTCTTTTTTCAAGGTCTTTGCGGGTAATCTCACCTTTTAAATACTGCTCTATCATTAATGAAGCAATATGGCCTGCATACCTAGAGCCGTAGTATCCGTTTTGAATGTATACGGCAATGGCGATTTTAGGATTTTCGACAGGAGCAAAAGCAACAAAAACAGAGTTGTCCGTCAGCTGTGTTTTAACACTGTCAATTTTAATGTAGTTTTCTACGGTGCCTGTTTTTCCTGCAATTTCAATATCTGGAATTTGTATATGTTTTGCCGTTCCATGGTGGTATACATCTGCCATACCTTGAATAACAGGTTCAAAATGCCTTTTGTCAATAGTAGTATGTTTAGGCTCAACAAAGTCTGGAATACTAATTTCTTTTCCATCAATCTTCTTAAGAACGTGCGGCGTAAAGAAAAAGCCTCTGTTTGCAATTGCGGCGGTCATATTCGCTAATTGTATGGGGGTGACGTTTACTTCTCCCTGTCCAATAGCATTGGAGTATGTCGTGGTGGCAGACCATCTTTTGTCTCCTTCTCCATACCATTTGTTATATAGTGCTGTACTAGGTACACTTCCGGGTCTTCCTGTATAAAGGTCAGAACCTAAGTACGAGCCCAGCCCAAAACTTCTTACGTGTTTTTCCCAAGCATCCATAGCTGCACTATTTGAAGGGAATTGCTCAAATAATTTTTTATAGGCCCCTACAAAATAGGCATTACAGGATTTGTAAATTCCGTTATTAAGTGTTCTAACACCGCCTCCACAGTGGCATCCTTTTCTGTGTCTCCCTATGAAAAAACCATGGTGACAGGTAAATGTGGTTGAAGGTGTAATTGCGCCTTCCTGCAATGCTATTAATGCATTGATGGCCTTAAAAGGTGATCCCGGACTTTTTTCAAAAGAAATAGATCGGTCAAATGTTGGTTTTGAAATGGAATCATAGTGTAATTTACTATAATTGGCAGACCTTTTTCTTCCCACTAAAAGAGACGGGTCGTAGGTAGGACCCGAAATCATAGATAGAATTTCTCCAGAAGAAGGTTCAATGGCTACAATTCCTCCCCATTTACCGTGCATTAGTCTTTCACCATATTCCTGAAGATGCTTGTCAATGGTAATATTGATTTCAAAACCTTGCTCTGGTAAAGTGTCTAAAGTTCCATTTTTATAAGGTCCAATATCTCTATTGAAACGGTCTTTTTGGATGTACTGTACGCCTTTTCGTCCTCTTAATATATCTTCATATACCTTTTCAACGCCTGTACGGCCCGTAAGCTCGCCTTGCACATAATAAGGGTTCTTGGCTAAATCTCTTTCGTTTACTTCACTAATATAGCCTAAAACATTGGCGGCACTATTGGTGTCATAATATCGAAGCGAACGTTTCTGGATGTAAAATCCATTATAGTGGCGCATTTTTTCCTGAAGCTTTGCGTAATCCTCTTTAGAAAGTTGAGGTACAAAAACAGAAGGAAGTCTAGGTGAATAAATTGTAGCTTTTCGTAATTCTTTTTTAAACTTTTCTTTGTCGATTTTAAGTAATCCACAAAGCTCTAAGGTGTCTAACGCACGAACTTCACGTGGGATGACCATGACGTCATATGCAGGGTCGTTACCTACTAAAAGTTCTCCGTTTCTGTCGTAAATATAACCGCGTTCAGGATAATCATAAACCCTTTTAATAGCAGGGTCTTCTAAAACCTGATCAGGGGAAAAGCTGAATATCTGCAGATAGGAAAGTCTGCTGAGAAACGTAATACCAATGATTACGATGATGGAGGATAATAACAGCTTTTTCATCTTAGATGAAATTTTTAATTAAAGAAGTTCATAATTTTTTCGCTTGTTTACTCTTTGCGAACACTAAAAAGTGAACCAAATAGTAAGCAAAGAATAAGAGTTGCGGTGCCCGTAGCTAATACTTTCTTCAAAATTAATAGGAAATTAGCCAAACTAAAAATTTCCAGGGTAAAGAAAACAAAGTGATGTACTATAATTAATAACGCCAAATATGTAATTTGTTGTACCCTAGTGGTGTTACTTAATTTAAAACTTTGAAATTCAAAGTTAACGCCAAATACAAATCTCATTATAGCAGGTCTCATATAGGCAATTGTAATTGTAGATGCCGCATGTATGGCCATTGTATCGGAGAAAAAATCTATAGCTATGCCAAGCAAAAATCCTAAACCAATAAAAGCTGCTCTATTTTCTTTAATGGGATACCAATACAGAAACAAAATGTAAACCATTGGGTTGATGAACCCAAAAAAGTTTAGTTTATTGAATACCAGTACTTGTACTAGAACCAATAGTATAAAACGGATAACATTTAAGAAGTAATAGTTACTGACCATTTGTCTCCGTTTGTTTTTCTAGTTCTAAAATCTCTTCGCGGTCGTTGTTCTTTATAATGTAGACGTTTTTAATATTCGTCATATCATTAAATAAAGCTACATCTATATTGTAAAAACTTTTTGAAGTATTAAGATCAAACTTTCTAATCGTACCAATAGGAATGTTTTCGGGGAAAATACTGCTCATTCCACCAGTGACAATAGTATCTCCAATAGTAAGTGGTACCAACCGTGGGATATCTACCAATTGTACTACGTTGTACCTTTTCATATCCCATACCAAAGAACCAAAGTGGTCTGTATTTTTAATTTTGGCATTGATATTGGATTTCTCGTTCAAAATGGATTGCACCGTAGCAAAGTTATTTGAAGTGTTTTCTATAATACCTAGAATACCTTTACTGGTTATGACACCCATATCCGGGTGTACGCTGTCTTTTTCACCCTTGTTTATAGTAATATAATTACGAGGGTCTGCAAAGCTATTTTTGATAACCTTCCCAATTGAAATGGTATAGGTTAGTTGAACCGAGTCTAAAGCGGTACTATCTATTTGCTCTTTTTTGTTAAACAATAGCTTACGCAAGTATTCATTTTCTTGCATAAGTTTTTCGTTCTCTTTATCAAGACCAAAGTAGGTGGAAACATCATTAGAAGTATCTAAAATATTTCCCGTTAACCAATTGGACGAGTTAAAGAAACGCGACTGGTGATACGAATGCGATTGAATCGTAAATCCCAAAGAAACAATCATCAAAAAGACATAAAGAAGGAAATTCTTATATCGTATGATAAAGTTGATGATCTGCTGCATTCACTATTAGATTTGGTGAAACCTGTGAAGCAATTCCGAATGGAAATAAAAATTAAAACCTTTTGAAATCGCCCCGAAATCTTTAGGTTTTATTTGATAAGGATACTCTTGTAGCGCTCTAAGTTCTTAAGTGCTATACCTGTACCTCTTACTACGGCACGTAGTGGGTCTTCTGCAATGTATACAGGTAAATCCGTCTTTTGCGATAGCCTTCTGTCCAATCCACGTAACATAGAACCACCACCCGCTAAATAAATACCAGTATTGTAAATATCGGCGGCTAATTCAGGTGGAGTTTGTGAAAGGGTTTCCATTACCGCATCTTCTACACGAAGAATAGATTTATCCAAAGCTTTGGCAATTTCACGATACGAAATCTGAACTTGCTTTGGTTTTCCTGTTAATAGGTCACGACCTTGCACCGATTTTTCGTCCGGTGGCGTTTGTAAATCTTCGGTAGCTGAACCTATTTCAATTTTTATATTTTCTGCGGTTGCTTCACCTACATAAAGGTTATGCTGCGTACGCATATAGTAAATAATATCATTGGTGAAAACATCACCTGCAATCTTTACAGATTTATCACAAACAATACCACCTAGAGCAATAACTGCAATTTCTGTAGTACCACCACCTATATCAACAATCATGTTACCTTTTGGTTGCATGATATCAAGACCAATACCTATGGCTGCTGCCATTGGTTCATGAATTAAGTAAACTTCTTTGCCATTTACACGTTCGGCAGATTCTTTTACCGCACGCATTTCTACTTCTGTAATACCAGAAGGAATACAGATAACCATTCGTAAAGCTGGTGGAAACCATTTTTTCTTTAAAGCAGGGATGTTCTTAATGAACATGTTGATCATCTTTTCAGATGCGTCAAAATCTGCAATAACTCCATCTTTTAACGGACGGATTGTTTTAATGTTTTCGTGGGTTTTACCCTGCATCATGTTCGCTTCTTTACCCACGGCAATAATTTTGCCTGAGATACGGTCACGAGCAACAATAGACGGGCTGTCTACAACTACCTTGTCCATGTGAATGATAAGGGTGTTCGCCGTACCTAAATCGATGGCGATTTCCTCTGTCAAGAAATCAAAAAATCCCATTTTTAATCTTGTTTGGTTATGTTACTAGCTTGATAAGGGGTGTGTTTCATCGGTAAAAGTAATGAAATTAATGCTTGAAATGACGTGTGCCCGTCATAACCATAGAGACATTGTTTTCATTACAATAATCGATACTTAATTGGTCTTTTATAGACCCGCCCGGCTGTATAACGCTAGAAATACCACTTTTATTGGCTATCTCTACACAATCTGGGAAAGGAAAGAACGCATCGCTCGCCATTACGGCTCCTTTAAGGTCAAAATTAAATGATTTTGCTTTGTGAATTGCTTGGTTTAAGGCATCTACACGAGAGGTTTGTCCGGTACCGCTAGCACATAGTTGTTTATTCTTTGCAAGGACTATAGTGTTGGATTTTGTGTGCTTACATAATTTGGAAGCAAAAATTAAATCCTCTAGATCTTGTTCGGATGGCTTAGTATCCGTTACGTACTGTAAATCTTCTAAAGTGTCTGTTCTATGGTCTTTTTCTTGAAGTAATACACCATTTAGACAGGTTCTAACCGTCATTTCTGGCATTTCTACTTCATTTTGAACTAAAATAATTCTATTTTTTTTGCCTTTTAAAATCTCTAGGGCGTCATCGGCATAACTCGGTGCAATAACTACTTCGCAAAATAATTTATGAATTTCTTCGGCAGTTGCTTTATCAACCTCTTTGTTGCTTATCAAAACTCCTCCAAAAGCCGAAACAGGATCACCGGCCAAAGCATCTACATAGGCTTGGTGAAGTGTGTTGCGTTGTGCCAATCCACAAGCGTTATTGTGTTTTAGGATGGCAAAGGTGGGGTCGTCATTTTTGAATTCCAGCATCAAATTTACTGCGGCATCAACATCCAATAGGTTGTTGTATGAAAGTTCTTTGCCGTGTAATTTGTCGAACATGGCTTCGAAATCACCAAAGAAAAATCCTTTTTGATGCGGGTTTTCCCCATAACGCAAAACTTTTCCGTCTGTCTCGCTAATCTTTAAAGCAGCAAGATCATGGTTTTTGTTGAAATAATTGAAAATAGCAGTGTCGTAGTGAGAAGAAACATTGAAGGATTTAGCAGCAAAACGTTTGCGGTCTTCAAGGCTTGTACTACCCTTTCCTTCTGAAATAACATTTAAAAAGTCTGAGTAATCTTCCATAGAAGAAACACAAAGTACATCTTTAAAATTCTTTGCGGCTGCACGGATAAGTGAAATTCCACCTATATCTATTTTTTCAATAATATCTTGTTCCGACGCTCCACTTGCAACGGTCTTTTCAAAAGGATAAAGATCTACGATTACGATGTCTAATTGAGGAATTTCAAATTCTTCCAACTGAGCAACGTCACTTTCGTTGTCTTGTCTATTTAAGATTCCACCAAAAACTTTTGGGTGTAATGTTTTGACTCTTCCTCCTAAAATAGAAGGGTAGCTGGTTACGTCTTCTACCGGCACAACATCTACGCCAAGTTCTTTTATGAATTTCTCGGTCCCTCCGGTTGAATAGATGGTAATGCCGAGTTCTTGAAATTTTTTGATGATAGGTTCCAATCCATCTTTATGGAATACGGAAATCAGTGCAGAAGAAGCTTTTTTGATACTCATTTTGATAAGATGTAGTTACTAAGTTAAAAAGACACGCAAAAGTACTTTTTTTGAAAGAAAAAATAGGCTAGGTTATCAACAAAACTGCTAAAGTTTTAAACCGTTTTGTGTCAAATAACACGGGGCAGCATCGATAAACGGTATTGAAAAAAACGAAAATTTTGAATAAGATGAATTATGACACGTAAATTTTGGCCACTTCAGTGTTCACAAACTCTAAGAAACGTTCGTCTTCTTCAGTAAATGGGTCGGGAGTATTTGAGTCGATATCAATCTGACCTATATTTTTTCCATTAATGAACAAAGGCACCACTATTTCGGCTTTTACGGTAATACTGCAGGCTATATAATTATCCTGAGCCTGTACATTTGGCACCACAAAATTTTGATTGGACACAGCTACTTGTCCACAAATTCCTTTTCCGAAAGGTATGATGGTGTGGTCCGTAGGTGCGCCAGCGTAAGGGCCTAATTTTAGTTCTTCCTTGTTGCCATTTTTAAAATAGAATCCCACCCAGTCATAATGTGGCACAGTCTTTTTTAATAATTCGCAAAGCTTTTGAAGACGTTCATCTACGTCTACTTCTGTGGAATGAAGTATGGCTTTGGATTGAGTGCTTAATTCGTTGAACATGCTAAATTTTTGTGCAAAAATAAGCTTTTGAAAACAAAAAAAAGGGATGCCGAATTAACGACATCCCTTTGCATTATTTTAAAAATATATTATGGCTGTATTTTTACATCAAATACAATATAGTCGTCGTTGTTAAAACCAGGATTAATTTCAGTAATTCTAATAAGCCCTTTTTTCCCATAGTTATCTACGATTTCAAGAATATCTCCAACAGCCAAAACGCCTGATGTTTGAAAATCGGACTTTACAACAAAATCTAGTTCGCTAGATAATGTAATACCGTCAAACGTGGTGCTGTTTGTAGTAGAGAGTGAAAAATAAGCTTTGTTAAGCGTTTCGGTGTCGGCATTTTCTTCATTATCTTCAGCTTGTAAGCCTTTTACAGGAAAGCCAAAAGAGTCATCATAGGTAGCTGCAGAAGCAAAATAGGCAGAGTTATTAACATAGTAATATCCAAAATCCCAAAATGCTCTATATTCGGCCTGTTCCAATGTGTTTTCTGGGTCATATACCAAATATTCTTGATCATTTAAAAGGGAATAAAAAGTTTCGCTTGTACCATTTACATCAGGAGCAAATAATTTTACGTCTGTAAAAGAGTGAACCTCGGCTGCTGGGTTTGTTCCGTTACCAACTTTAACGGTAATAGTACCTACGCCTAAAGCCTTTCTTTTATTAGGGTCTCTAAAATCTCCTTTTCCTGTAGTAGTCCAGAATTGATAAACAATCTCGCCGTTGTCAATATCGGGAACAGGAAGGTCAAAGGTGAAATCAATTTCTTTCTGAGTATCTCCATCTAAATCAACAGAACCATCACCCTTAAGTGCTTTTGTAAGATCTTTGCCTTCAATGTTAAAATTGTTAAATGGCATTTCACCACCACCAGATACGTTTTGGGTAATATATAGTCTCTTTTGGTTTGTTGGAGAGGTGTAGATAATACGCCCTGGTACGCTAGTGCCAACTTCACCAGATGCTTCTGCAAACAAAACATCGTTTGAGTCATCTTCAGCGTTGATTATTAGTGTGGCTACTGTTTCGGTGTCCGTATCATCGGTGTCGTCCTGGTCGGTGTCAATGGGTGTGTCAAAAACAGAACCTTCGTCACTACTACAGCTAGATACCATAAAGGCTAGAGCAAATACTGCGAATCCTGATTTTACTACTGATCTAATATTTTTCTTCATTGCTAAAATTTTAAGTTAAAAATGGTTAGTGAATCGGATGTACTGTAAGTTTAATCCGTTATGCGTTAACTCTAAAACGTGTCAAATAGTATATATTGTTCAAAACAATAATTTTATGATTTATATTTTATTGAAGATGAAACTTTAAACTTTAGTTAAAGGCTGGGGTTAAAACCTTGAGTAATCGTTTATTTCGTAATTTTGTGTTAATGAAAGAAAAGCTACATCGTTTTTTTGCTTGCCTAATGACCGTGGCACTTTTGTTTTCTACTACTTCCTTTAAAGTAGAAAAGCACTATTGTATGGGGCATTTGGTGGATGTTGCATTTTTCTCGGATGTTCAAGATTGTGGTATGGAAATGGTTTCTGATGAAGCGGCATCTATTTTGGATGAAGAATCGTGTTGTGACGAAGAAATGCTAACTGCCCAGGGGGTAAATGATGTAAAACCTTCATTTAACGAGTTCCATATAGAACACCAGCAATTCCTAATTGCATATACCTATTCTTATTTAGGGTTGTTTGAGCCTCAAATCAACCAAAATATTTCTCATAGGTATTACTTACCTCCAGATATTGTCAAGGACATTCAGTTGCTTGATGATGTATTTTTAATTTGATTTTATAAGAATTCTACATTTTACCTCCCAGTTTCTATTGCGGAGGTTAAATGGTGTTTTTATTTCTAAAAAGCACTGTAAATATTTAGGTAATTATAAAATTGAATATAAAATGAAAATACATAGATATAATGTTTCGCTAAGAAATAGATTGACCTTTTTGCTTCTAATAGCAGTAAGTACATGGCTGTCTGCACAGGAGAAGGAAAATAGACCTGTTAAAGAGTATTCCTTGACCATTTCTAAAAAGAGCGTCAATAAATCGGGGAAAACTACAACGGGTATGGCCGTTAATGGTAGTATTCCTGGACCTGTTCTTGAATTTACCGAAGGGGATCAAGCCGTAATACATGTTAAAAATACATTAGATGTGGAAACCTCGGTACACTGGCATGGTATTCTATTGCCCAATTATCAAGATGGAGTTCCTTATTTGACAACTCCGCCCATTGCGCCCGGAACAACTTTTACATATTCCTTTCCTTTAAAGCAGTCGGGTACCTACTGGTATCATTCGCATACTATGCTCCAAGAGCAGAGCGGGGTTTTCGGCTCTTTTGTAATTCATCCTAAAAAGAAAACGTTTGAGTATGATAGTGAATTGGTATTGATGCTTTCCGACTGGACGGATGAAAAACCAATGAATGTTTTACGCAACCTTAAAAGAGGAAATGAATGGTATCAAATTAAAAAAGGAACATCTACGCCACTTAATAGCGTTATTTCCAGAGGGGCTTTGGGTGCGCAGTTTAATTTTTGGAAACAGCGGATGGAAGGTGCGGATATTGCGGATGTTTACTATCCTGCATTTTTAATCAATGGAAAAACATCACAAGAATATCCACAGTTTAAACCGGGAGAAAAGGTGAGGCTGCGCATTATTAATGGTAGTGCCTCTTCTATGTTTTGGATGACATTTGGCGGAGAAACACCCAAGATGATTGCGGCAGATGGGTTGAATATAGAACCTGTGTTAAAGGATAAGACATTTATTGGAATTGCAGAAACGTACGATTATATAGTTACAATTCCTCAAGAAGGGAAAATGGAGTTCCGAATTATGGCACAAGATGGATCGGGTACTGCAACGGCCTACCTGGGGAGTGGTGAAGTTGTATCGGCTGTTAAGGTTTCAAGGCCGGATAAAATAGCTATGATGAAAAAAATGGCCCAGATGGATATGAAGATGGGGGCACACGCTTTAAAATTTAATCCGGGCAAAGACGAGCGTTTTCAAATGAAAGAAGAGTATGGTATGAAAATGAACCATGCCGAAGGTATGAATTCAAAAGAAAATACTTCAAGTCCATCAGCGATGGATCACTCAAAAATGCATCATTCTAAAATGAATCATGATAATATAGCCGAGAAGGGAATGAAGGATACAAAAGGACATATGGACATGAAAATGGACGGCATGGCAATGGATATGAATGATGAGTATTCATATGATTATCTAAAATCACCTAGTAAGACAGCCTTTGCAAAAGATAAGCCTTTACGTGAGGTATTGCTTAATTTAACGGGAAATATGAACAGGTATGTTTGGAGTATGAATGGAGTTCCATTAGATGAGACCGATGATATTTCAATTAAAGAGGGAGAGGTAACTAGAATTACTTTCAATAATATGACCATGATGCATCATCCTATGCATCTTCATGGTCATTTTTTTAGGGTTTTGAATAAAAACGGAGCGTATTCCCCTTTAAAGCATACGGTTAATGTGCCTCCTATGGAGGAAACAACCATAGAGTTTTTTGGGGGTACTCATGGTGATTGGCTACTTCATTGTCATGTACTGTATCATATGATGAGTGGTATGACCAGGATATTCAGTTATGATACGCCTAGAGATGAACGAATGGCGGCATACCCAAAATCTAAACTGGTAGATGAGACAAACCGCTATTATTCGTGGGGTTTGGTAGATGTGGCTTCGCATATGACGGAACTAAACTGGGTGGCTTCAAACATAAGAAATCAATTTAATGTAAATGCTGAGTATGGTTGGAACAAAAACTTAGAAGCCGAATTTACATATGAAAGATATTTACATGACTATTTGCGGGTTTTTGGAGGTGTTAATGTTGAAAATGAATTAGAGGATAGTTTAGGTGAAATTTCTACAACGGGGGTTATAGGTCTCCGATATTTAACCCCGTACTTATTTAATTTGGATGTAAGAGTCGATACTAAATTGCGGCCTCAGATTCAGCTAAGTCGAGAGGTTATGATTTTCCCAAGAACATCCTTGTTTGGATCCTTCGAGTACCAGGCGGATTTTGGGTGGGTAAACGATTTTGCAAATCAAATTAATTATAAAAAAGAGGTAGTCTGGAATACCGGACTGGAATATTTTATGTCTAGAAATATATCCTTAATGGGCAGTTATGATAACCGTTTTGGAGCCGGTGGTGGTATGTCCATTAGATTTTAATTACTAACAATTATCAATATTGTCATTATGAAGAAAAAAGAAAATAA
The DNA here is from genome assembly GCF_015330165.1 of Zobellia roscoffensis. NCBI lineage: Bacteria > Pseudomonadati > Bacteroidota > Flavobacteriia > Flavobacteriales > Flavobacteriaceae > Zobellia > Zobellia roscoffensis. The sequence goes on from NZ_JADDXT010000002.1 coordinate 2,113,856, forward strand.
TTATACGAAGTTTTTTTTAATGTTGGGTGCGTCTTTTGTTGCAATGTATATTACCATGTACCTGAACACGTACCAAATAGATCATGCCTATTTTAGTCTCACCCGTTTTTACATGACTTGTCTAGGTATTTCTGCAATGTCACTAATAATGTTCTTTTTTATGCGAAAGATGTATCAAAATAACAGAAGGAACATTTCGATAATTCTGGGTAGTATAGTATTGTTTTTGGGTGCGTTGGTTTTGGTAAGACAGCAAAAGCCTGTGGACGATTTACTTTGGATGCGCGCAATGATTCCACATCATTCAATAGCAATATTAACAAGTGAAAGAGCAGATATTAAGGATCCGGAGGTCCATAAATTGGCAAAGGACATAATTAGCGCCCAAAAAAAGGAGATTACTAAAATGAAGGAAATGATTAAAAGATTGGAAAGGGCCGAGTAGGTTAACTCTAATTAGTGTTATTAGGCAATTGAGTAAATGTTTTTAGTATTAAAATGCGTAATTTTACATAGATGAAAAAGGTATTTCATAAATTATTTGCTTCGGTAATGTCCTTTTTGCTATTGGCTGCTACTACTTCCTTTAAAGTAGAAAAGCACTATTGTATGGGGCATTTAGTAGATGTTGCATTTTTCTCCGATGCCCAGGATTGTGGTATGGCAATGTCTTTGGATGAAAAAATAGATACTACCGTAGATAAAATGTCTTGCTGTAATAGCGAGGTGATCGCTATGGAAGGGCAGAATGATGTTAAGCCTTCTTTTAATGACTTTGACCTGCATCAACAGATGGTTTTGGTCGCATTTGTTTGTTCTTTTAAAGGTCTCTTTGAGCCTGTAGAAGCTAAAGACGTACCACAGGTACATTATAATCCTCCTAAAATTATAAAGAACATCCAGTTGCTGGATGCTGTCTTTTTAATCTGATTTTCTTCAATTTTTACGGTTTACCATTACGCAGGTTCTGATTGATAAAATCATGCCGGTTTAACTGGTAATGTGGCTCTATTCATAACTATCACTTCTCTTTTTTCATTGATTTTTAATGAATGGCTGGGCGCAAACAAATGAATTGAAACTAGAAAATCATAATTAAATTGATGAAAAAAATAATAATAGCATTTGCTTTTACCATACTTCCGTGGCTTGCTTTTTCTCAGGAAAAAGTTGAAGGAACGGTTGTGGAAGCAGGCAATGCCAATACATTGGCGCTTCCTGGTGCCAATGTGTATTGGATGGATTCCCAAATAGGGGTCGCAACCAATATTGACGGAAAATTTTCTATTCCTTATAAAAAAGAATACAATAAGCTAATAATTAGCTACGTAGGCTATGAGTCTGATACTTTAACGGTAAATGCTCCTAAGGTTGTTAAGCATGGGCTTAAACCCTCTAATGAATTAGATGAAGTTGTGGTTCAACAAGAGCGGGACAATATTCAAAAAACCTATTTCAGTCCACAGAATACGGTCACCGTTAATAGTGCGGAGTTGTTAAAAGCAGCCTGCTGCAACTTGGCTGAGAGCTTTGAGACCAATCCTGCTATTGATGTAAATCTTTCGGATGGGCTAACAGGTACGAAACAAATACAAATGTTAGGTTTGACCAGTCCGTATTTGATGATTACGCAAGAGAATATTCCTATGGTTAGGGGTGCTTCGCAGGCATACGGGCTTACATTTACACCGGGTACTTGGATTGAGAGTATTCAGATTACAAAGGGTGCGGGTAGCGTGGTGAATGGTTATGAAAGTATTTCTGGTCAGATAAATACCGAATTGGTAAAACCGTTGACGGATAGTTCCGTTTTTATAAATGGATATGGGAATCAAAACGGAAGGTATGAGTTGAATACGCACTTCAATAAAAAACTATCCGAAAAGTGGAGTACGGGACTTTATATACACGGAAATAAAAGAACTCAAAAAGAGGATGATAACGGAGACGGATTCTTAGATGCCCCTTTGGCTGATCAGATTAATGTAATGAATCGTTGGCAGTACCAAGATGCAGAAAAAGGTTGGGTAAGCTTCTTTAATGTGAGGTTTTTGAATGATGAAAAGCAAGTGGGGCAAGTCGATTTTAACCCCGATACTGACAGAGTAGATAATAATCGGAGAATGTTTAGTCAAGCCGAAGCGCTTGCGTCTGGCGAAGCCGAACTGCCTATACTGAGCGAAGCCGAAGTATGGGGCAGTGAAATCAATACACGTCGTTTTGATACTTCTTTGAAATTGGGTTACGTTTTTCCTGAGTTGCCATTTCAAAGCTTTGGTTTTCAAACAGCCTATAGTTTGCATAAGCAGGACTCTTATTTTGGTTATAGAACGTATGATATTAATCACGAAAGCATTTATACCAATTTACTTTTTAATTCTATAATTGGCGATACGCGTAACAAATTCAAGACAGGGTTGACGTTCGCCTATGATGGCTATGACGAGATGGTGACTGCAACCGACTATTCCCGGGAGGATCGTTCCGTAGGTGCTTTTTTTGAATATAGCTATGAGAATTTAGAAAAGGTAAGTCTTACTGCTGGGCTTAGAGTAGATAATCATAATAGGTTAGGTACGTTCGTTACGCCAAGATTCCATATTAGGTATACGCCATGGGAAAAAGGAAGTCTGCGTGGTTCTTTTGGAAGAGGAAAAAGAGCAGCTAACATCTTTGCGGAGAATCAACAGTTATTTGCTTCTGGCCGTGAAATTAAGATCTTGAATTCCGGTGGAGATTTGTATGGTTTGGATTCCGAAGATGCATGGAATTATGGGGTTAGCTTTTTGCAAGGTTTTAATTTTTTAAATCGAAAAGGTGATTTTACGGTAGATTATTACATTACTGATTTTAAAAATCAAGTAGTTGTGGATTGGGAAAATTCGCAAGAGGTTTTATTCTATAATTTAGAGGGGAGTAGTACGGCTAAGAGTTTTCAGGTAGAGGTGAATTATGAGCTTTTACCGCGCTTGAATATACGTACAGCATATAAGAATTATGATGTAACAACCGATTATCAAAGTGGGAGTCTACAAAAGCCTTTACAGGCGCAGCATCTGTTTTTTGCTAATTTGGAGTATGAGACCAAAGCAAAAGATAATGGCTCTCAATGGAAATTTGATTATACTTTGCATAGGGTTGGGGAAAAGAGATTGCCGGATACAAGTTCAAACCCAATAGCGTATCAATTAGCGGCTACATCATCGCCTTATAATCATATGAATGCGCAGATAACAAAAGTGTTCTCCAATACGTTTGAGGTATATGTAGGAGGAGAAAATTTATCCAATGTACAACAAGATAATCCAGTTTTAGGGGGGGATGACCCTTTTGGTCCTAACTTTGATACTACTATAATATATGCGCCAATAATGGGGCGTATGTTTTATGGAGGTTTTAGGATTAAAATTTAATGATAATAACTAAATAGAAGACAAATGAAAACTACAATTTTATCAATAGTAATGAGCTTGTTTACGGTGTTGATTTTTGCACAGGATAAGAATAAAAAAATGACATTTGACGTTAATGGAAAATGCGGCATGTGTAAAGAACGGATAGAAGAAGCGGCACTTAACGTAAAAGGAGTGAAGTATGCATCCTGGGATATACCAACACATCAACTAGCAGTAATTATAGATGAGCGCAAAACGGATCCCATGAAAATAAAAACCGCTCTTGTGGCAGTAGGGCATGATACCAAAGAATTGAAAGCTACAGAGGAAGCGTATGAAAGTGTGCACCCATGCTGTAGATATAGGGAGGATAATTCTGATGACGGAGCTGACCACTAAAAGTAAGCATCTGTTTTTAAGCGTATTGTGAATCTTTTTAATGGCGCGGAAAAAAGCTTTGTTATTTTAGTTAATTTTTTCCCAATGAAAATATCACGAATCAAAAAGTGATTTACTTTAGATTAGTTGTATTTAATACGCAATTAATTATGGCACAAGCAAAAAATGCAGGTAAAACATCTGCTAAGCCGTTAGCAGCGAAAGCTGGTAAAAAGGCTGCTCCAAAAGCTGCTCCTCGTAAGAAGTAGTCGGGGTGTTTGTCTATAGAATAGACATTCCCATTTGGACATGAAACCACCTTCTGTAAATAAAGAAGGTGGTTTTTTTGTTAATATAAGCCCATAAAAAAAAGCTGCTCTTGAAACTTCAAGAGCAGCTTTAAATATAATGTATGTCCGCAAACAAGCTAAAAATTGCCTGTGGCGGCTCGCCACTACATCATGCCTGGCATTCCGCCTCCACCCATCGGTGGTGCGGCAGGAGCATCTTCTTTTATGTCTGTCAATGCACATTCGGTAGTTAAGATCATACCCGCAACAGATGCAGCATTCTCTAATGCAACACGAGTTACTTTTTTAGGGTCAATAATACCCGCTTTGGTCATCTCAACATACTGCTCAGATTTAGCATCGTAACCGTAATCTCCTTTTCCTTCAAGGATTTTAGCGATTACTACAGAACCTTCACCACCTGCGTTAGAAACGATAGTTCTTAACGGAGCTTCAATAGCACGGGCAACAATTTGTAAACCAGTAGCCTCGTCTTCATTTTCTGTGGCAACTTTAGAAAGAACAGCTTTTGCTCTTACCAAGGCAACACCACCTCCAGCAACGATACCTTCTTCAACGGCAGCTCTAGTAGCATGCAAAGCATCGTCTACACGGTCTTTTTTCTCTTTCATTTCAACTTCAGAAGCTGCACCTACATAAAGTACGGCAACACCACCGGCCAATTTAGCCAAACGCTCTTGAAGTTTTTCTTTGTCGTAATCAGAGGTAGTAGTCTCAATTTGAGATTTAATCTGATTTACACGAGTTTTAATGTCTTTAGCAACACCACCACCGTTTACAATTGTAGTATTGTCTTTGTCAATTTGTACTTTTTCACAAGTACCCAACATATCTAAAGTAGTATTGTCTAAAGAGAAGCCTCTTTCTTCAGAAATAACTGTACCACCTGTTAGAATAGCAATATCTTCTAACATTGCTTTTCTACGGTCACCAAAACCTGGTGCTTTAACAGCGGCAATTTTTAAAGAACCTCTTAGTTTGTTTACTACCAATGTGGCCAATGCTTCACCGTCAACATCCTCAGCAATAATTAAAAGTGGCTTTCCAGATTGAGCAACTGGCTCCAATACAGGAAGCAAATCTTTCATTGAAGAGATTTTCTTATCGAACAATAAGATGTATGGACTTTCTAAGTCTGCTACCATTTTTTCTGAATCGGTAACAAAATATGGAGAAAGGTAACCTCTGTCAAACTGCATACCTTCTACAACATCAACGTATGTATCGGTACCTTTTGCTTCTTCAACAGTAATTACACCTTCTTTACCAACTTTACCAAAAGCTTGAGCGATCAAATCACCAATAGTTTCGTCGTTGTTCGCGGAAATAGAAGCAACTTGTTTGATTTTTTCGGAAGAATCACCAACTTTCTTAGATTGCTTGGCAAGGTTTTCAACAATAGCATCAACGGCTTTGTCAATACCTCTTTTTAAATCCATTGGGTTTGCGCCAGCAGCAACGTTTTTCAAACCTTCTTTAACGATAGCTTGAGCAAGAACAGTAGCGGTAGTAGTACCGTCACCTGCAAGGTCATTGGTTTTAGAAGCAACTTCCTTTACCATTTGCGCACCCATATTCTCTAATGGGTTCTCTAATTCAATTTCTTTGGCTACAGTAACACCATCTTTGGTTACTTGTGGAGCACCAAAAGATTTACTGATAATTACGTTTCTACCTTTAGGTCCTAATGTTACTTTTACTGCATTTGCCAATGCATCAACGCCTCTTTTCAGGCCGTCGCGTGCATCGATATCAAACTTTATATCTTTTGCCATAATAAATATTAGTATTAGTTTTCCTCACCTAAGTGAGTGTATTTTAAATTAATCTTATGTATTCCTTTTGAATATTCCTGCTATTGTAGGAAAGCTAAAGAAATTATATAATAGCTAAAACGTCACTCTCACGCATCATTAGGTAGTCAACGCCTTCAAGCTTAAGCTCAGTGCCTGCGTATTTACCATATAAAACAGTGTCGCCAACTTTAACTGTCACTTGCTCATCTTTGGTTCCAGGTCCAACGGCAACAATCTTACCTTGTTGAGGCTTTTCTTTGGCAGTATCTGGAATGTAGATACCTGATGCTGTTTTGGTTTCGGCAGCCATAGGTTCAATAAGAACCCTATCCGCCAATGGTTTAATGTTCACTTTTGCCATATTTTTAGTTTTTAGTTTGAAAAATTATATTCTCGAATGGTAGTGGGCAGAAATTATGCCATTACCTGAAAACTGACACATTGTTAAACCAAAAATGCCAGCTTGTCACTAAGCTGGCATTTTCGTATGTGATTATGTGGGATTTTATAAGCTATCGGCAGGAGTACTTACCGGTGCAGGTGTCTGTTCTGGCAGTGCTTCTGGTACAGTTTCAGGAACAACGGTTTCAATTCCGTCTCCATTTAAAAGTTTTGAATCTGTATCGCTAAAGTTTCCTTTAAGAGCAACATTAGAAGCCAAAATTAGAACAACAAGTAATATGGATAGAGTCCAAGTACTTTTGTCTAAGAAATCGCCTGTCTTTTTTACACCACCTACAATTTGACTGCCGCCACCACCAAAAGAAGATGATAGCCCACCGCCTTTAGGGTTTTGAACCATAATGACTAGGATGAGTAAAAAGCAAACTATGATAATAAGGATTAAAAAAATGGTAAACGTACTCATAATGCCTTACTTGTTTTCTTGTTGTAATTTTTCTACCGCTTTTATTCGGTCTGCAAAGAAACCACTTTTTTCCGGATATTTCAAACTTAAAATTTTATAAGATTGAATGGCTTTTTTATACTTTTTCTGTTCTAAGTAAACCTTAGCTAAAGTTTCTGTCATTAGCTCTTTCCTGTCTAGGGTAACGGAGGTTTCTATAGCAACTTTTGGTACGTCTTTATTCGGCTTTATTTTAGGATTGTCAGCAATAAATTTATCAATAAGGTCAAATTTCTTTCTTTTCAGAATCTCTTCTTCTAATGGAAATGCGATAGCCTCAGGTTCTTCTGCAATTGCATTTTTAGCTGGGTTCTCCTCGTCATCTCTCTTAACCGATGTAAATGTGGTAAGTTGTAGCCATTCCGCAAATGAATATTTTTCTCGTTTGGTAAAGGGTAGGGGTTCTCCCAATTCTAAATTTTCAGAGGCTTTTCTTTTGGCTTCTGCAATTTCTTCATCTATTTTAGGGTCTTTTGATTTAAAAAGTTGAGGATCTAAAAGCTTGTCTGCATCTGCATGCGTTAAAGGAATTGGAATTTCTGCAGACGTATCGTTGTTTTTAGAAGATTCTACTTCTTCTGAAATAGTTTCGGTATCTACTAAAGCTATGGTTTTACCGGATATCTTGTCTGCGATGGTATTCTGTAAAAATTCGTCCGAAGTAATAAAGTCAAAAAGAACATCGCGGTCTGTGGTATATGCGGCGGTAATTTTTAGAGCATTGTTGTATTTAAAGCTATTGAGGTTTTTGAGCCCCTTTAAATGTAACGCCCGTGCTGCCTGAAAGTACGGGTACTCTTCTAGCACCTCTTCCAGTTGTTTGGTCTGAAGTGGAGAGACCACTTTGTCTGGATGCTGTAAGAGATATGTAAAATCTTGTACGTTCATTTTATAGGATTACGAATAGCGATATAAGTTCTTCAGATTTGTTTTATAAGTTAGGTAGTGTTACCAGTCTGCCAAAGATGCGTTGAAAATGTCTTGGGTTATCCGTTCAAAAATCACTTCCAGCGCTTCGGTCTTAACGGAAGAAAGTTGAGAATTAGCCGGGTAGTCATAGAAAAATGAGAAGCGTTGTTCAAAATCTGCATCTTCTTTGGTTTTGTTGTAAAAACGCACTTTGACCGCCATAGATAATCGGTTTTGAGCGGCGGTTTGCTGAGCTGTTGCGCTCATTGGAGATATGCGGAACTCTACAATTTCACCTTCATATAATAAATCTCCATTGGAGGAGGTCAGATCTAGACTGGTTTGGTTTAATATACGATCTTGCAGGGCCAAAGTAAAGTCTCTTTCTAATCCCGGTTCAAAAGTAGAGCCTGGGTTTTGTGTGGCGTAATTTTGAAAAGTAGGTATTGTAAAAGTGGTAGCGGTGCCCACATTACCTCCGGTAAAATTATATACACCACAACCGTTAAGGATAAGGGTCAATAGTAAGCTGAAAGCTATGTAAATGTTCTTTTTCAAAATTCTATATCTGTATTAGAAGTATGATTTGCCGTTTTGTTATATAATAGGTTACGCTAGCTATAAATCGTATTGTTTTATTTTACGATATAGAGTTCTTTCCGAAATACCCAGTTCAGAAGCGGCGGCTTTTCTTTTTCCGCGGTTGCGTTCTAAAGATTTTTTAATGAGCTCCACTTCCTTTTCTTGTAAAGATAGGGTTTCTTCTTCTTGAATTTCTTCGGCAAAATGATACTTGTCTTCAATAGTTGGTTTAACAATGGGTTTTTCTGCTCGTGGTTCGGGCAAGTGCAAAACCTCCATAGATGAGCGATCATCTTCTTCTAGCTCTTCGCCATTATCTCCGTAAATTTTTCTGATCAGACCTTCATTCTCTTCCTGTACCTTTTCGCCATCATTATTCTTCATCAACTCTAAAGTGAGTTTCTTTAGGTCGTTCAGGTCGCTTTTCATATCAAAAAGTACCTTGTAAAGAATCTCCCTTTCATTGCTAAAATCACTTTCAGCTTTCTTTTGTCCAACAACCGCAGGAAGATTGGAGTTGTTGGAGTTTGGTAAATATCCGTTTAAAGTAGACCATGAAACGCCTCTACTTTCCTCAAGAACAGAAACCTGTTCAGCAATATTCCGTAACTGACGGATGTTTCCAGGCCACCTGTATTTTAGTAAAAGGTCTACAGCTTCATCATCTAAACGAATCGTTGGCATCTTATACTTCTGTCCAAAATCCGAAGCGAATTTTCTAAAGAGCAAATGAATGTCGCCCTGTCTTTCTCGCAAAGGCGGAATATTTATCTCAACCGTACTTAACCTATAGTATAGGTCTTCCCTGAATTTCTCTTTTTTAATGGCATCGAACATATTTACGTTCGTTGCTGCCACAATACGTACATTGGTTTTTTGCACCTGTGAAGAACCTACTTTTAAAAACTCGCCATTTTCAAGTACCCTTAATAGTCTTACTTGTGTGGTAAGTGGTAGTTCGCCAACTTCATCCAAAAAAATAGTTCCGCCATCGGCAACTTCAAAATACCCGCTTCTTGTTTGGGTAGCTCCTGTAAAAGCACCTTTCTCATGACCAAAAAGTTCACTATCAATTGTGCCCTCTGGGATAGCGCCGCAGTTTACGGCAATATATTTGGCGTGCTTTCTGTGCGAAAGCGAATGTATTATTTTAGGAATGGCCTCTTTACCAACACCACTCTCTCCTGTTACAAGAACAGAAATATCTGTTGGCGCTACCTGAATGGCTTTTTCAATAGCGCGATTGAGTTTCGGGTCATTACCGATAATCTCAAATCGTTGTTTTATGGCTTGTACGTTTTCCATTATCTTCTGTAGTTCGGGGGCTGTTGCTATTTAGTTGTTGTCTGAATATCCTACGGCTTCACCAATTAAGGTGGCAGAAGTACATTCGTCCATGCGTACCATTACAAAATCACCAATTTTATAATCCCCCTTAGGGAATACGGCAACGGTATTTTGTGAGTTGCGCCCCATGAAATGTTGGTCTGATTTTTTTGAAGTACTCTCGATCAAAATTTCTTGAACCTTGCCTAAATGTCGTTGAGTACGTTCTTGACAATGTTCTCTTTGAAGAGCGATAACTTCAGATAGTCTTCGTTTTTTTGTTTCTTCGGGAACGTCATCTTCCATTTTCCGTTCGGCCATGGTTCCTGGTCTTTCGGAATAGGTGAACATATAGCCAAAATCATACTTTACATATTCCATTAGGGACATGGTGTCTTTATGGTCTTCCTCTGTTTCTGTGGGGAAACCGATAATCATATCTTGGGAAATGGAACAGTCCGGAAGTATTTTACGTGCATTGTCAATCAATTCAAAATACTCTTCTCGAGTATGAAGACGGTTCATCTCTTTTAAGATGCGATTGCTTCCACTTTGTACCGGAAGGTGAATGGCGTTACAGATGTTTTTGTGTTTTGCCATGGTATGAATAACATCTAAAGTCATATCCTGCGGATTAGATGTTGAAAAACGAATACGCATTTTAGGTTGTGCCAAGGCTGTTCTTTCCAATAATTGCGAAAAATCTACAGCAGTAGCCTTTTGCATGTCAGAAGCTTTGTCAAAGTCTTTCTTCAATCCTCCACCATACCATAAATAGCTATCTACGTTTTGACCCAAAAGAGTGATTTCTTTATATCCTCTTTTCGCTAAATCGTTTACTTCATCTATAATGGATTGTGGATCACGGCTGCGCTCACGTCCTCGCGTAAAAGGAACAACACAGAATGTGCACATATTATCGCATCCCCTGGTGATGGAAACATATGCCGTTACACCGTTAGTGTTCAGGCGAACAGGGGCAATGTCTCCGTAGGTTTCATCTTTGGAAAGAATAACATTTACCGCATTACGGCCTTCGTCTATTTCTTGAATTAAATTGGGTAGGTCTTTGTAGGCGTCCGGACCTACGACCATGTCTACAATTTTTTCCTCCTCTAAAAATTGGTGCTTCAAACGTTCTGCCATGCAGCCCAGAACACCTACTTTCATATGTGGACGGTCTCTTTTTATAGCATTGAATTTTTCTAAGCGCTTGCGAACCGTAAGTTCAGCCTTCTCTCGAATGGAACAGGTATTTACTAAAACCAAGTCGGCCTCGGTAAGGGTTTGCGTAGTGTCAAAACCTTCGTTGGCTAAGATGGATGCAACGATTTCACTATCTGAAAAATTCATCTGACAACCATAGCTTTCAATGTAGAGCTTCTTGTTGTTGGAATTCTTTTTTTCAAGTGCTAGGGCAGATCCCTGAACCGATTCGTCTATAATTTTCTCCATATCTATCGTTACCTTTCAAATATAACGGGCAGCAAATATAAGGCTTAAAACAAATTTGTGACAAATTGACAGCTGTAAAATTTTGGTAAAACTTAATAATAGAAAGTACGGGAATTATAAAACCTTAATTTAGAAGTGTTTTTAATAGTAAGATTTTTACTTTTTAATAACCTTTACATTTACTGATATGGAAGATATTAATACAATTAATTTGGTTGCTTTTGAATTTTAAAGTTAAGTACAATTCTAAGGGTCAGTATTACAGCAATTGTTTATTACTTATTTCTTTGTTTTTTTTATTGATAAATTGTAGACCAAAGGAAAAACAGTCGGAAGGAGAAATATTGGCAAAAACTCTATGCGCTACATGCCATGTATTCCCGGAGCCATCATTGCTGCCTTCAAATATCTGGCTCTCCCAAACATTACCAGAAATGGGTTTGCGACTAGGGATGTCTAATCATGGTCCTGAATATTATGAAAAAGGATCATCAGGAGAAGTATATCCAGATAAACCCCAACTAACACAGCAAGAATGGGAAAAGTTGGTTATGTATTATAAATTAACAGCGCCCCAAAATATAGAAATTTATGAGCAACCAGTTTTAGAAGAGAATTTTATATTCGAAACTAGAACCTTTTCTTATGATAGTGTTCTTTCTTCAATAGTTACTATGTTAGAATATAATCCTAAAACGCGAGAACTGTATTTAGGAGATGGTAAAAATTCTTCTTTGATACAAGTTGATGATAATGGACAAATAATCAAAAAAGAAAAATTAAAAAGCCCTCCTGTAAAGGTTTCTTTTCTCAAAGAAAAACAATCCATATTAACTATAGGGTCATTATATCCATCAGATGAAAAAAGTGGAGCATTAAAAATAGGGAATGTATTTATTAATGAATTGAGGAGGCCTGTAGATTTTTTGTATAACGATATTAATAATGATGGATTTGAGGATATTGTGGTTTGTGAATTTGGAAATACTGTAGGTAGTTTGGTTTGGTATGAGAACAAGAACAACTCTTCTTACCAGAGGCATGTTATAAAAGAACTTTCTGGAAGCATAAGAATAAAATTTGCAGATATTGATAATGATGGAAAAGAGGAGTTGTTGGTGTTATTTACACAAGAAAGAGAATCTTTACTAGCTTTCTCCTTTGAAGGAAATAAGTTTACTTCTAAAAAGCTTTTACAGTTTCATCCAGCCTTTGGCGTAAACGATTTTGAAACTGTAGATATGAATAATGATGGGTACCTAGATATTGTTGTTAGTAATGGTGATAATGCTGATTATTCCGAAGTATTAAAGAATTATCATGGAGTCCGAGTTTTTCTAGCCCAGAAAAACAGAAATTTTTTGGAATCCTATTTTTATCCTTTTCATGGTGTAAGCAAAATAAGAGTGGCAGATTTTAATTTAGACGGAAAGAAAGATGTTATTGCCGTTTCTAATTTCGGAAATTTTAAAGATGAAAATTTTAGAAGTATAACGTTGTTGCTGGGCCAAGGAGAAGGTAGGTATGAGCCATCAAGTATAGCTAATACTCCAAAAATTGGTTGGCAAACTATAGATGTAGCAGATTATGATAAAGATGGAGATTTTGATGTTTTTGTAGGAGCTTTTGGAATAAAACTTGGTCCTAAAGAATCAATATCGGCCAATGAAAATAAGATATCTTGGATAAGACTTAAGAATCTAACAAATGACTAAAATTAGCTAAGGTGGGGCTATTTTTAGATACAAACGCAACGTTATGCGAGTTTTAGCATCTGATTGATAGGCTATTCGATAATATTACGAGATATCTTGTTTTTTAACCAAAAGAAACCAAACTATGAAAAAGAGTATACATTTGGTGCTGCTAATTGCTATAGCAACACTGGCGGCTTGTGCAGATGATAAAGACGATGTACAAGGGGAAGAGTATTTAGTTGCTACCCCATTGACGACTAATCTTGGTGAATTTAAAGAAGAGGCTGTAGCGGTTACCGAACCGGTTCCAATGGTTGAATCGGGTAAAATTTATGCGTACCAAGATTATATTTTCGTTAACGATTTGCATCGCGGGTTTCATGTGATCGACAATAGTAACCCATCAAACCCTAACCCTATTTCATTTATAAAACTTGAGGGTAATTATGATATTTCAATAAAGAGCGATCGTCTGTATGCGGATAGTTATGGGGATCTGGTAATAATGGATATTTCAGATATCAATGCTATTAAAATGGTACAGCGCTTAGAAGGGGCCATTTATCAGCAATTTTGGTGTACGGTTGGTTTTGATGTAGATTGGCCACAGGCCGACTTTTATGACTATGGAGATTTTGACGCTTCCAAAGAGGCTATTGTAGGGTGGGAGGTAAAGTCTCAGCGTATTTCGTCAGAAGAGCTTCAAAGAAAATTTGGTGTTGGCGATCCTAATGTAAGTTTTGATTTAAGTAACAGTAGTGCAGAATCTGCATCACCCACGAGTGGTGATACGGGACAGGGTGGTTCTTTGGCCCGTTTTAAGATTGTTCAGGATTATTTGTATGCGGTAGAGTGGTCCGGTATTAGTGTTTTTGATATTTCAGATTTGGATAACCCTAAGACTTTAGAGGATGTGTATGTTAATGGTGCTATAGAGACCGTTTATAATCAAGGTGATATTTTATTTATAGGTGGTACCCAAGGCATGTATATATATGATATATCATCCCCCGAAAAACCGGAATATATTTCAGAGTTTGTTCATGGTACCGCCTGCGACCCGGTGGTCGTAGATGGTGATTATGCTTTTGTTACCCTTCGTGGTGAAAATTCATGTGGTAGTACGGAAAGTGGACTATATATAGTAGATGTCTCTGATTTGGTTAATCCTCAACTAAAAAAGTTTTACCCTCTGGAAGGACCGTACGGAATTGGTTTTAAGGATGATAACCTTTTTGTGTGTGATGGGGATGCAGGCTTAAAGGTGTATGACAAAACAGATGTGAACGATTTAAAGTTGGTAAGTCATTTTAAAGATATTGTTACATATGATGTCATTCCATTGCAAGAATCATTATTAATGATAGGGGATAAAGTGCTTTACCAATATAAATACTTAAACAACGATATCAGGTTGTTAAGTAGTTTTAGTTTAGAGTAAATTACTACAAAACTAATTTAAAACGCCCCTATTTACGGGGGCGTTTTTTTATACCTAATATATAGGGTATGGCAGCTAATTAAAAAAATCAATTACTTTTGTTATATCAAACAAACCATGCATGGCTAAGAATTTAGTAATAGTAGAGTCACCCGCGAAGGCAAAAACAATCGAAAAGTTTTTAGGAAAAGACTTTAAGGTAGAGTCTAGTTTTGGACACATTGCGGATTTGCCTTCCAAAGAGTTGGGTGTAGATGTAGAGAATGATTTCGAGCCAAAATATATTGTCGATAAGGATAAGAAGGCACTGGTCAAAAAACTGGGAGATCTTGCTAAGAAAGCTGAAACTATCTGGCTAGCAAGTGATGAAGACCGCGAGGGAGAGGCCATTTCTTGGCACTTGGCGGAAACTTTAGGGTTGGAAAAAAGTAAGACCAAGCGTATTGTTTTTAACTCCATTACCAAATCGGCAATTCAAAAAGCGATAGAAAATCCGCGTGAAATAAACTATAACCTTGTTAATGCGCAACAAGCAAGAAGGGTTTTGGATCGTTTGGTAGGGTATGAACTTTCTCCTGTATTATGGAAGAAGATTAAGCCAGGCCTTTCTGCAGGTAGAGTACAATCTGTTGCTGTTCGCCTTATTGTTGAACGCGAAAGAGATATTGAAGGCTTTACTGCAGAAGCATCATTTAAAATATCGGCGGAGTTTAAAACGCTAGAAGGTAGTGTGTTTACAGCAAAACTGAATAAAACATTTCCTTCAAAAGAAGAGGCTCAGGCATTTTTGGATGAAAATATAGGAGCTGATTTTTCGGTTGGAAATCTGGATAAGAAACCTGCTAAAAAATCACCTTCAGCACCGTTTACAACCTCTACCTTACAACAGGAAGCTTCTAGAAAGCTCTATTTTTCAGTGGGTAGAACTATGCAAGTGGCGCAACGTCTTTACGAAGCGGGACTTATAACCTATATGAGAACTGATAGTGTAAATCTGTCTGGCGAGGCCATTAATGCAGCTAAAGATGCTATTATTGATAACTACGGAGAGAAATATAGTACGGTTCGTAACTTTAAAGGAAAGTCAAAAGGAGCTCAAGAAGCTCACGAAGCCATTCGGCCTACTAATATTACCAATCAGTCGCCATCATTAGAACGTGACCAATCTAAATTATACGAGTTAATTTGGAAACGCACCATTGCCTCGCAGATGAGCGATGCTCAATTGGAGCGTACCAATGTAAAAATACAAGCAAGTACCCATTCAGAACAATTTACAGCAAACGGAGAGGTCATTAAGTTTGATGGTTTTCTTAAGGTGTATATGGAAGGGCTTGATGAAGAAGATACAGCTGAAGAACAAGAAGGTATGCTTCCGGCTATGAAAGTCGGAGAAGCTTTGCAGAATAAATATATAACCGCTACCGAACGTTTTTCAAGACCACCATATCGCTTTACAGAAGCTTCTTTGGTTAAGAAACTTGAAGAGTTGGGTATTGGAAGACCGTCAACCTATGCGCCAACTATTTCTACTATTCAGAATAGAGGGTATGTAGAGAAAGGAACCATAGAAGGGACGGAGCGGAAATATGTGCAATTGCTTTTAGAGACAGGTGTTGTAAAAGAGAAACAGCTTTCTGAAATGGTAGGTTCGGATAAGGGTAAGCTTGTTCCTACGGATATAGGAATGATTGTAAACGATTTCTTGGTCAGTCACTTTGCTACTATTCTTGATTATAACTTCACGGCTAAAGTAGAAGAAAACTTTGATGAGATAGCTGAAGGAGATGAGGATTGGCAAAAAGTGATGAAAGATTTTTATAAAGATTTTCATCCTAATGTACTAGATGTTCAAGAAAATGCGGATCGTGCAAGTGGTGAGCGTATTTTGGGTGAAGATCCAAAAAGTGGGCGTCAAGTTTCTGTTCGATTAGGTCGTTTTGGGCCAATGGTTCAAATGGGTACTGTAGATGATGAAGAAAAACCAAAGTTTGCAAGTCTTTTACCAGACCAGTCGTTGACTACCATAACGTATGATGAGGCCATGGAACTTTTTAAACTCCCTAGAAAATTAGGGGTTTATGAAGGAGAAGAGGTGGAGGCTAATGTTGGTAGATTTGGTCCTTATGTGCGTTTCGGTAAGAAGTTTGTTTCATTAGAAAAAGATGAAAGTGCTTTTGATGTAGATTTTGATCGAGCTGTTGAGTTGATCAAAGAAAAACAAAAGGCCGATGCACCTATTTACCATTATGAAGATAAAGAGGTAACTAAAGGTACGGGTAGGTTTGGACCGTTCATTAAATGGGATGGTATGTTTATCAATGTAAACAAGAAGTACGATTTTGATAATCTTTCCGAAGCTGATCTTATTGAGTTGATAGAAATCAAAAAGCAGAAGGAGATAGATAAGGTAATCCAGAATTGGCCAGAGGAAGGCATCCGGATTGAAAAAGCGAGATGGGGCAGGCATAATGTTCTAAAAGGTAAGATAAAAGTAGAGTTGGCCAAAACGGTGGATGTTACAAAAATGTCCTTAGAAGAGGCTCAGAAGCTGATAGAACAAAAAACTCCTAAGAAAAAAGCGAAAGCGAAGCCTAAAGCAAAACCAAAAGCGAAGCCTAAAGCCAAAAAATAAGAGGCATGTTATGTCAGTTTGGTTAGGGTTAGTCGTATATAACATAGAGATTAGAGACGCATATGGTGCGTCTCTATGATTTAAACACAAATAATCTTTCAAAATAAATGGCATTTGATTTTTTAGTTCCAGTAGAAGATAAGGTAATGGCCCACTGTGAACTATTTGCTGCTCAATCTTTGGGCAAGCACACGAGAATACACAATAAAAGAGATGGTCTTCCTGACTTAGAAAATGTTTCCATAGCCATTTTAGGGGTCAAAGAATCGAGAAACGCATTCGAAAAGAAAACTGAGAAATTAGATGTTTCTGATATTCGGATTCAGCTTTACAAGTTATTGTTAGGCAATTGGAATTCTCAATTGGCCGATATGGGTGATATTGAAGAAGGTGCAACAGTAGAGGATACCTATTTTGTTGTAAAGAATACGCTATCGACGCTTCTTAAGAAAAAAATAATTCCCGTTATAATTGGAGCAACCCAAGATATTACCTACCCAGCTTATCGTTCTTTTGACGGTATTGTTGATTTAGTTAATCTGGTAGCTGTAGACAGTAGGTTCGATTTTGGTATGGATGATGAGCTTATTTCATCGCATTCATATATGAGTAAAATCATAACGGATAAGCCCAATAATCTATTTAATTTCTCCAATATAGGGTATCAGAGCTATTTCAATGCACAGGAAGAAATAGATTTAATGGAGCGTTTGTTCTTTGATGCGTATCGTTTGGGAGAGTTGGGGTCGGATATTTCTTTGGCAGAACCTGTATTGCGTAATGCCCATATGATAAGTATGGATGCGCGTGCCGTAAGAGCCAGTGAAATAGGGTTATCGGATAATTTTTCGCCGAACGGATTTACAGGAAGAGAGATATGTGCCATAGCTAGATATTCTGGAATTAGTGATAAAGTAAGTATTTTTGGTATCTATGAAATGGAAAATACCAATCAATCCTGTCAGCTAATGGCCCAGATAATTTGGTATTTCATCGAAGGTTACAATTTTAGAAGAAACGAATCGCCCTTTGAGAGCAGTGAGAACTTTACAAAGTATATTGTTCCTACAGACACCGAAGAGCTTACCTTTCACAAGAGTCACCTTACAAATAGGTGGTGGGTAGAGGTTCCTTCTATTCTAACGCCGCATACTAAATCAAATTCATCGGCGTTATTACCATGCACTAAAAAGGACTATTTGGAAGCGTGCGACCAAAACATTCCTGAACGGTGGTTCAAGGCCTATAAAAAAGGTTTTAATTGAGTTGAAAAAAAATATAGTATAATTGCTTTCAATACAATAATTTAATTAAATCGCAGTTTTAGAGTGTAGAATTAAATCATAGTATTTGCAGTTTATAACCAGAATCGAAATTTAACCTAAAGTATGAAAAAGCTATTGTTATCATCTATAGCGTTTGTTTTTTTGCTCAGCAGTTGCGGATCAAAGACAAAGGGAGAGCTAGTCGGGGCCCAAGGAAAGAAGTGGTATCCTGAGAAACCTTATGGGATGGAGCTCATTCCAAGAGGTTCTTATATCATGGGTAAATCCGAAGAGGACCAGGCTAAAGTTCTGAACGCACCAACAAAGACCGTAACGGTCAGATCGTTCTATATGGATGATACTGAGATTACAAACAGTGAGTATCGCCAGTTCGTAGAATGGGTACAGGATTCCATAACAAGAACACGCTTAGCCGTATTGGCGGACGAACTTGGTTTAGGACCAGAAGATGAAGGTATTGGAGAGTACGCATTTAAAGATGCAGATACGACAAAACTTTCAGCTTACGATAAGTACATGTTGGATAATTATGCCGGCATGGGCGAAACTGGTTTTGAAGGTCGTGCGTTGAACAAAGACCAAGATCTTGTTTGGGATATTTCAGATTACCCAGATGAGTATTATACTGAGGTTATGGATTCTTTGTACATTCCTGAAGAAGAGTCGTACAATGGGCAACGTACTGTTGATGTTACAAAATTGAAGTACAAGTATAGTTGGATGGATATTGAAGCTGCGGCCCGTTCTAGAACTGGAAGTAGAAAAGATTTTATCCGTCAGGAAGAATTAGAAATTTATCCTGATACAACGGTTTGGATTCGTGATTTTGAATATTCGTACAACGAGCCAATGCACAATGATTATTTCTGGCATGATGCGTATAGCGAATATCCTGTAGTAGGTGTTTCTTGGGCACAAGCAAGAGCATTCTGTAACTGGAGAACAAAATTCAAAAACGACGATCAGAAAAGTAAAGGCAAGCAATTTGTAAACCAGTTCAGGTTACCTACTGAAGCTGAATGGGAATATGCTGCCAGAGGAGGCATTGAAGGAGGAACGTACCCATGGGGTGGCCCTTACGTAATAAGTGACACAGGTTGCTTTATGGCAAACTTTAAACCACAAAGAGGAGATTATGCAGCTGATGCAGCTTTATACACTGTAGAAGCAAAATCATACGAGCCTAACGATTTTAACCTGTATAACATGGCTGGTAATGTGTCTGAATGGACCAACTCTAGTTATGACCCTAACTCGTACGAATTCGTTTCTACTATGAACCCTAACGGTGGCGATGGGGCAAATGCTAGAAAAGTTATCCGAGGTGGTTCTTGGAAAGATGTTGCTTACTTTCTACAGGTAAGTACAAGAGATTACGAATATGCAGATTCTGCTCGTAGTTACATCGGCTTTAGAACTGTACAAGATTACATGGGTGAAGAAGATTCAACACAATAAAAAGCAATATTGGCCTAAAGTATAACCTACAGTACTTGAAAACCAGTAGAAATAAATACAAATTAGGTAGTATTTTAAAAATCAAGTCGGAGTACTACTTTAGTAAAAATTTTAAATACACAAATACAAATACACCATCAGATTCTTCTAGCCATAGAGGATGATGATAAAACAAGTCAAAAGAGTAAACCAAATCTTTATTATTAACATTAAATTTCAAATTAAACCTTAAATTATGGCACAGTCAAAATCAACAAAGAAATTATTTAACATGGCCTACGGCCTTGGTGCATCGGTAGTAATTCTTGGTGCATTGTTCAAGATTCTTCACTGGGAGTTAGGACCCCTTAATGGTGGTATTCTACTAGCAATAGGTCTTATTACAGAAGCGCTTATTTTTGCAATTAGTGCATTTGAACCAGTAGATGACGAGTACGATTGGTCTTTAGTATACCCAGAATTAGCTGGTGGTGCTTCAGCAGGAATTGCAAGAAGCAACGAAGCTCAAGAAATCAAAGAAGCAGAAGCCTCATTGTCTGGTAAATTAGACGAGTTATTAAAAGAAGCTGGTGTTGACGCTAACCTAATGGAAAGCCTTGGTTCTAGTATTCGTAACTTCGAAGGTGCAGCTAAAGGTATTGCTCCAACGGTTGACGCTATGGAATCTACAAGAAAGTATTCTGATGAAATGGTTCAAGCTGCTTCTCAAATGGAATCTTTGAACAGTTTATATAAAGTACAGTTAGAAAGTGCTAGCAAACAAGCTTCTGTTAATGAAGAAGTTGTTCAAAATGCATCAGCCCTTAAAGATCAAATGGAGTCTTTAGCAACTAACCTTTCTTCATTAAATGGAGTTTATGGTGGTATGTTGACTGCAATGACAAGAAACTAATTAGAGATTAGTTAACCCCAAATCAAATAATTAATCAAATCTAATTAAAAAAACATGGCAGGAGGAAAAGCAACACCACGTCAGAAGATGGTCAATCTAATGTA
The DNA here is from genome assembly GCF_015330165.1 of Zobellia roscoffensis. Classification (NCBI taxonomy): domain Bacteria; kingdom Pseudomonadati; phylum Bacteroidota; class Flavobacteriia; order Flavobacteriales; family Flavobacteriaceae; genus Zobellia; species Zobellia roscoffensis. The sequence goes on from NZ_JADDXT010000002.1 coordinate 2,134,428, forward strand.
TTTGATCTTCATCGCTATGCTGGCGTTAAACATGAGCAAAGAAGTACTTGCAGCTTTCGGGATAATGAACGAAAAGATGGAGACTTCTAACGTAAAGACTACAGAAAGTAACCTAGCTTTCTTGAGTGGTCTAGAAACTAAAGCTGGAGAAGATTCCGAGAAATACGGAAAGCTTTATAAAGATGCGCAGAAAATCAAGCAGATGTCACAAGAGTATTATGACTATCTAGAAGGCCTTAAACAAGGCATGACAGAAGGTTTAGAAGATGCTACGGACTATGCGAAAATGGATAACTCTGACTTCTTAGATCAACAATTCTTTCAAGGAGACAATCTATCGGAAGGTGGAAAAGAATTCATGAGTAGAATTAATGATTACCGCACACAGGTTGCGGCTATTGTACCAAAAGATTTGAAAGAATCTGTAAACTCTCGTTTCGCTACCGGCGATGAAAACGGTAAGGAATTAAAAAGAGATGGTAGTAAGCAAGATTGGATCAATTACCACTATGAAGGTTACCCTTTAATAGCCTCTTTAGCTAAACTTACGGCGCTTCAAGCAGACGTAAAAGCTACGGAAGAAGACGCTCTTAAAAGAATGTTGGAAGGTGAGTTAACGAGCCAAGTATCGCTTAAGAATTTTGCAACATCATTGCAGGCAAGTAAATCTGCTTTTTATTCTAATGAGCCGTATGATGGTAAGATCATCATTAGTAAAACTGATAATTCTTCAACTCCTGTAAAAGCTGAATTAACTTTAGACGGAAGAAAACTTTCTGAAGGTTCTGATTATAAATTAGAAGCTGGTGGTGTTAAGATGTTAATTGGAGCAGGTTCTCCCGGAGATCATACTGTAGAAGGTACATTGTACTTTAAGCAAGATGGTGAAGAGGTTCCAGTTCCTGTAAAAAACAGTTTTGCAACTATAAATAAGCCTAATGCTGCTTTGATTGCTGCTGATAAGATGAACGTTGTTTACCGTGGTGTGGCTAATCCAATGTCGATTACCATACCGGGAATAGCAGATAATAAGGTTAATGCGAATGCAACTGGTTTATCGAGACGTCAAGGAAGTAGTTATACTATGACTCCTGGTAAAGGTCGTGAAGTTACAATTACTGCCTCTGGTACTACAAGTGATGGTACGAAGGTAGGTCCTTTTAGCAATAAATTCAGAATTAAAGATATTCCAAGACCTGCAGGTTCTGTTAGTAAGCAGACAGGTAGCGCTAAAATGCCTAGGTCTAACATGGAGATTGCTACTATTGGTGCAATGTTGGAAGATTTTGATTTTGACTTGAATCTTAAAGTAAGTGGATTTAAATTCAAAGTTCCTGGTCAGCCTACTGTAAGTGTTAACGGTAACAAATTGAACGCTAACGCTAAATCTGCCCTTAAGAGAGCTAAGAGAGGTGATGCTGTTCAGATATTTGACGTACAGGCTTACATTACAAATAACAAGAGTTATAAATTGAAGAAAGTATCTCCGGTTGTAGTGGAGATTACAAACTAATAACAACTAGTATAACCGAGCGGTCTTTTGATCGCTCGGTAATTTAAAATTTTACAAACATGAATTGGAAAAATGCTTTAGTAATTGGTGCAGTAACATTGTTGCCAGTTTCCATGATGGCCCAGGCGAACATATTGAACGCCAAAAAGCCAGAGGAAATAGGCATTAAGACCGAAGCTCAAAAAGCTTTGGACAATGATGCTCCCCTTGAGTATGGTTATGTAGATGATCGTGACATTCTTTGGTCTAAGACCGTTTGGGAAGTTATAGATCTTGATGAAAGGGTAAATTTCCCTTTATATTATCCTACAGATACCATTGATATTGGTAACGACAGAAGATCGTTGTATGATGTTATTTTGAAAAATATTAAGAACGGTAAGCTAAAAGATGTTTACGCAGATTCTTATTTTACGGATAAACGTAAGTTTAGCGACCTTCAAAGTACATTGCAAAAAGTAGATACTACAGATTATGGTTACGAACAAATCAACGCAGGTGAAGAACTTTCTCCTGAATACGTGATGAAAAGAAACCTAACTGCGGCAGATATTGAAGAGTACCGTATAAAAGGTATGTGGTATTTTGACAAGCGCCAAGGTGAATTAAAGTATCGTTTATTAGGTATTGCCCCAGTGGCACCAGATGTTAACTTTATAGATGATGACTCTATGGATCCAGGCGATGCAAAGGTTGAGCTTTTCTGGGTATGGTATCCAGATGCGCGTAATATATTGCACGAGGCCAAAGTCTTTAACCAGAGAAACTCTGCACAACCTATATCTTTTGATATGTTGTTGAATGCAAGAAGATTCAACGGTGTAATTTATAGAGAAGACAATGTTCATGGTGATCGTAAAGTAAACGATTATATTACCGATAATGCTTTGTTTCAGTTGTTAGAAGCTGGTAGAATTCAAGAGGTCATTAGAGACCGAGAACAAGACATGTGGGCTTACTAGACCCAAGAATATTCCAATTCAAATAGTATTAAGCGCCCTGACAATTTTTGTCGGGGCGTTTTTTTTGATTGCCGTTTTTTTACCTTTGGGTCATGGTAGATTATTTAATTGTGGGGCTCGGTCTTGCAGGTATTTCATTTTGTGAGCAATTAGAGAAGAATAACAAATCCTTTAAGGTAATTAGTGATACTTCTCAGACTTCTTCAATCGTAGCGGGAGGATTATATAATCCTGTTATTCTAAAGCGTTTTACCCTGGCTTGGCAGGCAGAGGAACAGATGAAGGAAGCCAAATCTTTCTATGTAAGCTTAGAGAATAAATTAGGTGTGAAATTAGACTATACGCTTCCGGTCTATAGACGCTTTCATTCCATTGAAGAGCAGAATTTGTGGTTTGAAGCTTCAGATAAAAAAGGATTGGATAAGTTCTTAAACACAAAGATTAAGCCAAGTACCAACCCAGGTATAGATGCTCCTTTTGGTTACGGAGAGGTTGTGGGTACAGGAAGAATAGATACACAAACATTAGTTTCATCTTATAGAGATTACCTTCGCACTAAAGGTTTATTATCTGAAGAAACTTTCGATTTTAGTAATTTTAATCAAACGGAAGGCGGAGTCAAGTATGGGTCGTTCTCAGCAAAGAAAATTGTTTTCGCCGAAGGTTTTGGATTAAAAAACAATCCCTTTTTCAATTATCTGCCGCTACAAGGTTCTAAGGGGGAATATCTATTTATAAAAGCTCCTGAGTTAAAAGAAGGGAGAGCTATAAAATCATCGGTATTTATTATTCCGCAAGGCAATGATATCTATAGGGTAGGTGCTAATTATGAACGTAATGATAAAACGAACTTGCCAACGGAAAGTGCCAAAGAGGAACTTTTGGCCAAATTAAGAAGCGTGCTTAAAACTGAGTTTGAAGTTGTAGACCAAGTAGCTGGAGTTCGTCCTACAGTTGTGGATAGGAAGCCCTTGGTAGGCTGTCACCCAGAAATCAAAAGCTTATATGTGCTAAATGGTTTTGGTTCACGAGGGGTGCTTATAGGTCCATCAGTATCAAAACAATTGTACGCTTTAGTTGAAGGTAATGAATCACTGGACCCGGAAATAGATATAGCCCGGTTTACCCAGAAATATTATCGCTAACTCTTTTATGGTGATTGGCAGCTGCATTTACGTCATAACCAATGAAAAAATTAATCCAGATGTTTCTGGATAGCCTAATAATTAACGGCATGAAAACTATCATGGTTATAACAATGGCAATAAAAGTAGTGGTTAAACTTGCACCAATGAACAAAAAACTGATAACAAAAGCGGCTACGGCAAAAGCAATTCCTACACCGTAACTAACGTACATAGCACCATAAAAAAAGGAAGGTTCTATTTTATATTTCGTTCCGCAAGTAGAGCAACGTTCATGCATATCAAAAATTTTGCCTAAATGATAAGGATTCGTGTCCTCATACATGCTCTCTTCATGGCATTTGGGACAACTTCCTGTTAAAATGCTGTATAGTTTGTTTCCTTTTTTTAACATTTGCAAAACTTTAGGCAAAAGTACGATTTTGACTTTTCTTTCAATGTAACGATCATTACAAAGAACAGTATTTTTTCACAATAAGTAACACCATTTAGGCATGATGCCTATTTGAATCTAGAATTTTTAAAAGTATGTTGAATATCCATAACCTTTCCGTTTCTTTTGGCGGAGAATATCTTTTTGAGGAAATATCCTTTCGTTTGAATGGTGGTGATCGGGTAGGCCTGATTGGTAAAAACGGAGCAGGTAAATCAACATTATTAAAAATGCTTTCCAAAGATATGCCTATAGATTCGGGAACCATTGCAATGGAGAAGAATATTAAAATAGGTTTTCTCCGTCAGGATATAGATTTTGTTTTGGGGCGTACTGTTTTAGAAGAGTCGTATCAAGCATTTGAAGAAATAAAGGCATTAGAGCTCAAACTAGATGACATCAACCATCAATTGGCAGAGCGTACGGATTATGAAAGCGATATCTATCATCAACTCATGGTGGATTTGAGCGATATAACCCATCGCTACGAAATTTTGGGCGGATATAATTACCAAGGTGAAACTGAAAAGATATTACTAGGGCTTGGTTTTAAGCGTGAAGATTTTGATAAAAAAACCGATACTTTTTCCGGTGGATGGCGAATGCGAATTGAATTGGCTAAACTTTTATTGCAAAGCAATGATGTACTGCTACTGGATGAGCCTACTAACCACTTGGATATTGAATCTATTATTTGGTTAGAGCAGTTTTTAAAGGGGTACGCGGGGGCGGTTGTGATTGTTTCTCATGATAAGATGTTTTTAGATAATGTTACCAATCGTACCATAGAGATTTCTTTAGGACGCATCTATGATTATGGCAAGCCTTATTCTGAGTTTCTTTTGTTGAGAGGAGAAATAAAAGAGCAACAGATGAACGCTCTAAAGAATCAAGAAAAAGAAATTCAGCAAGCAGAACGTTTGATCGAGAAGTTCCGTGCAAAGAGTTCTAAAGCTTCAATGGCACAATCGCTTATTAAAAAATTGGATAAGATGGACCGTATAGAGGTGGATCAAGATGACAATGCTGTCATGAATTTGCGTTTTCCGGTTTCTATAACGCCAGGTAAGGTTGTGGCAGAAATAGATGAGCTTGCTAAGAGTTATGGAGAAAAAGATGTACTAAAAGGTATTAATCTTCTTTTAGAGCGCGATAGCAAGACAGCTTTCGTGGGGCAGAATGGCCAAGGTAAATCTACATTGGCTAAAATAATGGTAGGCGATTTAGACTACGAAGGTAAAATGAAGCTGGGCCACAATGTGCAAATAGGATACTTTGCGCAGAACCAAGCGGAATATCTAGACGGTAGCAAAACCATTTTAGATACAATGATTGATGCTGCTAATGAAAAAAACAGAAGTAAGGTAAGAGATATTCTAGGCTCGTTTTTATTTAAAGGAGATGAGGTAGAAAAGTATGTAAAAGTACTTTCCGGTGGTGAGCGTAACCGTCTGGCTTTGGCTAAAATGCTATTGCAACCATTTAACGTTTTGGTGATGGATGAGCCAACCAATCACTTGGATATTCAATCTAAAAATGTATTGAAGCAGGCCTTACAGAATTTTGATGGTACGCTTGTTTTGGTTTCTCACGATAGAGATTTTCTTCAAGGATTGACCAATAAGGTCTATGAGTTTAAGGATAAAGCGATAAAAGAATATTTGGGTGATATAGATTATTACCTAGATCAACGTAAAGTAGAAGATTTTAGGGCGATTGAAAAAAAGCAGGAAGTTCAGAAAAAAAGCGTCGCGCCAAAATCTAGTGCAGACGATTTTAAAGAGCAGAAGAAACTAAAATCACTAAAAAACAGGCTCAGTTCTGTAGAGTCAGATATTGCCAAGCTTGAAAAAGAGATAGCTGAAATAGACCATCAACTATTAATGGACTATGATAAAACCATTGCTGTTCCCAACTTTTTTGATGGGTATGAGAAGAAGAAAAAGCAACTGGAACAGATGATGGGTAAATGGGAAGAAATTACTTTGGAGCTAGAGAATTACTAATTCTATAACGTAAAGTGGTGTTGTGAAATAGTCATCACAACAGAATTTTAGGTTTTCACAACATTATAGGGCGGTTGGACGATAATTTTTGTTTTTCATCCTCGTTTAGGCTTATTTTTGTAAGGTAATTCTCTGTGAGTTACACCCAACGCTTACTATCAACCAAAAAAATAAGTATTTGTATGAAAAGTCTATTGAGTTACTTAGTGCTTTTTTGCATCACGGTGCACATGGTTTTGGCCAAAGTTCCAAACAAAGAAATAGAATCGCTTGTAGCGCTCTATAATTCTACTAATGGAGAGTCATGGCAAAGAAGCTGGGATATATCTGCCGATGTTAGTACATGGGAAGGTGTTACGGTTAGAAACAATCACGTTGTAGAAATCAATCTTTTTAATAATAATCTTCAGGGGGTTATTCCTAGTAGTATTGGAGATCTTGAGAAATTAGAAACGTTGAATTTGGCTTTCAATGGTATAACAGGTGAATTGCCTAAAGAAATTGCTCAATTATCTAGATTACGTGTTTTGAAGATTGAAATGAACCGTATAAAAGGAGAGCTTCCGTTGGAATTAGGAAGAATGAGAAGCTTAATGGAGCTTACCGCTTTCAATAACTTTATAACCGGGAGCATTCCTGAAAGTATAGGAGAGATTAAAAACCTAAAAATATTAAACTTATCTAGTAACAGTTTAAAAGGTAACATACCAAAATCAGTAGGTGGTTTAGCGCAGTTAGAAAGCTTAGGTCTTTTTGAGAATACGCTAGAAGGAAGCATTCCTTCAGAAATAGGTGGACTCACAAAATTAAAAGAACTTGTACTTGCCAATAACCAATTGGGAGGAGCGGTACCAGAAGAGTTTGGTCAGTTGGCAAGCTTAGAGGTGTTACAGATTCAGAATAACAAGTTTGATTCATTCAAAAACCTACAATCAATGGATGAAAAGCAGTTCTTGGTTTTTGATTATGATAAAGAAGATGATAAGATAGATTTCAAAAATGTTGAGTATGGCAGAACTAGAATGGCCGATACTAAATTTGAAGACGAAGAGTAGAAAATAGATTTCCATAATTTATAGTTAGTTTGGTTAAAGGGATGCGGAAATGCATCCCTTTTTTTTATGGAAATTTTAAAAAAAGTAGTTTTAAGATACATTTAACTTACCTCGCTTAAACTATTAAATAGATTTGTAGTCCAACCAGCTGGCCAAATAGCCCCATATACTTATGAATACACGAAAGATTGTCCTCACCGTACTTGGCATTGTACTAATTATAGTCTCAGTTTATGCCGCAATTTCAATTGTAAATAGCAAAAGGACTCCCAGACCAAAACCAGAAAAAGTTATTAAAACTGTTTTTGTAGATACAGTTAAAAACGGAAACGTTTCCATAGTCATTCCTGCAAACGGTAATTTAAGTGCTAAACAAAGAGTAGAGTTATACTCAGAAGTTCAGGGTGTGTTTAAAAAGGGGAGCAAACTTTTTAAAGCAGGGCAAGGGTATAGGTCTGGTGAGACTATCATTCGTATAGATGCTTCGGAATATGCGGCAAGTGTACAATCGGCAAAAAGTAACTTATACAATTTAATTACTTCCATAATGCCAGATTTAAGATTGGATTATCCTGAGATATTTCCAAAGTGGCAAAAATATCTTACGGATTTTGATATGTCTAAAGGTACTCCTGCATTGCCTGAAATGACAGATGAAAAGGAAAGGTATTTTATATCTGGCCGTGGTATACTTACTAATTATTATAACGTAAAAAATTTAGAACAACGACTGTCAAAATATAGAATTTCAGCTCCTTTTAGTGGTATTCTTACGGAAGCTTTGGTTACGGAAGGTACATTGGTTAGATCAGGTCAAAAACTTGGAGAGTTTATTAATACCGATGTCTATGAGCTGGAAGTAGCCATAGGCAAAGCCTATAGCGACCTCTTAAAGGTTGGCGAAAAGGTAGAATTGGTAAACCTTAACGGAACTAAAACCTATAGCGGAAAAGTAGCGCGAATAAATGGAAGCGTAGATTTAGCCTCTCAGACTATTAGGGCCTATATAGATGTTAAAGATGAAAACCTGAGAGAGGGTATGTATTTAGAAGCTAATCTAGATGCTAGAGAAGAAGAAGATGCTATTGAAATTGATAGAGCACTTTTGCTTGAAGACGATAAAGTTTTTGTGGTACGTGATACCATTCTCGATATTGTAGATGTAAAGCCCGTTTATTTTTCTGACAAAAAGGTAGTGCTGAAAGGAGTTCCAGACGGATTAACTATTGTTTCAAAACCAGTAGTGGGTGCCTATGCCGGTATGTTGGTGAAGGTTTTTGATGAGAATAATACAAAAACCAAAGAATAATGAGGAATATCATCTCTTATTTTATAAAGTATCACGTAGCGGTAGATGTCTTTGTTCTAGCCTTTATGGTGTTCGGTATCTTTGGTGCACTTTCGCTGAAGTCCAGTTATTTTCCACTATCAGATTCTAAGAACATTTCAATCAATATTACCTACCCAGGGGCATCGCCTCAGGAGGTAGAAGAAGGTATTGTGCTCAAGATCGAAGATAATCTTAAGGGGCTTGAAGGTGTAGATAGGGTTACTTCCACGGCACGTGAGAATAGTGGCGTTATTAATGTTGAAATATTAAAGGGGTATGATATTGATTTCATGCTTTTGGAAGTCAAGAACGGCGTAGATAGAGTACCATCTTTCCCAACAGGAATGGAGCCTTTAATTGTATCCAAATTAGAAGCAGTTAGGGAGACTATAACTTTTGCCGTAAGTGGTGACCATATTCCGTTGGCGACCTTAAAGGAGATTGGTAGACAGGTAGAAAATGAGCTGCGCACCATAGATGGTATTTCTCAAATAGAAATGAGCGGTTATCCTTTAGAAGAAATAGAGATAGCGGTCAATGAAAATAGTTTACTGGCTTACAATATATCGTTTGCTGAGGTTTCTCAGGCTGTAGCCAATGCTAATATTCTCGTTACAGGGGGTAATATAAAGACAGATGCAGAGGAGTATTTGATACGGGCTAACAATAGAGCTTATTATGGAGATGAGCTGTCTAATATGGTTATTCGTGCGGATGCCTCGGGTAGTACAATTAGATTAAAAGATGTGGCCATCATTAGAGATCGCTTTGAAGAGTCTCCAAATGCTTCTTATTTTGATGGGAACCTTTCGGTAAGTGCTTCTATTACAAGTACAAACACAGAAGATCTTTTAGGCTCTGCAGAAAAAGTAAAGGAATATATAGAGGACTTCAATAACAAGCACAACAATATAAAGTTGAGTGTGGTGAGTGATCGTAGTATCACTTTAAACCAGCGTACGGAATTGCTTACTGAAAATGCCATTGTAGGTATGATTTTGGTACTCATATTTCTATCGTTATTCTTAAATACGCGTTTGGCTTTTTGGGTAGCTTTCGGTTTACCTATTTCCTTTTTGGGGATGTTCGTTTTTGCTGGCTATTTTGATGTTACCATTAACGTATTGTCACTTTTCGGTATGATTATCGTAATTGGTATTTTGGTAGATGATGGTATTGTAATAGCAGAGAATATCTATCAGCATTACGAAAAAGGAAAGACTCCGGTACAAGCCGCTATTGACGGCACTATGGAAGTGATACCGCCAATTATTTCGGCAATTATTACCACTATGCTGGCATTTTCTATCTTCTTGTTTTTAGATGGAAGGATAGGTGAGTTTTTTAGTGAAGTTTCTGTAATCGTAATTCTAACTCTGGTGGTCTCGTTGGTGGAGGCGCTCATTATTTTACCTGCGCATTTAGCACATTCAAAGGCGTTGAAACCTATGGATAAGGAGCCGAAAACGGCAATTGGCAGGGCTTTTGCCAAGTTAAGGGTTATCAATGAAATGGGCGACCGCTTTATGGTTTGGATGCGTGATAAAGCGTATAGTCCCGCTTTGCGCTTTGGATTGCGGTATAAAGTATTAATGTTCGCTTTTTTTGTCATGGGATTGGTTCTTACCTTAGGCTCAATTGGTGGCGGAATTGTAAGAACAGCCTTCTTTCCCAGAGTGGCCAGTGATCGTGTTTCAATAGATTTATTAATGCCTAATGGAACTAACGAGAAGGTTACAGATTCCATAATCTCATTAATTGAAGAGAAATCCGTAATAGTAAATCAAGAACTAACGGAAAAGTATTTAAAAGGAACGGGTAAGGTTCTTTTTGAAAATACAATCAAAAGAATTGGCCCGGGAACTTCTGCGGCATCATTAGATATAAACCTTCTGCCAGGAGAGGAAAGACCAGATGCTATAGGTTCGGATATGGTTACGAATAGGCTGCAAGAATTAGTGGGGCCGGTTATTGGGGTTGAAAGCCTTATTTACGGTTCTGGAGGTAATTTTGGTGGTAGTCCGGTTTCTGTATCTCTATTGGGTAATAATATTTCAGAGTTAAAGGCGGCCAAAAAAGAGCTTAAGGCGGTGCTGGAAAACAATGCTTTGTTGAAGGATGTAGCGGACAATGACCCAGCAGGTATTAAGGAAATTAGACTTCAATTAAAGGAAAACGCATACCTTTTAGGGCTTGACCTTCGTACGGTAATGAATCAGGTAAGAGCTGGTTTTTTCGGTTCTCAGGCGCAACGTTTTCAAAGAGGACAAGATGAAATTAAAGTGTGGGTGAGATACGATAGAGAAAACCGTTCTTCCATTACGGATTTAGATGAAATGCGTATTGCTACGCCAGATGGCAACCGAGTGCCTTTAAAAGAAATAGCTACGTACATCATAGAAAGAGGAGATGTAGCCATAAACCACTTGGAAGGGCAACGTGAGATTCAAGTGTCTGCCGATATTAAGAACGAGAAAACAACGAGCGCAACAGATGTTATGAATGACATCCGTACGAACGTAATGCCAGAAATTCAGTCAAGATATCCTACGGTGACCGCCTCTTATGAAGGTCAGAATAGGGAAGCGAAGAAAATGTCCGACTCAATAACCGTTGTTGGACTTTCTGTTTTAATGCTGATTTATATTACTATAGCATTTACATTTAGAAGTTTCAGTCAGCCTTTATTGCTTCTTCTGCTCGTTCCGTTTAGTTTAACAGCGGTAGCTTGGGGGCATTGGATCCATGATTTTCCAGTGAATATTTTATCCATGTTGGGTATCATTGCTCTAATAGGTATTATGGTAAATGATGGTCTCGTACTCATTAGTAAGTTTAATGGCAATCTCCGTGACGGAATGAAATTTGACGATGCTATTTATGAAGCAGGGCGCTCTCGTTTTAGAGCTATATTCTTAACATCTATAACTACTATTGCAGGTTTGGCCCCATTATTATTGGAGAGAAGTAGACAGGCACAGTTCTTAAAGCCAATGGCCATTTCCATTGCCTATGGTATTGCTTTTGCAACGGTGCTTACATTGTTATTGTTACCCTTATTTTTGTCTTTTAGTAATAGAATAAAAGTGACTACTAAGTGGTTGAAGACGGGTGATGATATTACCAAAGAAGAAGTGGAGCGCGCCATAAAAGAACAAAAGGAGGAAGAGCATATGGCAGAACAGCCAAGGCCAATGCTAAACGGAGCTTCCCATGATGAACTAAAAGGTTCAGAAATAGATGATAGCACATCATCCGAGACCAATTTAAAGAAACCAGAATAAGAATGATTACAAAATATATAGCCGCTCTTGGCTTTCTTTTTCTTACCGTGGCATTGTCTGCTCAAGAAAAACGACTATCAAAAGAAGAAGCGGTTCGCTTAGCTCTAGAAAATAACTTTGGAATTAAGGTAGCCGGAAATCAAGTGAGAATTGCCGATAATAATCAGGGGTTGCTCAATTCAGGGTATTTGCCAAGTTTAACGGGTACGGCAGGAGCTAACTATAACGAATTGAATAGTACAACTGCATATCCGGATCAGTTTAATGCAGATGGTACGCCAAGGGAAGATTTAGATATTGACCATGCGGAGTCTCAATCTTTTAATGGAGCTTTAAATCTAAATTACACTTTGTTTGACGGTTTAGGTAGGTTGTACAACTACAAGAGGTTAAAAGAGCAGTATCAGCTTACAGAACTTCAAGCTAGGGAGACTATAGAGAATACGCTATTGCAATTATTCAGTGTTTATTTTGAAGTGGCTAGACTCACTGAGAATGAAAACGTGTTTAAGCAAGCCCTTGAAATTTCTACAGATCGTATTACTAGGGCAGAGTATGCTTTTGAATATGGTCAGAATACAAAGCTAGATATATTAAACGCTCAAGTAGATGTTACTAATGATAGTATCAACCTATTGAATACAAAACAACTGTTGGCCAATGCCAAGAGAGATTTAAATGTAATTGTAAATCAAAGCCTAAGTGAAACGTTTCAGGTAGATACCATTGTTCGTTTTGTGCCTAGGTTACAGTTAGATGAGCTTATAGGCCAGGCAAAGGAAAATAACGTAACCATACTTCAAGCGGAGCGTAATTTGGCTATAAATGAATATGATATTAAGGTGAATAGTTCTGGGTACTTACCAACAATAGGTCTTAACGGTTCGTATGGTTGGAACTTAAACCAAAGTGCTCCTAATTCATTTTTGCCGGGTCAGGTTATTCCCGGTAGTAACCGTACAAGTCTTACTTTTGGTTTGGGCGCTAGTCTTACATGGAATTTATTTGATGGCGGTAGGACTTCCACCTTGGTAAGGAATTCTAAAATTGCTTATGAAAATCAAGAGATACAGCAGGAGCAGGTAGCTTTAGAAGTTGATCGTGATATTCTAAATGCTTTGGCCAGTTATGTAAACCGATTAAATGTGTATCAGATTCAAGAGCAGAATGTATTGACCAACGAAAATAACTTTGAAAGGTCAAAGGAGCAATTTCAGTTGGGTAGGATAACGTCTATTGAGTTTCGTCAGGCGCAAATAAACCTTTTGAATGCACAAACCAATAAAAACTTGGCCAAGTACGATGCTAAGTTGGCAGAACTTCAATTGTTACAACTTACCGGACAACTTCTCAATGTAGATTTCTAAGGGCAATCGGTTTTAAGAACGCATAAAAATAGGGTCATACGTAAAGTATTCTTTGTCATTATTATAATTTCTTCGTAGTATAGTTTTTGTAAAAAGAACTATCTCATGTCTAAAATTGGAGTCGGAATTATTGGAACGGGTTCCATTGTTCACACCTATGTAAAATGTTTATCGGAAATTGATGGCGTTCAGATTATTGGTCTTTGTACAAAATCTGCAGATAGGGTAGAAGAGGTGAAATCCGAATTCGGTTTACCTGCGTACAGTGATTATAAATCCTTTTTATCGCTTCCGGAAATTAATTTGGTAGGTGTTTGCAACGAAAGTGGCAAGCATAGTGAGGCGATTGAGGCTGCTGCCAAGGCTCAGAAACATATTTTAAGCGAAAAACCACTTGAGGTAACTACACATAAAATAGATAGACTTATCGCTTTGTGTAAAAAGCAGAAGGTGGTGTTGGGCTGCGTACTTCAAAATAGATGTAGTCCGGATTATCAACGTGTGGAAAAGGCGGTGAAATCTGGTAAACTAGGTAAGTTACTAATGGGTAATGCCAGCATCAATTGGTATCGCTCCAAAGCGTATTATTCAAAAAGTAATTGGCGAGGCACTATTGAGTTGGACGGAGGAGCCGCTTTTATAAATCAAGGTATTCATACCATAGATTTATTGATGAACCTTATGGGAGAGGCTGTCTCGGTCTATGCCAATGTGCAAACTAGAATTCATAAAATTGAAGGAGAAGATGTGGGAGCGGCTTTGGTAAATTATGCGAATGGTGCAATGGGTACCATAACGGCCGGTACAGCATTATTTCCGGGATACCCAGAACGTGTTGAGGTATACGGAGAGAAAGGAAGTATTATTATGGAGGGAGGAAAGATTATTGCTTGGAATATTCAAGGAGAAAATACGCCAACATTAGATTCAGAAACACTGGGAAGCGGAGCCGCCGACCCAACGACTATCGGGCACCAAAACCATAAAATTGTACTTCAAGATATGGTAGAATCTATTCGTGAGAGTCGTAATCCCATGGTAGATGGGGCAGAGGCAAGAAAATCTGTAGCGTTAATAAATGCTATCTATCAATCTTCAAGAGAGAAAAAACAAGTACAACTATAGAATTAAAACATGTACGAACATTTTTTTCAATGCCCATATTGTTGGGAAGACATCTCAATGCTTTTAGACCCATCCATAAAAAAGCAGACCTACGTAGAAGATTGTGAGGTCTGCTGTAATCCTATTGAAATTACTCCTGAATTTCAAGAAAACGAATTGATTGCTTTTAATGCTCGTGATATTGAGCAGTAGAAAGCTTAATCCATCTCTTTTATTTTTCCGCCAAACACTTTGTCCTTTTCAATACTTCTTGGGTTGCCATAAATATAGATAGACCCTCCAGCCCGTACTTTGGCTACTACTTTGTCAGAGGCTTTTACATCTGCTCTTCCGCCGGCGTTAACCACAACTGAAGTTTCTTCGGTATCAAGTTGCTTGTTATAAACCTTACCTCCTGTATTTACCATCACCTCTTGCTGCACGGCAGAACCGGTAAGTGTTATCTCTCCTCCGGAAATGGACTTGGCATAAAGGTCTTTGATATTCACTTTTAAATCAATATGTCCCCCTTCTTGGGTCTTGATTTCCACACGATCACCTTTTACGGTTTCATCAGAACGTATTTTAGCATTCTCGTTAGCGTCTAAAAGCATCAGGTCTTCGGTGTAATATAACGTAGCTTTGGCCTCGTTTCCATCTAGAAAGTTATCAAACTCCATTTTTATTTTGAGCAAGCCATTTTTGTTAGAGATGCTAACTTCGTCTTTATCATCTCCCGTAATAACAATCTTGTTCTCGTTACTTTTAACTAGGCTCACAATTATCCGGTCATATACCTTAAGTTCTGTAAATTTGTCTAAGTCTTTTGTGTTTTTTTTCTGTGCCAGAACTCCTGCAGAAACGAACAGAGCAAGGGCTAAAAATCCTAATTTTTTCATTTTCCAATTTTTGTAGCGTTCGTATCAAAGATACGGTTTTTTGTATGATTTTTTCGAAACGATACCATCTGCGAGGCAATGCTGCTAGTAGGTCTGTGGCTTTTTTAAACAAAAAGTGTAGGTGTTGTTAAGAGGTTGGGAATGTGCTGGTTTAAGATGGGTTGAATTCGTCTATTGTGAATAAAAAAAACTATTTTTAGCAAAAGCATTATTTCAATGAAAATCCAGTTAACCAAAGTTACCTTACTTGTATGCCTCTTCGGCACAATATTTCAATCGTGTAAATCTTCAAAAACCGTTACTACGGCAAAAGAAACTGTAGTTGAAACTACAGAGGAAACCGTAGCCGAAAAAATACCTGCAGAAGCATCTGTAGAACCTTCAAACGGCTATACGGAAACCGTTCCGGAAACTGACAATAGTTTTGATATGGTGTTAGTGCCAGAAGGAACTTTTAAAATGGGAAGTCCAGAATCGGAAGCGAATAGAAAAGCGGATGAAGGCCCTCAAAAAGAGGTGGAGCTAGATGCTTTTTACATGGCAAAGCATGAGTTGACATGGGATTTATTCGAGCTTTTCTTCAAACAAAACAAAGAGCTCTTTGTTAAACTAGATGATGACCGAGTAATAAAAATAGACGCTATTACACGTCCTAGTCCCCCATACGAAGATCCATCCTATGGTATGGGAAAAGATGGTTTTCCGGCAGTAAGTATGTCCGCCTATTCTGCATTGGTATATTGTAAATGGCTGAGTACCGTAACCGGTAAATTTTATAGACTGCCTACGGAGGCGGAATGGGAGTATGCGGCAAAGGCGGGTACTGAAAGCGCCTACAGTTTTGGTGATGATGTGGCCCAGATAGATGAGTATGCCGTGTATTATAAAAATTCCGATAGTAAATACGCCAAGGTAGGTTCTAAAAAACCAAATCCTTGGGGCTTGTATGACATGCACGGTAACGCCGCTGAGTGGACATTAGATGAATATAAAGAAGACGCTTACGCCACTACGGAGAAGAAAAACCCATGGGTAACACCGGCCGTGATTCACCCGCGATCTTATAGAGGTGGTTCTTGGGACGATGATGCGGATAAATTGCGTTCGTCGGCTAGAACAGCATCTAGTTTAAAACAACAAAAACGTGATCCACAGATTCCAAAGAGTTTCTGGTGGTTTACAGATTCCAATTACGTTGGTTTTAGATTGGTGAGCCCTAAGGTGCAACCTAGCGAAGAAGAACAGAAAAAATTCTGGCAGACGGTTCTAGACGAATAGTCATTCCTCCAATATTAATTTTTTGAAATCTATTAAAATGAAAAAAGCAGTTTTTCTAGTACTTCTTGTAAGCTTTACTTTGGTGAGCCAAGCACAAGAATATACACTTGCAGATGCCAGTAAAATGACTATTGCAGGTTCTTCTACCGTTCACGATTGGGAAGTGGCGGCCAATACCTTAAAGGCAACACTGGTATACGACGGAAAGGCGCCAAAACAGATTAACCTTGAGGTGGCGGTTGAGGATATTAAAAGTGAACGTGGTGCGGCAATGGATAAAAAAATGCACGAAGCACTCAAGAAAGAAGAACACCCAAAAGTTACTTTTAAGCTTACGGAAGTAAAGAATACATCAACTTTGGTAGGCTCATTGAACATTGCGGGAACAGAGAAAACTGTTGAAGTTCCGGTAACTATCGAAAAGGTTTCCGAGGGTCTTAAAATTTCAGGACAAAAGAAATTAACGTTGCAGGATTACGGTATGGAGCCGCCTACGGCAATGTTTGGTCAGATTATAGTAGGTGATGAAGTGACGGTTAATTTCGACTTGATTTTTTCAAAGCAGTAAACCTCCTATTTTTACCAAGGTTTTTAGTAGTTAGGTTGACTTTAACACCCTTTTTCTAATGGATAGCCAAAAAATTAAAAGTCTTGCCCAAACCTATGCGCCGGAGTTTGTAGTAGTGCGCAGGCACTTACATCAAAACCCGGAACTATCATTTCAAGAATATAATACCTGTGCATACCTCAAAGAACAGTTAGTATCACTTGGGGTGACCGATATTGAATCGGTCGCTACAACGGGTCTTCTGGCTACTATAAATGGAGATAAGCCCGGTAAGACGGTGCTATTGCGTTCAGATATTGATGCCTTACCAATTCTTGAAGAAAATAAGATTGACTATGCTTCGGGAAACCCTGGGGTTATGCATGCGTGCGGCCATGATGCACATAGCGCTTCCCTTTTGCTGTGCGCCAAGATTCTTTTGGAGTTAAAAGGTGATTTCTCGGGAAGTGTAAAACTATTGTTTCAACCTGCGGAAGAATTGAGTCCGGGTGGAGCAATTAAAGTCATGCAAGAGAAAGCATATGTTGACTTGGGGCGCATTCCTCACATTGGGCAGCACGTACGGCCAGATATGCCAGTCGGAAAAGTAGGTTTTCGCTCTGGGAAATTTATGGCCAGTATGGACGAACTTTTTTTGACTGTTAAAGGAAAAGGTGGTCATGCCGCCATGCCCGAAAAATTGATTGATCCGGTATTGATATCCTCACATATTATTGTTGCTGCGCAACAACTCGTTAGCCGTATGGCCGATCCCAAAGTACCTTCCGTACTTTCTTTTGGAAAGGTAATTGCCAACGGAGCTATAAATGTAATTCCGGACGAGGTAACCATCGAGGGTACGTTTAGAACTTTTGATGAAACTTGGCGAAAATCGGCATTGGAAAGACTGACCAAATTGGTTACGACTATGGCAGAGGCTATGGGTGGGAGCTGTGAACTTAAAATCAACCATGGGTATCCACATTTAAAAAATGAGGCGCTGCTAACGGAGGATTTACGTAGCCACTCACAAGCGTATTTAGGAGAAGAAAATGTAGAAGAACTAGACCAATGGATGGCAGCGGAAGATTTCGCATACTACAGCCAGCAGCATCCGGCTTGTTTCTATATGCTGGGTGTGGGCAATGTTGAAAAAAATATTCAATCTGGACTTCATACCCCCACTTTTAATATGGATGAATCTGCCTTGGAAATTGGAGGCGGACTCATGGCTTGGCTTGCCATCAAAACACTTTCCCTATAATTTATTTTTAGATTAATTCTTTCTGCGGTATTGCTGAAATTGGATGCTGAAAAGTGTCGAACTCACATAAAATAGGCTGTTGTATTCAAAAAATGATAAAGAATAACTAAAAAGTGCAACTCTTTCAGTTGTGCACGCTATGGCAATCTACTACTTTTAAGGAATCACATGAAGTGTAAAATGTACGATTCTTAAAAATGAAATATAAGGTAGTTATTTTAGCAGTTTTGGCAGGTCTGATCGGTTTCCTTTTTATGTATAAAAAAGGAGTATTCGAAACGGAGACGAATGCGTATGCAGATATGAAACTTCCAGAGACGGTAGATTATAATTTTCATATCAAACCCATCCTTTCCGATAATTGTTATACCTGCCACGGTCCGGATGCGAACAAAAGAAAGGCGGGCTTACGGTTAGATATGGAGGAAGCCGCTTTTTCTGAACTGAAAGAAAACCCGGGCCACTTTCCTATTGTATCTAAAAATGTAAAGAAAAGTGAGGTGTATAAGGTTATCGTTTCCGATAATGATGACATTCTTATGCCCCCAGTAGAT